>CAXTZG010000003.1:0-5850 GCA_964248625.1 uncultured Acetobacteraceae bacterium | reverse complement strand
GACCATCTGCAGGCCCTCGGCATCACCGCAATCGAGATCATGCCGATCTCCGATTTCCCCGGCGGCCGCAACTGGGGCTATGACGGCGTGCTGCCCTATGCGCCGGATTCCTCCTATGGCCGGCCGGACGACCTCAAGGCGCTCGTCGAAGCGGCGCATGCGCGCGGGATCGCCGTTCTGCTCGACGTGGTCTATAATCATTTCGGTCCCGACGGAAACTACCTCCCGGTCTACGCGCCGACCTTCTTCACCGACCGGCACAAGACCCCCTGGGGTGCCGCCATCAACTATGACGGCCAGCACTCGGCACCGGTGCGCGAGTTCGTGATCCGCAACGCGCTGTACTGGATCGAGGAGTTCCACCTCGACGGCCTGCGCTTCGATGCGGTGCACGCCATCATCGACGAAAGCCCCAGGCATCTTCTCGACGAGCTGTCCGAACGCGCGCGCGCCGCCACCACGCGTCCGCTGCACCTGCTGCTCGAGAACGAGGACAACGACCCTGGCCGCCTCACCCGCAAGGACGGCGTGCCGGTGCACTACACGGCGCAGTGGAACGACGACATCCACCACGTGCTGCACACCGCCGCGACGCACGAGCGCACCGGCTACTATGCCGACTACGAAGGCGACACCGACCTGCTCGGCAAGGCGCTGGCGGAAGGCTTCGGCTACCAGGGGCAGATGATGCCCTATCGCGGCAGCCCGCGCGGCGAGCCGTGCGACCAGCTGCCGCCGGGTGCCTTCGTCGCCTTCATCCAGAACCACGACCAGATCGGCAACCGCGCCTTCGGCGAGCGCCTGAACAGCATCGCCAAGCCCGAGGCGATGCGCGCCCTGGCCGCGACCTACCTGCTGCTGCCGCAATGCCCGATGATCTTCATGGGCGAGGAATGGGGGGCGACGCAGCCGTTTCCGTTCTTCTGCGACTTCGAGGGCGATCTTGCCGACGCCGTGCGCAAGGGCAGGCGCGAGGAGTTCGCCCGCTTTCCCGAGTTCCAGGATCCGGCATCCCGCGACCGCATCCCCGACCCGCTGGCGGAGACCACCTTCACCTCCGCCAAGCTCGACTGGAGTGCCGCCACCGCGCCGCGTCTGGCCCACTACCGCGAGCTGATCGCCGCCCGCCGCCAGCATATCGTGCCGCTGCTGCCGTCGATCGGTCGTGGCGGCAACGCCACCCGTCATGGCGACGGGACGGTGCAGGTGCGCTGGCAGGCGGGCGCGGACACCCTGGTGCTGGCAGCCAACCTGTCGGCCCGCCGCGTCGACGTCCCGGCCGCCCGCGGCCGCACCCTGTGGAGCGAGGGCGACACCGTCCCTGCCCTCGGACCCTGGTCGGTCCGCTGGACCCTGGAGACCGCATGACCACGCCGCGTGCCACCTACCGCCTGCAGTTCCATGCGGGCTTCGGCTTCGACGACGCCGCCGCGATCGCGCCCTATCTCGGCCGGCTCGGCGTCAGCCACGTCTATGCCTCGCCCTACCTCAAGGCGCGCCCCGGCAGCACGCACGGCTACGACATCACCGACCATCAGGCGCTGAATCCCGAGCTCGGCACCGAGCAGGACTTCGCCGCCATGGTGCAGGCCTTCCAGCGCGAGGGGCTCGGCCAGATCCTCGATTTCGTGCCCAACCACATGGGCGTCGGCGGCTCCGACAACCCGCTCTGGCTCGACGTGCTGGAATGGGGCCCGGACTCCGAACATGCCGGCTGGTTCGACATCGACTGGGATCCGGACCGCCGCTACCTGCTGAACAAGCTGCTGGTGCCGTTCCTGGGCAACCAGTACGGCATCGAGCTCAAGGCTGGCAACCTCGAGCTGAAATACGACGCGGACGAGGGCACGCTGGCGATCTGGGCCTATGGGAGCCACAAGCTGCCGATCTGCCCGCTCTTCTATGACCGGATCCTCGGCCATGACGATGCCGGCCTCGACCGGCTCAGCGACCTGTTCGCCGATCTTCCCATGTGGCGACCGCAGGTGGCCGAGCGGGCGCACGTGCTCAAGGCGGAGCTCGCCAGCCTGCTGCGCGAGAACGAGAGAAGCCGCGATGCCCTCCACGAGACCGTCGACGCCCTGAATGCCGACTGGAAGGCGCTCGACGCGCTGATCCAGGAGCAGTTCTGGCGCGTGGCGTTCTACGAGGTGGCCGGAGACGACATTAACTACCGCCGGTTCTTCAACATCAACGATCTCGCCGGCCTGCGCATGGAGCTGCCGGCGGTGTTCCGCCACGCTCACGCCCGGATCATGCCGATGATCGAGGATGGCACGCTGGACGGCATCCGTCTCGACCATGTCGACGGGCTGCTCGATCCCAAGCGCTACTTCAACGACCTGCGCGCCGCCTCCGCACGCCCGTTCTATCTGGTGATCGAGAAGATCCTCGCGGCACACGAGCAGCTTCGCGAGGACTGGCCGGTCGAGGGCACCACCGGCTACGACTTCACCAACCTCGTGCTCGGCGCGATGATCAACCCCGCCGCCGAGGAAAGCTTCACCGCCTTCTACAGGTCCTTCACCGGCCTCACCACGCCGTTCCCGCAGATCGTCCGTGAGTGCAAGATCCGCATCATGGAGAACGAGATGGCGAGCGAGCTCAACGTGCTCGGCCGCGATGCCGGCCGCGTCGCCCGCCAGAACCCGATGACCGCCGACTTCACCCGCGCCATCCTGCAGCGCGCGATCAAGCAGATCGTCGCGAGCTTCCCGGTCTATCGCACCTATATCGACATGGACGGCGCGCAGGAGGATGCCGACCGTCGCGATCTCGACTGGGCGATGGCGCAGGCGCGGCGGGGCGATCTCAACATCGACCCGTCGGTGTTCGACTTCCTGCACGGGGTGCTGTCCGGCGAGGTGGTGGCGCAGCCGAAATCCGGCTTCAGCCGCAGCGCCGTGCTGCGCTTCGCGATGAAGCTGCAGCAGTATTCCGGCCCGGTGATGGCCAAGGGTCTCGAGGACACCACCTTCTACCGCTACAACCGCCACGTGGCGCTGAACGAGGTGGGCGGCGAGCCCGAGCGGTTCGGTATCGCCGCCAACGCGTTCCACAAGGCCAACACCCAGCGCGCCCGGCACTGGCCGCATGCGATGCTCGGCACCTCGACGCACGACACCAAGCGGGGCGAGGATACCCGCGCGCGTCTCGCCGTGCTGTCGGACCTGCCCGATGAGTGGTCGCGCCTGGTTTCCACCTGGAGCCGCCTGCTGCGCGCCCGGCGTGGCGACATCGAGGGCAGCGCGCCGCCCGACCACAATGACGAGTATCTGCTCTACCAGCTTCTGGTCGGCTCCTGGCCGGTCGAGCTGCTGGAGCGGACCGACGAGGCGGCGCTGGAGATTTACGGCAAGCGCCTGGCCGGCGCGCTCGAGAAGTCGATGCGCGAAGCCAAGCTGCATTCCACCTGGACCTCGCCCGACGCTGCCTACGAGGAGGCGATGCAGGCGCTCGCCCGCGACGCGCTGGACAGCTCGCGCGGCGGCTTCCTGGCCTCCTTCCTGCCGTTCGCGCAGAAGGTGGCCCGGCTCGGGGTGCAGAACAGCCTGATCCAGCTGGTGATGAAGCTGACCCTGCCCGGCATGCCCGACATCTACCAGGGCTGCGAGATGTGGGACCTCAGCCTGGTCGATCCCGACAACCGCCGCCCGATCGACTATCCCCTGCGCGAGGCCGCCCTGGCTGCCCTGCTGCCGCGGCTGGAGGATCTTGAATCCCGCGGCGCGGTGATGACCGAGCTGCTGGAGCACTGGCAGGACGCGCGGATCAAGCTCGCGGTGACCGCGTTGCTGCTCGATCTCCGCCGCCGGCACGAGGCGCTGTTCACCGACGGCGCCTACGAGGCGGTTCCGATCCAGGGCGCCAGGAGCGACCACGCGCTCGGCTACGTCCGCAGCGCCGATGGCGAGCGTCTGCTGACGCTGGTCGCGCGCTATCCCGGCCTGCGCGACGCCGATCCCGACTGGGGCGACACGCTGGTCGTGCTGCCGGAGGGTCGCTGGACCGACTGGCTCAGCGGCCGGTCCTTCGATGGCGGCGAGGTGGCGCTCGGCCGGCTGTTCGGGGTGCTGCCGGCCGTGGTGCTGCGTCCGGCCTGACGCGCAGTCCTGCACCGGGCGCCTGCCGCTGGCGGATGACAGCGGCAGGCGGCCGGCCTATCCTTGTCCGGCAGGACCCGGACAAGGAGCAGGTCGATGGCCGATCCGGACAGCGTCGCCCGCGAAAGCCCACCGCCGCCGCCCGGCTTCACCCACGAGCAGGTGGAGGCGCTGTATTTCAATGCCGCCCGCGCAGGCCAGACCGACCTGCTCGAGCAGTTCCTCGATGCCGGCGCCGATCCCAACGGCTCGAACGGGTCCGGCTACACGCCATTGATTCTCGCCTCCTATAACGGCCACGACGCGGCCACCGGCCTGCTGCTGCGTCGCGGCGCCGATCCGAACCTGCCCGACGCCAAGGGCAGCACCGCCCTGTGCGGCGTCGCCTTCAAGGGCGACATCGCGCTGGCGCGTCGCCTGCTGGAGGCGGGCGCCGACATCGACGCGCCCAACCATGTCGGGCGCACGCCGCTGATGTTCGCCGTCATGTTCGGCCGGGAAGCGATGGCGGCCTTTCTGCTGGAGCGCGGTGCCGACCCCCATCATCGCGACGGCGAGGGCGCGAGCGCCACGGTGCTCGCCGAGCGGCAAGGCAACCGCACCCTGGTCGAACGGATGAGCGCCGCCCGCTGATCCCGCGCGCCGCCGGGTTCCGCCGGGCCCTGCGGGAACACTGGCGGCCCGACGCCGTTTCCCTGCGGTCCGGGGGAGATGGATGATGGCGTTCAGGGGCGGGGAGATCGGCGCCGGCGCGGCCGGCGGCGTGGTGGCGGGCCTGTTGCTGAGCGCGATGTTCCTGACCCAGGAGCGCGTCACCGGGCAGCCTTCCGACATCATCCGGCTCGGCCGCAGAACCGCCGAGAAGCTCGGCTCGCCCTATCGCTACAATCCGGCCAGACCCGCGCTGGAGGAGCAGGCGATGTCGCATGGCGGGCATCTCGTGCTGTCCGCCGTGATGGGGGCCGCCTACCCGGCCGTCCGGTCGCTGCCCGGCCTGCGCGGCGCCGGCGGCGGCCTGCTGTTCGGGGCTGCATTCTATCCGCTGCTGTGGGGCCTGCTCGGGCCATCCCTTGGCCTGACGCCGACGCCGCGGCAGGAAGGGACGGCCACCGTCGCGCAGCGCATCGGCATCCACGCCGCGTTCGGACTGGTCACCGCACTGGTGACGAACCTGCTGTCGCCACCCCCCGCACGCGGTGCCGGCTCCCCGTCGCTCTAGAACCAGGACCCGTCGCAGCGGCCGCAAAGGGGGCATGGTCGCTCGGGAACCCCTGGCGCATCCTGGCGTCCGGACCGCAACGGGCCGCACTGTCGGCCGCATGCGGATGCCGCAAGGGGATTTCGATGGCACGACCGATCAGACCCACCAACCGAGCCAAGCCGACGGCAGCCGTCGCCTCCCGCGGCAGGACGCCGGCCCCGGCGCGCAAGGCGCCCGTGGCGGCCACCCCTCAGGCCGCCGCCAAGCGCCAGGCCGCACCGAAGAAGAAGCCGGCCGTCGCGACGCCGTCTTCCCGCGCGGCGCGCCAGCCCGCCGCCGTCCGGGCGCCGGTGCAGGGCAAGCAGGAACTGCGCGAGCGCATCGAGAAGCTCGAGCGCGCCAACGTCAACCTGCGGGCCAAGAACCGCGAGGCGGCGGAGGCGGTGCGTGCCGCCGCCGACCGGCTCGACGAGCTCGAGGAGGAGGTCGCCCGGCTCCGCGAGGCAGCCGTCGCCGCACCGGCGCCTCGCGAGCCGGCCGGCGCCA
>CAXTZG010000002.1:109811-111989 GCA_964248625.1 uncultured Acetobacteraceae bacterium | reverse complement strand
CACCGATGCGAGACAGGCAAGTAGTCATCGGTCTCCCGCAGCAGTCCATTTCTTGAAAAGATCCAATCCGCAGACGAAGTCCGTCATGCCAGACGATGTCAGCATGAACTTGCGCGCGGCTTTCCTCGATCCGGGATCGGATCCCCTCGACCTGACCATGATCGGGACATGGCCTGTAGCGGCAGGATGGCCGCCGCCGGGCGGCTTGTCCGCGCATGGATCACCGCGGCGAGCGACAGCCTGGCGCGCTCGGATCTACGACGTGACGACAGGCTACGGTGTGCTTGCCTGTCATCATGTCCTGCCTGATCACCTGATCCATCACCTGGCAAGCGGCGTCGGGCAGTCCTTGTCGGTGCCGCAGACCCGGACGGTCATGGCCTCGCGTGCCAGCAGCTGGCACGGGGCTTCTCCGGCTTGCTGGCTTGCCGCAACCGCAACGTCGTGCCGATCGTGCCCGAGATGGGCATCGTGGGGGCGAGCGGCGACCTCACTCCGCCGGCGCACATCGCGCTCGTCCTCATCGACCGGATGTTCCCGCAGGCATCCTACACCGCCCGCTGCCCGGCCCGTCTCAAACGGAAAACGATCATCTGGTCACCCCGGCGGAGGGATCGGCCAGAGCCCGCGCATCGGCTTCGGCGATCCGCGACAGCATCGCCAGGATGACCGCGCGATCGGTGCGTGCCGTGGTCGACTGGAAGCCGAAGCGGCGCAGACGGTCGTCGACCGGAACATCGCCCGGCGCGCGGCAGGAGGCGTGGAGCTCGTCCACCGGTGCGCGGGCCAGCAGCGGGCCGACCCGCTCCGGCGATAATCCCGAACCGGCCATGATGGCGATCCGGCCGGCGGCATGCGTCACCAGTCGCGCCAGCAGCGGCGCGCCGTCGAGCGCCATCGGTGCGGCACCCGAGGTGAGCACGCGATCGAAACCCAGCCCGATTGCCTGATCCAGAGCCGCAATCGGGTCCGGCGCCAGGTCGAAGCAGCGATGCAGGGTGCGACCGAGCCCGGCGGCACGCTCGGAAAGCCGGCGCAGCAGTGCGACGTCCAGGGTGCGGTCTGCCCGGGAAGCGCCCAGCACCACGCCGGCCAGTCCGGCCGCACGCATGGCGTCGATCTCGATCTCCATCGCCACGGCTTCCGCCTGGGAGAAAACGAAGCTGCCGTCACGGGGCCGGATCATCGCGTGCACCGGCACCGCGCTGCCCGCTGCGGCGTGGATCAGTCCAGCAGACGGTGTGGTGCCGCCGACGCCGAGCGGGCCACACAGCTCGATACGGGCGATCGGCGTGGCGGCGGCGATATGCAGCCCGTCGATGGTCTCGACGCAGACCTCGAGACGGGTCAGGCGCATGGCTCAGGCCGGTGACGCGCGGTGCGCCGGCGTGCCGCGGCTGCACCGGCGGAGAGGAAGGGCGACGACACGCCGCCGGGCGGCGGATCGGGCGGCTGGCCCTCGGCGACATGGCCCGGGACCATCACGACGACGCGGTCGCCTGGATGCGCCGCCATCGAGACGGCGAACGCCGAGACCGGCTCGTCCGCGCGTCCGGCGTCAGGCCGATGCGGGCGAGCAGCGCGCGGAGCTGGACCATCACCGGAACGGGCGCGTGGCCACGTGCGGCACGGCGACCCGCAACGGCTCGATGCGCAGCGCGGCTCGGGATCGTGGATCATGCCCGGGGTCATCAGGGCCGGCTGGTGCGAGCAGCCGCCCAGCTGGTCGCGCGGGCGGACAGGACCGGTGACGGCGTCCACTCGAAGCCCCTGTCGAACGGGTAGGTGGGGTGTGGCTTGCGCCGGCGCGGCAGCCGTTCGACATGCTGGTCGACCACCCCGGGAGACAGCGCCATCAGCGACAGCGAGGCGACCGGCGCGAGCTCCGGCGACAGGTAGCCGGACTTGACCACCAGGAGCCGGGCCCGCTGCGGGTCGAGCCCAAGGCGCGCAAAATCGGCGAGGCAGTGATAGGGCCGGCGCCGTGCCGCAAGCACCAGCCGGATCGGCCCGACGGCGATGACCGCCTCCTGCTCGCTTGGCGTCTCGACCAGATGCAGCACGACGACGGTTCCGGCCACCCTCACCGGCTGGCTGCCGGCACGGTCCAGGGCGGCGCCGACCTCCAGCGAGACGGTGGCGCCGATGCCGGCCGCATAGGCCTGCCCGGCGGCGGGC
>CAXTZG010000002.1:91294-109801 GCA_964248625.1 uncultured Acetobacteraceae bacterium | reverse complement strand
GGTGATGGCGGCGATGATCACCGGCTCGCTGTCGGTCTGCCCGGCCACGCCGCGCGCCAGCAGTTCGGCCAGCACGTCGGCGCGGTCACCGACGCCGCCGCCGGTCGGGTTGTCGCCGGAATCGGCCAGGATGATCGGACCCGGCCCGCGGTGCGAAAGGGCGCGCCGGACGCAGAAGGCGATGTCGCCGACCTCCGAGCCGAACGCAAAGGCGTCGCGCGCGTCCCAGAAGCGGTGCGCCAGCGCAGCGGCTGCCGCCTGCAGCCGGTCCGGCGCGGTTCCGGTCATGATCGCGGCCGCGGTGGCGCGTGGCTCGTCGGCCCAGACATAGCCGACCATCAGCGAGGCGTCCCAGATGCCGTGGCGCCCGTCGATCCCCGGCAAGGCGGCGTAGAGATCCCGCGCCGGCTGGTCGACGGTGCTGGTCCGCTCGCCCGGCAGCAGCACGGGGACCGGCGCCCAGGCGACGCAGGGGCGCGCCCCGGTCTGCAGGCAGCGCACCAGCATGGCGACCGACCGGCGCTGGGTGTCCTCGGTGTCGATGTGCGGCGCCGTGCGGTAGGTCGAGAACATGTCGATCGAATCGACGATCCGCTGCGAAACGTTGCCGTGCAGGTCGTAGCTCACCGAGACCGCGCACGCTTCGCCGACGACGGCGCGGGCGCGGGCGATCCAGTCGCCCTCGGCGTCTTCCAGGCCGGACACGAACATCGCGCCATGCATCGCCAGATACAGCCCGTCGACCGGACCCAGCGCACGCAGCCGGCCGAGGAACTCGTCGCGCAGCGCAAGATAGACCGCAGGCTCGATCGGGCCGCCCGGGATCGCGCGGGCATGGAGGGTGGGCAGGAACTCGGCCGGATAGTTGGCGAGGAAGGCGAAGGCGGCCGACTGCGACAGCGCCTCGGCCCGCACGATCCGGAATGCCTCCAGGCCGGTCGGCACCGGATTATAGGAACTGCACTCGATGTGGATGCCGCCAACCGCGATCCGCATGCCGTTCTCCCGGAGGGTGTCGTGGTGGGACCGCGTCAGGACTGCGGAGGAGCCGTTACGCCGCGACACGGCGGCACCCTTGGCTCATGCCGTGGGTGCGGTCTCGATGACAGCAGCGCCGGAGCTGATGCTGCGCCGGCAGGGCCATCTGCTTCATTCACGACATGAACCAGCTTGACGTCAATGATCTGCCCTTCGACCATGATGCGGGTGCGGGCGGGGATGGCGTCATGACGCTGCGGGCGCAGAGGCCTCGATCCGGGCGCAGGGCCATCGCGGCGATCCTTGTCGGGCTCGGTCTGGCACCCGCCCCGGCTGCTGCAACGACCTTGACCATCATGCAGTCCGAGCCGCCGCGCAGCATGGATCCTGCCGATCATACCGCCACCTTCACCGCCTCGGTGCTGGACCCGATCTATGAGGGGCTGGTGGAGATGGATCCGGACGGGCGGATCTCGCCGCTGCTCGCCACCGGCTGGACCGGGAGCGCCGAGGGGCTGGACTGGCGGTTCGCGCTGCGCCCAGGCGTCCGCTTCCATGACGGCACGCCGTTCGACGCGCAGGCGGCCGCGGCGTCGTTCCAGCGTCTGTTGTCGCCCGCGCGCGGCCTGGCCGGGGCGGGCCGGTTCCGTGCCGTGATCGCCAGCGTGGCGGCGGACGGGGATGCGCTGCTGATCCGTCTGCATCGTCCGTACGCGTTCCTGCTGCCGCTGCTCGCCGCCCCGCAGGCGGAGATCGTCTCGCCGGCGGCCGATCGCGCGGGGACGCTGGGCCGTCAGGCCGACGGCACCGGACCCTACCGCTTTGTGCGGTGGGACGCGGGCGAGGATGTGGTCGAGGCACGCGATCCCGGCTGGTGGGGCGCCAGCCAGGTGCTGCCCGGCCAGCCGGACCGGCTGCGGTGGACCTGGTCGTCGGAAGCGTCGGTGATGAACATGGCGCTGCGCAGCGGCGACGTGCAGGCCGCGGTTCCGTTCGCGCCGCTGTTCGGCCGGTTGGCGCTCGAGGATCCGGCGCTGCGCATCGATCGCAACGACGGGGCGGCCGTATACTTCGTGGCGCTGAACACGCGCCTGCCGCCGCTGGACGATGCGCGGGTCCGCCGGGCGCTCAGCCTCGCCACGGACCGGGACGGGCTGGTGGCGGCCCTGCTGCATGGCTTCGGCACGCCGGCCTGCTCGCCGCTGCCCCCGGCCCTGGCAGGATGCGGCACCGCCCGTCCGGCCCTCGCCTTCGACCCGGTCGCCGCCCGTGCGCTGCTGTCGCAGGCTGGCCTGCCGTACGGCTTCACGCTGTCGGTGGCCGTGCAGGAGCCGGAGGAGCCGATCGCCGAGGCGCTGCAGGCGATGTGGGCCGAGCTCGGCGTGAGGCTGCAGATCAGGCGGCTGGAAAGCGGGGTCTGGGCCGAGGCGGCGTTTGCCGGCCCGCAGGCCAAGGCCGACAGCCGGCTCGGCGCGGTCATCACGTCGTGGGCGTCGCCGTTCCTGCCGGACGTCGAGCTCGACGCGCTGTTCGCGAGCGGGAGTGCTGCTCCGCACGGCGCCAATCTCGGCTTCTTCGTCGATCCCGTCCTGGATCGCGAGATCGCGGCGGCGGCGGCGACGCTGGCGCCGGCAGCGCGCGGGATGCGCTACGGCGCGGTGCAGGACCGCCTCGTCGCCGAGATGCCGGACATCCTGCTCTACACGCGGGCCGACCTGCTCGGGCGACGGCGGCAGGTGTCCGGGATCGCGCTGATGCCGGGCGGGGAGCTGCATCTCGATCGGGTACGGCTGACGGCGGAATGATGGGTGCCGCGGTTCTGAGGCGCTGCGCCACGCTGCCGCCGCTGCTGCTGGCGGTGTCCCTGCTGGTGTTCGGCGCCTTGCGGCTGATGCCGGGCGACCCGGCGCGGCTGATGGCCGGACCGCAGGCAACGGCGGAAACGGTGGCGGCGATGCGCGGCCGTCTCGGGCTGGACCGGCCGCTCGTGGCGCAATACGCCGCCTTCCTGGTGCGTGCGGCGCATCTCGACTTTGGTGTCTCGCTCGAGTCCGGGGCGCCGGTGGTGCGCGAGATCGGCATGCGTCTGCCCAACACGCTGCGGCTGGCCGGGCTCGCCTACGCGCTGGCGCTGCTGCTCGGGCTGCCGCTCGGCCTGCTGGCAGCGGTCGGGCGGGGCGGCTGGGTCGATCGGGGATTGATGGCCGCCTCCGCCCTTGGCGCGTCGGTCGCCAGCTTCTGGCTGGCGCTGATGGCGATGGAGCTGTTCGCGGTGCGTCTGCGCTGGCTGCCGCTGCTGGGGGCCGGGTCGTGGCCGCACTATGTGCTGCCGGCCGCCGTGCTGGCGGTCGCCCCCGGCGTGCTGGTGCTGCGCATGACCCGGGCCGGCATGATCGAGGTGCTGTCGCAGGACTATATCCGCACCGCGCGGGCCAAGGGCCTGCCGGAGCCGGCGATCTGGGTGCGCCACGGGCTGCGCAACGCGATGGTGCCGATCGTGACGGTGATGGCCCTCAACCTTGGCAGCGTGATCGGCGGTGCCGTGGTGACCGAGACCGTGTTCGACTGGCCGGGCGTCGGGCGGCTGCTGATCGATGCGGTGCGCTACCGCGATTACCCGGTGATCCAGGGCATGGTGCTGCTGGCGGTGCTGGTGGTGAGCCTGACGAACCTGCTCGCCGACCTGCTGATCGCCCTGCTCAACCCGCGAATCCGGATCGGCTGAGAACGGGCATGCAACGGATGCGACAGCTCCGGCGCGCGCTCCGGGACAGCCCGTCGCTGGCGGTGGGCGTCCTGCTTGTCGGGGTGCTGGTGCTGGCGGCGGCCTTGCCGACCGCGCTGCTGCCGGCCGATCCGCTGCGGCAGGATCTGCGGCACGTGCTGGCGGATCCGTCGGCCCTGCATCCGTTCGGGACCGACGCGTTCGGACGCGACATCCTGGCCCGGGTGGCCGCCGGTGCTCGCCTGTCGCTGCTGGAGGTGGTGGTCAGCATCGGCCTTGCCCTGCTGGTCGCGGTGCCGGCAGGCCTGCTGTGCGGCTTCAAAGGCGGCAGGCTCGACATGGCGGTCATGGCGGCGACCGACGTGCTGTTCGCGTTTCCGGGCATCATCCTGGCCATCCTGGTGGTCAGCGTGCTCGGCGACGGGCTGTTCGACACCATGCTGGCGATCGCGCTGTTCTCGGTGCCGATCTATGTCCGGCTCAGCCGCAACCTGGCGCTCGAGCTGCGGCACCGGGACTATGTCGAGGCCTCGATCACCTTTGGCGCCGGAACCGCGCACGTGCTGCTGCACCATGTGCTGCGCAACGCGCTGGCGCCGTTGCTGGTGCAGTCGACGCTGAGTGCCGGCACGGTGGTGCTGACCGCGGCGAGCCTGTCGTTCCTGGGCCTCGGGGCGCAGCCGCCGTCGCCGGAATGGGGCGCGATGATGAGCGACGGCCGCAACTATCTCGGCGCCGACCTCTGGCCATCGCTGTTCCCGGGCCTTGCCATCGCGCTTGCGGTGCTCGGCTTCGACCGGCTCGGCGAAGGGTTGCGCCATCTGTCCGATCCAAGGCGCTGACCGGTCCGCCTGCCATGATGTGCGCCGACATCGGCGGATCATTCCCTGCCGGCGGCGGTGACCGCCGCGGACGCCGAGGCGTTCACGGGCGTGCTGCAGCGCTTCGCCGTCCGGCAGCGTATCGTGCGGCCAACATCCGGCCCGACATCGTACGCAATGCCACGGTCAGCCGTGAGACGGGGTCTATTCCTCGACGCTGACCTGGGGCACCTTTGTTTGGTTGAAATGCACATCAGTCGGAGGCGGCAAGATGTCGGTCGTCTGCCGGAAAAAGAACCTCCAGTTCGCAAAATCGAATGTTGCCTGCCCCGTTTCAAAGAAATTGAGGCCGAGCATTGCGTATTTGACGTCACCCTCTATGTCGAAGGCGAAGTGCTGCAGCCGCGTATCGCCCACATCCAGTGTCTTCACATAGTGGCGTCGTCCCAGGACGCGTTTTCCGAACTTCGTGATCACCGTCGGGTCATGGGCAAGGTCGGCATCTTTGATCCCGATCCTGTTCGCGAGTTCCGCTGGAAGGATGCTGATCGGAAGATCGGGTTCCAGAACAGCCTGCACCGGTAGCCCGTTGATTCGCACCGGCACTATCAAGACCCTCTGCTGCATGTCGATCGAGCGCACGGGAGGAGTGTACGAGATGTTCGGGCAGGCTGGCTGAACAACAGAGACGACGAGCCGGCGAGCCGGAATATCGAGCTCGATGACCGCGCCTCTGGGCAGGATATTGCGCCCCAGCATCCCGACGATCGGCCGGCCGTTCGTGGTGCGGTCATCGGGCTCGGGCAACAGGTAACCTGCTCGATCTGCAGAGCCGAGGTCGCCGAAGGAGAGGTTCCACGCGACGGAGGCCGAAACCGACACCACCTCACCGTCTTGCAGGCCCAGATCCAGACGCCCGAACTTCGGAAACGACACCGGGCCGTTGTCGCGAAACAGCAACGGGACGAAGCCGGGCGAGAAGAACATCGCCGCGTTCTGACCACGCACCTGCACGGGGAGGATCGGGCTATCACCGGGCATGCCGAGCAGCGGCAGTGACGCCGATGTCGGGATGCATCGGCCTGGACCGCCTTGCCCTTGCCTGACGTCCGATCTGGCCGGGTCAGGAGGGTTGGCGGACGGGGAGTCGGCGCAAGACGAAAGCATCAGCATTGACGCGATGCAAAGCCGGGCAAATACTGGCATGGTCGATACCGAATGGCGATGCTTCGGAAGAAGCAGTATTTGCTTTATGTCGAGCTTGCAACGCTCTCGGTGCTCGGCCTGGACGTCGAGGACGTGCTCTGCTGTCGCCCGGCCTGGCCTGACGGGGTTGTAGGACGACGAGCTGGATGACCGGGCTGCCTATTCGCCCGGATGGTAGCTCCGCGAGGTATGACCGATCAGTTGATCCGGATAGAAATAGACCTCGCGCAGGGCGCCGCTGGTATAGCGAAGCGCCTGGTCGTCGAAATGCGGCGAGGCCGGATCGCCGCTCTCGCCGCCGGCGGTGACCGCCACCGCGCGCACCCTGCGGCCGAACTCGACTGCCGCCACGAAGCTGTTGCCCTCGTCGCCGTAGCGTCGCTTGACGCCAGCGATCTGCGGTCCGCTGATCGAGGCGAGCGAACCCCATTGCGCCGAGGTGAACCCCACCGGGAGGCTGGCATGGCCGTCGGAAAACTGCGGCTCCAGCCCATCGGTCAGCCGCTGGAACCGGTTGACCTGCCCCCAGGGCATGCGCCAGGTGCCGAAATCCTGCACAAGCCGGTCTGAGGCGGTTGCAAGCGCCGTCAGCCTCTGCGACGGCGTGGTATGGGCCAGCACCGCATCATAGTCGGACAGGCTGTTGCCGTGCGGTTTCTGGCCGGCTTCCTGCCACAAAGCTTCTCCCCAGTACACCGCCAGGGTCGTGGGGACCGAGTTCACCGACCAGCGCCGGTTCCAGGCCCGGAGCAGCGCGATCTGGTCGGCAAGACGGCCTTTGAGCGGGTCACTCGACGCCGTGCGATCATAGGCCTCAAGCAGATGCGGGATCAGAATGTCGAAGCCGGGCTGGCCGGTATCGTAGGCGGCTGCAACCAGCGTCTCCAGCGTGAAGTCGGTCCTGCCCTGCAACAGCGCGATGGCGTGAAGACCGCGTACATTCTCGCCGTAGTCGTCCATGTAGCGTGGAAAATCCACCTGCCTCGGGCTTGCGGGTCCTGACGCCGAGTAGGGCCAGTTGTTGGTGTTCTGGATCCAGCCGGTGCCCGGGTTGAGCAGATGCGGGGCTTCATCCAAGGTATGCAAACCCTGCCAGTCGGTTTGCGGATCGGCCCCGTCCACGGGATGGCTGTAGTCGAAGCGGGCGCTCCGGCGTGGAATGAACTGCGGATGAAGGTAGGCGATGTTGCCGTCCGCATCGGCATAGACCGTGTTGTTGGAGGTGTTGGCCTTCAGCTCCATCACCTTCAGGTAGGCACGATAATCGTGAGCCTTCGTCAACTCATAGGATTGTTCCAGCGCCGGCACCGGCTTGAACATCATCGCCTCGGCTATCCAGCGTCCATCGGCCGCCGTCCCGACCACCGGACCGTGTCCGGTCTTGTGAATCCTGAAGATCTTCTGCGCCAGGCTGCCGTCGCCCTTGCGATATGACAGCGTGACGGCCGATGTCGTCACCGGCCGCACGGCATTCCCATAGCGGCAGGCCAGCTGGCCGTTCTTCCGGACGATGGTCTCCAGGAACTGGTCCACGGCATCGGAGTGGCTGGAGGTGTGCATCCATCCCACCCGCTCGTTGAAGCCCTGATAGACGAAGAACTGGCCCCAGGTCACGGCGCCGTAGGCGTTCAGCCCGGCGTCGCTTGTCATCTGCAGCTCGGAACGGAAGTAGAAGGAGGTGTGCGGGTTGATCAGCAGCAGGGCATGGCGATCCCTGGTGTTGGACGGCGCGATGGCAATGCCGTTGGATCCCGTCGGTCCATGAGCGTCGGGTGCATCCTGGTCGTCGAGCTGAGCGGCATCCGGCACGCCGTAGAAGGCCGCGAGACCCGGAAGCGGGATTCGCTCGATGTCGCCGCCGATGCTTCCTTCGGTGAAGGCCAGAGCCATCCACGGTTCGAACCGCCTGATGACCTTCGGCGTGATCGTGCCGTGCGTCGCCAGATAATAGTTCAGGCCGTCCGCCCACCCGTCCATCAAGCTCTTGAGCCAGTCCGGACTCTGCGCATACCTCGCGCGAAGGTCTGCTGGATCGACATACAGTCTCGCCCGCAGATCCTGTGCCAGGGTCCTGCCGCCTTCCGCCTCGCTGAGGCGGCCCAGCGCGGTCAGGTAGTTCATCTCGACGCGGTTGAAGTCGTCCTCGGCCTGTGCGTAGGCCGCGCCGAACACGGCCTGCGCGTCGGTCGCGCCATGCACGTGCGCGATGCCCCAATCGTCTCGTGTGATCGTGACGTGCGCAGCCGTGCGCTTCATTCGGAGCAGGTCGGTGGTCGCTCCGAAGATCGGCGTTGACGTGACACAGCCGAGCATGACCAGCGCGATAGCAAGCGTCCGCAATTCCATCATCCCCGACCCCGAGATGTATCAAGCCGACCTCGGGCGTTACGCGCAACCTGATAATGGGCCGCACCGGATGCCATGATCGCATCGCCGGTCGAGCACCCGTGCGACGCCATCATGGCGCGCCTCGATTGCAGCAATCGCCGCCTCGGTTCGACGGGGGCTGGTCGTCCAGCCTCGTCCGCACCGTGCCGATGCGGCTGCGCACGGGCATCTCCACCGCGATCAGCTTGATTTTGTGCAACCCGGCATTGCTGATGCTCGGCATTGGCCTCACCCTCTCCGGGTTTGTCATGCTCCCGCTCCCCCGGCCGGCAGGCGGACCATCCGGCGCCGGCAGCGATCCCGCAAAGAAAGCCTTTCGCATGAGCGCCACGATCGACGTCACCTACCGCATCGAGACAGCGGGCGATCCGGCGGTGCTGGCCGACCAGATCGCCAGCGACCAGTCGACCGGCACCTTCGTGCCGCTGCCGGGCGAGACGCCGGAACTCAAGGCCCGGGTCGCGGCCCGGGTGATCGCGTTCCGAGCACTCGAGCCGGTCGTGATGCCGTCGCTACCCGACGCGCCGCAGGCATCGGGCCATAACCGCGCGGAGGCCACGGTCGCGTTTCCCCTTGATGCCGTGGGCATCGATCTGGCGGCGCTGATGACGATCGCGATCAGCGGCGTGTATGCGATCAAGGGCTTCTCCGGCATCCGCGTCATCGACCTCAAGCTGCCGGACGCGTTCCGCCGTGCCTATCCGGGGCCGCAGTTCGGCATTGCGGGAAGCCAGCGCCTGACCGGGGTGAGCGGGCGACCGATCATCGGCACCATCGTCAAGCCGTCGCTGGGGCTGCGTCCGAACGAGAGTGCCGACATGGTGCGCGAGCTGGTGGAGGCCGACGTCGACTTCATCAAGGACGACGAGAAGCTGATGAGTCCGGCCTATTCGCCTCTGGCCGACCGGGTCGCGGCCATCATGCCGGTCGTGCTGGACCGCGAGCAGCGGACCGGTCGCAAGACCATGTACGCCTTCGGCATCTCCGCCACCGACCCGGACGAGATGATGCGCAACCACGATCTCGTGCTCGCCGCCGGCGGCAACGCGGCAGTGGTGAACATCAACTCCATCGGCTTCGGCGGCATGGCCTTTCTGCGCAAGCGCTCGGCGCTGGTGCTGCATGCGCATCGCAACGGCTGGGACATCCTGACCCGCCATCCCGGCCTCGGCATGGACTTCAAGGTCTACGGCATGCTGTGGCGCCTGCTCGGCGTCGACCAGTTCCAGATCAACGGGATCGGGGCGAAATACTGGGAGCCGGACGCCTCCTTCGTGACCTCGTTCGACGCCTGCCGGACGCCGATCTTCTCCAATGCCGACAGACCGCTCCCGGTGGTCTGCTCCGGCCAATGGGGCGGCCAGGCGCCGGAAACCTGGCGGCGCACCGGCGGCACCACCGAGCTGCTCTATCTGTGCGGCGGCGGGGTCGTCAGCCACCCTGGCGGACCGGCGGCCGGGGTGCGTGCCGTGCGCCAGGCATGGGAGGCGGCCGAAGCCGGCATCCCGCTCGCCACCCATGCCCGGACCCATCCCGAGCTGGCGCAGGCGCTCACCCGGTTCGGGACTGCGCGACAGCAGGCGGGCGACGATTTTTCATGGGGCGGATGAGGGCCGGACCGGACTGGAAGATGCATTTGCTCGCTGCCGGCTGCAGACCAGCTGGTGCCGTCGGACTGCACGGTGTCACTGCCCAAGCCCGGGCTGATCAGCTTGTCGCCGAGCCCGGCAGCGATGGCGATCTTGCCTGAGAATGATCAAGCCGAGGGCCGGATTGCCGGGCTCGCGTTGGCTGGGCATCAGCAGGGCTCATCGGTGCCGCATGACGCCAAACGTCGGCGGAACTGCCTCGGATCGGTCAGGATCGCCTGGGTCTTCCTGACCGGCGTCTCAGGCCTGATCGGGCACCAGATCGAACGCTGTGCTCAACCGTGGTGCATCACCGGACAATGACACCGCCCCGTGCCACATGCAGGACGGGAACAGCACCAGGGTGCGCATCCAGATCCGCTGCGCCAAGTCGCGATGGGCGTCCAACTAGCCAGGCTGGCGAACGATCGCGTCGCGGAAGGCGCGCCCGGCCTCGTCCAGGCGCCGCAGGCCGAGCAGAGCGCGGGCCTGGACGAGCCAGGTTCGCGGTGCGTTACCGCCGCAAGACAACGCACGCGCCGCACTTCGTTCGGCGCGTGCCATGTGACCGAGATCTCCGAACTGGTGGCCTTGTTCCGGCCGCCCGAGTGAACGATCGGCAGCGCGATGCGCTGCATGCCGAAGACAGGAGCGACAGCCATGGCAGAGCAACCAGACAAGTCTTCCATCCGGATCCCGGACCTCGACGGCAAGGCGGTGCTGATCACCGGCGCTTCGACCGGGATCGGCGCTGCGCTGGTGCGGGCATTTGCCGCACAGGGCGCCAGGGTTGCGATCCACTACAATGCAAGCGAGGACCCGGCGCGGACGCTGCTGGACGAGGTCGCTGCCGCCGGCGGCAGCGCCGTGCTGGTGCGCGGCGACGTATCGGCCGACGGCGAAACCGAGCGCGTCGTGGAGGAGGCCGCAGACAAGCTCGGGACGCTCGACGGCCTGATCAACAACGCCGGCGGCATGCTGGGCCGGATACCGACGGCGGAGATGACCGACGCACATTTTGAGCGGGTGATGAACCTGAACGCGCGCTCCGTGCTTGCCGCGACCCGGGCGGCGCTGCCGTTCCTGCGCCGGAAGGGCGGCTTCATCATCAACACCACCTCGATCGCCGCGCGCAACGGCGGCGGTGGGGGCGCCATCCTTTATGCGGCGTCCAAAGGCTTCGTGTCCACCATCACTCGCGGCCATGCCAAGGAATTCGTCGGCGACAACATTCGCGTCAACGGCGTGGCGCCTGGCATCATCACCACGCCGTTCCACGACCGCTACACCAGTCCCGAGCAACTCGACCAGCAGCGGCGGACCGTGCCGATGAACCGCGTCGGCGATCCGGAGGAATGCGTCGGCGCCTTTCTGTTTCTCGCCTCCCCGTCGCTGTCCGGCTACGTCACCGGCCAGATCATCGAGGTCAATGGCGGCCAGCTGATGCCTTGAAAGGACCTCGCCCCATCTCCTGAGCCAGCCGGACATGCATCGTCATGACGCGTTGCTGGCGATTGCTCGAACTGTGCTGGCTGGACCGGAGCCTCGACGGGCCTCAGTCTCCATGGGCCTGGTGGCTGCTCGCCCGTTGTCCGGGACGTGAACCGGCGCTCATGACCGGTGGAACTGGAAGGAACAGGCCGATGACACCCGCGACCTCCGCTTCTGCCGGCCATATGGTTCCGCCTGGACTGGTTCGCGTGGTGCTCGCGGCCGTGCTCGGCAATGCCCTCGAATGGTACGACTTCACCGTCTACGCGTTTCTGGCGCCGCTCATCGCCAAGCAGTTCTTTTCTCGCTCCACCCCGACAGTGGCGTTGTTGTCCACCTTTGCGGTGTTTGGGATCGGCTTCGTGGCCCGACCGCTTGGCGGCATCCTGATCGGCGCGATCGGCGACCGCAGGGGGCGCAAGTTCGCGCTGTTGCTGACCATCGGGCTGATGGCGACCGGCACCGTGCTGATCGGGCTGCTGCCTGGCTATGCGACCATCGGCCTGGCCGCGCCGGCGCTGCTGGTGCTGGCGAGGGCGCTGCAGGGCTTCTCCGCCGGCGGCGAATGGGGCAGTTCCGCTTCCTTCCTGGCGGAGTGGGCACCGGCGCATCGCCGCGGCCTGCTGGGCAGCTGCCATACCGGCAGCATCTTTCTCGGCCAGCTCACGGGCACGGCGGTTGCGGCCACGTTGAGCACGGCGCTCGGTCCGGCCGCGATGGGGAGTTGGGGATGGCGCGTGCCGTTCCTGCTCGGCGCGCTGATCGGCCCGCTGGGACTGCTGGCGCGCCGGCGCATCGACGAGACGCCGGTGTTCCGCGCGATCCGCGAAGAGAACGCCGGATCCGAGCCCGTTATGGCGCCGCCGCTTCCCTGGCGCACCATGGCGTTTGCTTTCTGCTTCGTGGCGGTGCAGTCGGTGGCGATCTACGTGTTCCTGTCCTACTTCCCGACCTTCCTGCAGCAGTCGCTGCATTGGAGCGCCGACCGCGCCTTGTGGTCCACGGCGCTCGCGACTGTGTTCACCGGCATCGCCGTGATCGGCTCGGGCGCCCTGTCCGACCGCATCGGCCGCAAGCCGGTGCTGGTCGTGAGCTGCCTCGTGTTTCTTTTCCTGTCCTACCCGCTGGTGCGTCTGCTGCTTGTGTCGCACAGCGTGCTCCTCGGCCTGGCGATCCAGTCCGCGCTGAGCGCCAATTGCGGGCTGTTCATCGGCAGCATGACGGTCGCCCTGGTGGAGATGTTCCCGACCCGGCGACGGTTGTCGGGACTCAACACCGCCTACAACCTGTCCTCGATGGTGTTCGGCGGCTTCGCGCCGTTCATCGCCGCATGGCTGATTGCCCGCACCGGTCAGCCGATCGCGGTCACCTACTACGTCATGCTGGGCGCGCTGGTGTCGCTGCCGGCGGTGTTGCGATTCCGGGAAACCGCTGGCCGGCCGCTGGATTAGGACGCTCGCCACCTGTCATGGAAGGCCGGCGACGGCTAGCGTGTCAGAACCCGCGCCGCGCTTCCGGCAAGGTCCTGCCTTGCCTCACCGCGCCGGAAGCCGCTTGTCAGCAGTCTCATCGCCTGGGATCGTGCTGACCGGTCCGGCCGTCGTGAGGAATCCCGTTTGCGTCACAGTCTCGTCATGCTCAGCCTCTCGCTCCTCGCCACCGTGCCGGCCCTTGCACAGCCCGCCGTTCCTGCTGCCGGACAAGCCTCGCAAGTTCCCGCCGGATCGCCGCCGCTGCTGCTGCAGCATCCGACCCTGTCGCGCACCAGCATCGCCTTCGACTATGCGGGCGAGATCTGGACGGTTTCCCGCGCCGGCGGCCGTGCCGAGCGGCTGGTCAGCGGCGAGGGCCAGCTGAGCCATCCGATCTTCTCGCCCGACGGCAGCAGGATCGCCTTCACCGGCCGCTATGACGGCAACACCGACGTCTACGTGGTGCCGTCCGAGGGCGGCGAGCCGAAGCGGCTGACCTTCCATCCAGGCGCCGACGAGGCGGTCGGCTGGACGCCGGACGGCCGCTCGATCCTGTTCCGCAGCCCGCGCGCCGTGCCGCGCGATCTCGACCAGCTCTACCTCGTGCCGGCCGATGGCGGCGTGCCGACGGTGCTGCCGCTGCCATCCGGCGAGGAAGGCAGCTTCTCGCCGGATGGCAGCCAGATCGCCTATTCGCCGATCAACCAGTGGCAGCCGGCCTGGAAGGGCTATCGCGGCGGCCAGACCGCCCGGATCTGGATCGCCCGGCTCAGCGACTCCCACGTCTCTCCCGTGCCGCGCCCGAACAGCAACGACCGTGACCCGATGTGGGTCGGGTCCAGCGTCTATTTCCTGTCCGACCGCGACGGCCCCACCACGCTCTATGCCTACGACCCCAGCGGCGGCGTCGCGACCCGGCTCGTGGACAACGCGCACGGCTTCTCGATGGCATCCGCTTCCGCCGGTCCGGACGGCATCGTCATCGACCATTTCGGCAGGCTTGAGCTGTTCCACACCGACACGCGCCGCCTGGAAACCATCCCGGTGACCGTGGCCGCCGACCTGCCGCAGGTGCGGCCGCATTTCGAGACGGTCAAGCCCGACCAGATCGAGCATGCCCGCATCACCGCATCCGGCAAGCGGGTGCTGATCGAGGCGCGCGGCGAGATCCTGTCCGTGCCGGCCGACAAGGGCGATGTCCGCAACCTCACCCAGTCGCCCGGTGTCGCGGACCGCGACCCGGCGCCGTCGCCGGACGGGCGCAGCGTCGCCTATTTCTCCGACGGGTCCGGCGAGTACGCGCTGCAGATCCGCCCCGCCGACGGCCTGGGCACGGTGCGGACCATCCCGCTCGGCCAGCCCGGCTCGTTCTTCTACGGCATCCAGTGGTCGCCGGATTCAAAGAAGCTCGTCTACCACGACAAGCGCCTGATCCTGTGGATGGTCGACCTGTCCGGTGCTGCCACGCCGGTGCGGATCGACACCGACCGCTACGACACGCCGTTCTTCCGCTTCGATCCCGCCTGGTCGTTCGACAGCCGCTGGATCGCCTACACCAAGCAGCTGCCCAACCATCTGCATGCGGCCTATGCCTACTCGCTCGACACCAGCCGGGCGACGCAGCTGACCGACGGGCTGAGCGACGTGGCGTTTCCCCGCTTCGACCGCAACGGCAAGTATCTCTACTTCACCGCCAGCACCAGCGTCGGGCTCGGCGCCGGCTGGCTCGACATGTCGTCGATGGGGCGGGCCGTGGACGGGGCGGCCTACGTGATGGTGCTGCGCAAGGATCTGCCGTCCCCGGTCGCGCCGCAGAGCGACGAGGAGAGTGCCGCAGACGAGCCGCGTCCCGGTCCCAAAACCGCGGACGCGCATCCGTCGCACGACGAGGCCAGCCCCGACCCGGCGCCCGAGCCGTCATCCGACGCGTCGTCCGGCGCCCCGGCCGATGCGGACCCGGCCAGGCCGCACGATCCGCCGCCGCCGGCCCCGGTGACGATCGATTTCGACGGGCTGGACCAGCGCATCGTGGCGCTGCCGATCGAGCGCGCCAACTTCGCAGGCCTGGAAGTCGGCAAGGAGGGCGTGGTGTATACCCTCACCAAGCCGCCTGCGCAGACCGACGAGGATCTTCAGGACCACGAGGACGAGCCGACCCAGACCCTGTTCCGGTTCGACCTCAAGAAGCGCGAGAACAAGGCGCTGGCGTCCGACGTGAAGGCCGACAGTGTCTCGGTGTCCGCAGACGGCACGCACATGCTGCTGGAGCGCAAGAAGGACTGGATCGTGGCGCCGGCCGATGCGCCGCTCAAGCCCGAAGCCAAGGACGCGCAGCACACGCTGAAGCTGGACCAGGTCTCGGTCTGGGTCGATCCGCGCGCCGAATGGCGGCAGATGTTCCACGAGACCTGGCGCATCGAGCGCGACTTCTTCTACGACCCGCATCTGCACGGGCTCGACGAACAGGCGGCGATCCGCACCTACGCACCGTTCCTGGCCGGCCTCGGCGCCCGCCAGGACCTCAACGTCCTGTTCGCGGAGATGACCGGCCATATCGCGGTCGGCCACACCTTCATCCGCGGCGGCGACTTGCCCGCCCAGCCCAAGGCTGCCGTCGGTCTGCTTGGCGCCGACTACGCGGTGTCGGACGGCCACTGGCGGATCACCCGCATCCTGCGCGGCGAGAACTGGAACCCCAAGCTGGTGGCGCCCCTGAGCCAGCCGGGGATCCAGGTGAAGGAGGGCGAGTTCCTGCTCGCGGTGAACGGCCGTCCGGTGTCCGTGGACAGGGAGCTCTATGCGGCGTTCGACGGCCTGGCCAACAAGCGCACCGTGCTGACGGTGGGACCGACCGCCGACGGCCAGGGCGCGCGGCAGGTGACGGTGGTGCCGGTGGCAAGCGAGACCGCGCTCCGCCTGCGGTCCTGGATGGAGCAGAACCGTCGCACGGTCGACCGGCTGTCCGGCGGCAAGATCGCCTATGTCTACCTGCCCGACACGGCGAGCGGCGGGTTCGCGAACTTCAACCGCTACTACTTCGCGCAGGTCGGGCATCAGGCGGCGGTGATCGACGAGCGCTTCAACCATGGCGGCGACATCGCCGACTACATCATCGACCAGCTCCGCCGCACGCCGCAGATGGTCAACGAGACGCGCGAGGGCGAGGCGATCGTGGAGCCGGCGCAGGCGATCTTCGGGCCCAAGGTGATGATCATCAACGAGATGTCCGGTTCGGGCGGGGATGCGCTGCCGTGGCTGTTCACCAAGAACAAGGTCGGGCCACTGGTCGGCGAGCGCACCTGGGGCGGGCTGGTCGGCATCGGCGGCTATCCGAAGCTGATGGATGGCGGCACCGTCACCGCGCCGCGCTGGGCGATCTACGGCACGCACGGGCAGTGGGAGGTCGAGAATACGGGCATCCCGCCGGACATCGAGGTGTCGGCCGATCCCGAACAGATCCGCCAGGGCCACGACCCCCAGCTCGAGCGGGCGGTCGATGAGGCGATGTCGCTGCTGCAGAAGAATCCGACGCCGAGCTTCCCGCGGCCGGCCGCGCCGGACAAGCATCCGATCCTGCCGGCACCGAGCTGAACCGGGAGCGACAGGCGCCGGGCCGCGTCGCGCCGGACGACCTGCATCCAACGCGCGAAAGCAACAGCCCTCTCGTCGATGTCCAGACTAAATCACTTGCGCGCGTGGGCATCCGTATCGTGACGCCATCGGGTGCCGAACGAGAACGTTGCAGTGCCGACCAGCGAACTGAAGCCGGGTTCCGATATCGCCGGCAAGCGATACATCGTGGCGCCCCGGCCATCGGCTCCGTCTTCGGCAGGCAGCTCAAGCGCGCCGTCACGTCCCTCGACGGGCAGCACGGCGTCACCCAGCGTGCGCCTAACCTTCTTCTAGACGAGTAAGCGTCAATAAGATAAGGCTTAGGCGCTTGCAGACGAGAGCCAGTTCAACTGGCTCAGATCACCGTCCGCCGCCCTTTCGCAACCTCATAGATGTTCCGCCTTTAACAGGACGAAGCTTGTTCATATTGCATTTAGCGCTTGGCGGATGCCTCAAGACGCCGCCAATAAACTTCGGTATCACGGCCGATACGGGCGGGCACATCGCCTATGTCCTGGACTCTGCGATCGCACAGGCAAGAATGCCGTGCGTATCGAGAATTTCCATCGTGACGCGGCTTTTCGACGACGATCAACTGGGTCTCGAACACGGATTATTTTCCGAGCCGCTGGGTGACAGGATCAGCATAGATCGCATCGCCACACATGAACGCGGCTATCTCGAGAAGGAGGCGCTGGCTGCCGATCTGCCTGCTTTCACCACCGCGTTCTGCAACCACCTGCAAACGCTGCCACGCCTGCCGACTGTCATCCATGCGCACTTCTCCGATGCTGCCGCCGTGGCTCTGGCCGCCTGCAGGCGCTTCGGCATTCCGCTGATCTACACCCCCCATGCGCTCGGCATCGACAAGCGCGCTCAGCAGTCGGACTGCGCTGGTCTCGATGAGCGTATCGCCGCGGAGCGCCGCGCAATCGCGACGGCCGACGCGATCGTCGTATCCACCCGCGACGAGTCGGATCGGCAGGTCCATGCCTATGGCGTTGCCGGGGCGGCGGCGCGCACGCTCTGCCTTGCCCCCGGCGTGCCGTGTCGTGAGCGTCCCGACGGGCCCGGAAGCTTTCCCGGCAAGCTGGCCGACTGGTTGCAGGACCCGCACAAGCCGATCGTGCTCGCGATCGCCCGCCCCGTTCGCAAAAAGAACCTGGCTGGGCTGGTGCGGGCCTTCGGCGCGACACCCGCCCTGGCCGAGCAGGCGAACCTCGTGATCCTGGCAGGCCAGCATGGCGGCAGACACTCGTCTGCGGAGGAGCGGGAGATCATCCGGGAGCTTGAGGAGCTCTGCGGCCACGAGCGCCTGCGTGGATGCGTGGCGCTGCCGCCCCGGCACAGCTCGGCGGATGTCGCAGTTCTGTATGAACGGGCGGCCCTCGGCGGCGTGTTCGTGAACCCGGCGCTGCATGAACCGTTCGGCCTGACGCTGATCGAGGCCGCGGCAGCCGGCGTGCCGGTGGTGGCGACGCGCCACGGGGGTCCGGTGGAGATCATCGAGACCATCGGCCACGGCCTGCTGGTGGATCCCCGCGATCAGACCGCGATCGGGATGGCCTGCCTTAGGATCGTGTCCGATGCGGATCTGCATCACCGCCTATCCCGGGCAGCCCTGCGCAATGCCTCGCGCTACAACTGGTCCGGTTATGCCGAACGATCGGTGTCGCTCTACGCCTCGCTGTGCCGTGCGCCGCGAACACGTGCGCCTGATATCAACGAGACCCTGATCGGCCAGTCGGCAGGACGGGACATCGTCCTGCCGGCACCCTGTCGAGCGGCGGCGGCATGACGCGGCCTTTCGGCTATTTCGTCCATCATCAGGGTCGTGGTCATGCCGAACGATGTGCGGCGATCGCGCACGCATTGCCCGCCGACCGGCCACTGGCCGTCTTCTGCGCCCGGGACGATATTTTCCCGCCCCTGCCGGGCAACGCGGAGATCATCGTGATCCCGTCGCTCTTCGAGCCGCGCGGTGATGAAGCGACGTCGATGGATCACCTGTCCACTCCCTCGACGCTTCATTGCGCGCCCCTGGGATGGCCGTCGATCCGTCGTGCCATGGCCACGATCGCCACCTGGTTCGACACCGCAGATCCCGCCCTGATGATCTGCGACGTGTCTGCCGAGATCGCGCAGCTCGCCCGCATCTGCAGCGTGCCGCACGTCAAGGTCCTCCA
>CAXTZG010000002.1:86680-91284 GCA_964248625.1 uncultured Acetobacteraceae bacterium | reverse complement strand
CAGCACGGCGATCGCGGCGACGCGGGACATCAGGCCGCGTATGACGGCGCGGCCGGGCTGCTTGCGCCCTTCCACATGGCTCTCGCGCAACCGGAATGGAGTGCGGCGATTCGCGCGCGCACCTGCTTCGCAGGCGGCCTGGGCGTCGACACCCGGCTCGTCGAGCGCCAGGCGGCGCGCCGGCGGCTCGGCATCGATCCGGACAGGGTCATGATCCTGGTGATGGCCGGCGGCGGCGGCAGCGGTTTCGGTCAGGCCCCGCTCGGCGTCGGCGCCCGCAGCCATCCGGATGCGCGCTGGATCACGATCGGGCCCGTCCAGCGGGACTGGCATGCCACCGAGCCTGCCAACATCGAGCATCGCGGCTGGGTGGACGATGCCGCGGCCTATGTCGCCGCCGCCGATCTTGTGGTCGCGACAGCCGGCAACACCACCTGCCAGCAGATCCTGGCGGCAGCCAGGCCCTGGCTTGCCGTCCCCGAATGGCGATATTTCGATGAGCAGCACCGCAAGGCCGAAGCGCTGGCATCCGCCGGCGTCGCCTGCGTCCGGCCGCATTTGCCGTCGTCCGCCGCCGCGTGGCAGCAGGCGCTTGGCGAAACGCTTGCCGGCCACCGGCCCGACCGGCAACGCGGAATGATCGAGGACAGGCCTGCCGACAAGGCCGCCGCCTGGCTTGAGCGGCTTGCCGTCACCCTTTGGCGGACACGAGCCGCTGTTTCACCCGCCCTGCCAACCGGAGCCTGAGCAAGAATGGACACCGTATCGGTCGTGACGTTGGCCAGGGGACGGCCGGACCATCTGCATAACGTGGTTCTCGGCCTGAACCGCCAAGTCCAGGTGCCGGCGGAACTGGTCGTCGCCGTCATGCAGAACCAAGCCTATGACCTCCCGGCGGCAGCCTTTCCGGTCCGCCAGATCATGATCGCCGGCGACGATCTGCCCCTGGCGTCTGCGCGCAACGCGGCCCTGCGTGCCACCACGGGCCGGTCGGTCGTCTTTCTCGACATGGACTGCATTCCAACGCCGACCCTGATCGCCGACTATGCCTGCGGACTTGGCGAACTGGACGGGCTGCTGATGGGCGAGGTCCAGTATCTGCCGAGCGGAGCGACGCATGACGGGTGGAGCTGCGACGATTTTGCGGCCGTGGCGGTCAGGCATTCCGACCGGCGCGGGCCGCCCTCCCAAGGCATCGAGCACTGCAACGACTATCGCTGCTTCTGGTCGCTCAACTTCGCGATGCGGCGGAGCACGTTCCTGGCCGCCGGCGGCTTCGACGAGCGCTATCTCGGCTATGGCGGCGAGGATACCGACTTCGGCAAGACGCTGGACCGCCGGGACGTTCCCATCGCCTGGATGAAGGGCGGCCTCGCCTATCACCAGTATCACCGGCATCACATGCCGCCGGTTCATCATCTCAACAGCGTCGTGCGCAACGCGCAGCTGTTCGAGGCCAAGTGGGGCTACCGCACCATGGGGCACTGGCTGCACGCCTTCCGCCTCATGGGGCTGATCGACGACGCGCCGGGCAGGCCGATCCGCATCCTGCGCCGACCGGATGCAGCCGATCTCGCCTTGACCGAGCAGGCGGGTCACCAGCCCTACAGCAACACCACCAGCGTGATCCGCCTGCTGGAGGAGCGTGCGGTGCCGGCGGCCCATGTCGCGGCATGAGGATCGCCCTGCTGGCGCATGTGCGCCAGCCGATCGCCGAGCCGTTCATGGGCGGGATGGAGGCGCATAGCTGGCATCTGGCGGCCGGCCTGACAGGCCGCGGCCATGAGGTGGTGCTGTTCGCGTCCGGCGACAGCGACCCACGCTTTCACATCGATCCGGTGCTGGACGCGCATTACGAGCGCAGCTTCCGCTGGGCCGAGCATCGCGGCAGCGCGCCGCTCATCGCCCATGTCGACGCCGGCTACGCGGGCGCGTGCGACCGCATCGCGGCGGGCGGCTTCGACGTCGTGCACAACAACAGCCTGCATCGCTTCCCGCTGCAGCGCGACCGCACCGACGCGGTGCCCACGCTCACCTCGCTGCACGTCCCGCCCTTCGATGCGCTGCACTGGTTCGTGAAGGCGAGTGCCGGTCCCGCTCACCGCCTCACCGTCACGTCGGCAGCCCAGCTGCATGCCTGGTGGCCGGACGGCCCGCCGGCGCAGGCCTCGATCCTGTATAACGGCATCGATCCGGCGGCCTGGCCGTTCCGGGCCGACGGCGACGGCAGCGCCGTCTGGTGCGGCCGCATCACCCGCAACAAGGGCACCCATCTGGCCGTCGAGGCGGCCCGGCGCAGCGGCATCCCGCTGACGCTGTTCGGCGCGATCGAGGAGCCCGAGTACTGGGATGCCCTGGTCCGGCCGGGGATCACAGGCAGCATACGCTACGGCGGACATCTGCATGCGGCAGCCCTCGCAGCCGAGCTGTCGCGCGCGTCGGTGTTCCTGTTCACGCCCTGCTGGGACGAGCCGTTCGGTCTGGTGGCGATCGAGGCGATGGCGTGCGGTCTCCCGGTCGCGAGCGTTGATCGCGGCGCCGCACGGGAAGTCGTCGCCGAGGCCGGCGTGTTCGCGGCGCCGGACGACGCGGCCGCCCTGGCCGAGGCCATTCCTGCCGCCCTGCGGATCTGCCGGCGCGTGCCGCGGACGCGGGTGATGACGCTCTTCACGCGCGACATCTGGCTGGATGGCTGCGAACGGCTCTACGAGGAGGCACGACAGGGAATGTTGGCCACCAGCCGTTAGTGCGGATCACCCACCATCCTGCAGGGCGAAGGCGAACCCAAGCTCGACGATACCGGTCATCACATGACAATCCTGTTCAGCACGGGCGACAGCGGCTGTCGTCGCAGCTGAGGCCAAGACGGATCATCCTGCTGCGTGGCTCAAGGGGCCGCTCGGCGAAATGATCGGCGCGAACGCGATCGGTTCAGGGACCTCCTGATGCGCGGTGACCGATGAGTGCCAGCCTTGCCCACGTCGCCACCTGGGCGATCATCCTCGCCGCCGTCGCCGGCGTGATCATCCGGCCGTGGAAATGGCCCGAGGCGATCTGGGCTGTGGGCGGCGGGATGCTGCTGGTGGCGACCGGCCTGCTGCCGCTCCATGCGGCACTGCTGGCGCTGGGCAGGGGAGGCGACGTCTACCTGTTCCTGGTCGGCATGATGCTGCTGTCGGAGATCGCCCGCGGGGAGGGGCTGTTCGACTGGCTGGCGGCCTTCGCGGTGCGGCGCTCCGGCGGCTCCGGCACGCGTCTGTTCACGCTGATCTATGCCGTCGGCACGGTGGTGACGGCGTTCCTGTCCAACGACGCGGCGGCGGTGGTGCTGACGCCCGCGGTGTTCGCCGCCGCCCGCGCCGCCGGGGCGGAGCCGCTGCCGTACCTGTTCGTGTGCGCCTTCATCGCCAACGCCGCCTCGTTCGTGCTGCCGATCTCCAATCCGGCGAATCTGGTGCTGTATGCCAGCCACATGCCGGCGCTGCTGCCGTGGCTCGGCCATTTCCTGCTGCCATCGGCGCTGTCGATCGCAGCCACCTTCGCCGTGCTGCTGATGCTCGATCGCAAACGCCTGGCCGAACCGATCCGGTCCGACATCGCCCAGCCGACGCTGCCTGCCGGCGGCTGGACCGCGCTGGCCGGCCTGCTGCTCACCGCGATCGTGCTGCTGGGCGCGTCGGCGGCCGACCTCCGGCTCGGCCTGCCCACCTGCCTGTCCGGGCTGGCGACCACCCTGCTGGTGCTGGCGATCAAGCAGGAGGCGCCGTGGCGCGTGCTGGGCGGCATCTCCTGGGCGGTGCTGCCGCTGGTGGCGGGACTGTTCGTGCTGGTGGAAGGGCTGGACCATACCGGCGTGCTGGTTCTGCTGGCGCATGGGCTGCATCGTGCGGCCGTCGCCAATGCCGGGCTCGCCGGCTGGGCAGGCGGCGTCGGCATCGCCGTGCTGTGCAGCCTGATGAACAACCTGCCGGCTGGCCTGATCGCCGGGCAGTCGGTGGCGCAGGGGCATCTGCCGCCCGAACTGGTGAACGCGCTGCTGATCGGCGTCGATCTCGGGCCCAATTTGTCGATCACCGGCTCGCTCGCGACCATCCTCTGGCTGACCGCGCTGCGACGCGAGGGGGAAAGCGTGTCGTTCGCCCGCTTCCTGGCCCGCGGCGCGCTGGTGATGCCGCCGGCCCTGCTGCTGGCGCTCGCCGGCTTGCTGCTGCGCTGACCCCGACCATCGGCGTCCACCAGGAAAGGGCATGACGCAGACAGCACCGACGCGGAGTTCGTCCGGTGCCCAGGCCCGCATACGTCGTGTCGTTGATCGGCCCTTCATTCGGAACGATGCCGCTGTTGCCGACGGCATGATCAGGCGTCGTCGTGCCTGCGAAGACGAGTGTCCGCGTGGCTCCACCCTCATCGATGTCGACATGGCTCTCCGGCATTCCCGAGCGAGAGGGTTTCGGTCGGACGGGATGCAGCCGAGCCCCGGTGATCGAGAACATGCCGTGTTGCCGGTTGCCTGACTTCATGATCAGCGGCCGACGGCGGCAACGCTGCCGGCCTTGCGGCGGCAGACCATCCGCTCGATGGCGTCGGCGCCCGACCCGGGAACT
>CAXTZG010000002.1:0-86670 GCA_964248625.1 uncultured Acetobacteraceae bacterium | reverse complement strand
GGTCGGGCTTTCAAGGCCCCGGTGCTAGGCGGCGCGGCGCGTCGCGGGCGTCGCCGTATCGGCTTGCCCGACCGGGTAGGCCAGGCTTGCAGTGACGACCAGCTCAAGGAAGCTGTCATCGCCCCGGGCGGCGGGCAGGTCGAGTTCGGCATCGCCGTCGGTCCAGCGCGAGGCCTGCTCGAGCGCGTGCCAGCCCGCTCCGGTGAAGGCTTCGGCCTGGATGACGCGCCGGTTTAGGCCCTGCCAGAGCACCAGGGCGTCGACCTGCACCCCGAGCTGGCGACGGTCATCGACGAAGGCGCCGATCGAGAGCGCCGGCATCGTCGAGCGAGACAGCAGCCGCACGGCCCGACGTCCGGCTGGAAGCTGGAAGAAGTGGCGGTCGCCATCCTGCCAGCGCGGCTGCACGAGGCTCTCGTCGTCGAGCAGCACGCACAGGCCGGGATCGAGCTCCGGCGCCGGCTGCAACGGCCGCGCCGCATGGCCCAGCATGTCGGCCCGCGCATCGAGCCGGCGCCAGATCGGCTCGGCATCCGCACGTGCGGTGCCCAGCGGCGCGCAGGCATCCGCCCGCCAGCTGAGCGGCCCGATCGCAGGCGATGCGGGATGCAGGGCGACGACGTCGCTGTTGGCAAAGCGGCTGCGGTTGCCGGTATCGAGGTAGCTTTCCGTGGTCAGCCCTTCCGAGACCAGGACGCCATGCCGCTCCAGCTCGACATGGTAGTAGCCATAGCCGCCAATCGTGCGGTCCTCGATGATCGTGCGGTCATTGACCAGCATGCGTGCCGGGATCAGGCGGCCTTCGACGAAGACGCAGTGCTCGGGCGTCACCAGCAGGTCGCGATGCGGCACGTTGTCGGCGAACGCATGCCGGGTGATGCGCACCGGATATTGTCCGCCAGCGGCGACACTGCGTGCATCGAGATGGCGGCTGCCGATCCAGACGATCGGTCGGAAGACGACCTTGCCTTCCTCCAGAACGGCGGCCAGATCCTGACTGCCGCTGCCGTCGCGATGGCGGGCGAACAGCTCCTCCACCGTCACCTCGCCGCGCTCGGTCAGGATGTGCGTGCCTTCAAGGAAGCACACGGCCGAGGTGGTCACCACGATCTTGGCGGTGGCGGGCGTGGTGCCGCTCACGCCGTCGGAAACGCCGATGCTGACGGTGGTGACGACCGAGCTGGTGGAGCTCGTCGGCGTGAACAGCAGCGCCTCGAGCTCGCTGTTGAAGGTCGAGGTGCCGCTTGCAGACAGCATGTAGGCGCCGGCCGTGCTGGTCTCGGTCAGGCCGGTGCCGCTGAGCTTGCCGTTGGCGTCGGTCATCGTGCCAGCGCTGTTCGCGAGGGTGATGATGCCCGTCACCGTCGGGTTGCTGTGCGCATCCGCCACCTGTGTCGCGGAGAACAGCTGGAGTGCGGTGGTGCCGCTGGTGGCCGCGGTCGTGGTGGTGCCGAGAAGCTGCGGGTTCGGCGAGCCGATCGCCATTCCGACGACGCCGCTGGTGGGAGTCAGGTAGGAGAAGGCGGCGCCTGGCGTGGTGGTGATGCTGTGGCTGGCGTTGCCCGTGCTGGCCGCTGAGCTGATGGTGCCGCTGACTGTAACGGTGGCGCTGTCGCCGGATGCCAGATTGACGTTGCTGAGGTTGATGTTGCCGGTACCCGTCTGGGTTTCCAGATCGTCCTTGACGCTCCAGGTGACGCCGGTTTCCACCGAGGATGCAGTGTCGAGCAGCGTGATTTGCGAGGAGCCGTTCGGGCCGCTGTCGGTGATGGTGTAGCTATAGGTGAACTTGTCGCCCGGCAGCAGGGTGAGGTTCGAGGCATCCGTGGTGTTCGGATAGGTGATCGTCGGCGCCGAGACGGACAGCGAGACAGGCAGCGTGACGGACAGGTTCTCGATCTCGTGCAGATCGGTCGAACCGCCGGTGCTGGCGGCGAAGCCGAGATAGAAGTTCGTCGGCAGCGTCTGGTTGATCGAGTAGTTGGTGATGATCTCGGTATAGGTGCTGCCGCCGTTGGTGCTCATGTACACCGACAGACTCTCGTGCGTGCTGTCGACTTTAAGCAGGTTGATCTTGACGGTGCGCGTGCCGTCGATCCCGGGCGAGTACGCCGCATTGGTGAGCAGGGCGTAGCCGGTCTCGCCGCCGGTGCCCGCACCACGCACGCCGACGGCGTTGGCGAGCGCTCCGGTGCCGGTCTGATAGCCCCGGTCGGTGCCGCTGAAGTTGCCGAAGGTATCGAAACCGAGGCCGAGGAAGCCGTCGGTGATGCCGTTCTGGCCGTCGTCGGAATAGCCGAGGCCGCCGCCATAGCCGCCGGCGGTGACGCTCGATGCCGTACCGCCCGCTGCCGTGATCTGGTCGGCATTCAGCAGGAAGAAGGAGAGGCCGTCCGCGCCGGTGCCGCCGCCGGAATAATAGGTGAACTGCACCGAGATGCCGGTGGCCGATGGGAAGGCCTGGCTGTAGATGGCAATTCCGGCCTGGCTGGTGCCGGCGGTGGTCAACTGCAGATAGCCGCTGCTGTTGATCGTGCTGTTGCCCTTCTCCACGAAGCTTGTGTTGCCGGTGAAGCTGGTGATGGTGATCGGCAACCCGGTCGGCGGACCGTTGATGACGAGCGGAGACGCGTAGCTGTCTTCCGCCGTCGTGCTCAGCACCTGGGGGACGACCAGGGCCGACCCGGTGCTGGTGACGTCGAGATTCCAGCCATCGCCGGCTGCCACGTCGCCCACGAGATGCGACGCTGCCGCCACGTTCGCGCCGCTCTCGGCCGCGATCGCATCGACCAGCGCCTGGCCGTTCGTGCCTTCGCCGGTATCGCAGCCATAGAGAAGGATGTCGCCGCCGGGCGCCAGCGCGCCGCCGATGGTGGCGAGTGCCGCATGCGACTGCGATACCACGGCCTGGTCGACGATCGTGCCGCCGAGCCTGATCTCGCCTTCCGCGCCGTGCGCGATGATCGAGATCGCCGAGACGTCGGTCTGGCTCTGCATGACGTCCGCGATCTGCTGCAGCCCGTCTTCCTGCGCATCGAGCAGGTAGACCTGGGTACCGGGCGCGATGTCTGCGATCAGCGACTGGTAGTCCTGCACCGTCGGATCGATGAAGACGATCTGGTTCGACACTGTCGTATCGGCAGCATCCAGCGCGGAACGTCCAGATCCGGACGGGGTCAGCAGAGTGGCCATTCACGTCTCCATCAGATGACGTCGCCTTCCGCCGGACTGGCTTCGCGGCATTCGTCATCAAGCGGCGAACTCGTTACCACAATGTAACTTTGCTGTGAAAACGCTTTTACGGGATCTTTATAATCTCTTTGTTGATACAAAACGACCCGTCGTATTCGATGACAACACAGGTAGCCGCGTCCAGGAAATGAGTGCTGCTTGATCCGCGTCATCGTGACCAGGCCCGGCAGCAGCATGCGGATCAGCTTCACCAGCGTGCCGGTCTGCGCGGAGACCACGCCAACTACCATCCGCAGGCCCGGCACCGCGGCGACGGCAATCGCGACCCCGTGCCACGACAGGCCGAACAGCCGGCCGATGCCCTGGCTGGCAGCCATCGCCGCGACGGCGATCAGGACAACGCCAGCCGGCAGCCTGGGCCCGACGCCGAGGATGACCGCGGACGCTGACGGCGCTGCCGAGCAGGCGCGTCCCGAACGGTTGCAGCGTGCGGGCCGCCACCGTCAAGGGCGCGGTCTCGACGTGGGGACGCATCGCACCGGAGGTGGTCTGGACCATCCTGCACCGGATCGTGAGCGTGTCGATCCGGGCGATCCCGATCATGGAACCGCCTGCGTCGATCAGGATCGGAGATTGATACCGCGGCGGCGGACAAGGTCATGGGTTCTGCTCCTGGAGCCCTCATCCCTGGATCGACGCCTCCTCGAACGGCGCTCATGAGCCGTGCCGACAGCCCGGCGTCGTGACGGCATCGTCCGCCACTTCCGCCTGACGTCTCGCGGGACTAGCAGTGTGTCGAGGACCGCGGAGGCCAGCACACGATACCGCTTCTTTTTCTGCTTCCTGTTCTGCTCGCCGGACTGACCGGCGCGGGGCTGGGCATCGCCGCGTTGGTCGGCATGCGGCGCCTGCGAGCCGAGCTGCATGATCTGCGTCGGCGGCTGGACATGCAGGCGGGCGGCCTGCCGCCGGAGCGTCCGGTCGTGCCGCTCCAGGCACCGCCGCCCGGGCCGCCGGCACCGCGTCGCGACATCGAGGCGCTGCTGACGCTGCGCTGGGGCATGTGGCTGGGTGCGGCGGCGCTGCTGCTGTCGGGCGTCTTCCTGATCCGCTACGCGGCGGATGAGGGATGGCTGACCCCGGGCGTGCGCTGCATCGGCCTGGCGCTGCTGGGCGCGCTGCTGATCGGTGTCGCCGAAGCGCTGCGACGCCGGGCCGGCACGGATGTCGCCGGCCAGCCGGCACTGCCCGATCTGGCGCCGGCGGCACTCGCCGGCGGCGGTTCGTCGATGCTGTTTGCGGCCGCGTATGCGGCAGACAGCCTGTATCGTCTCGTTCCCGCGGCCGCCGGCCTGACGCTGATCGCTTCCGCTTCGTTCGCGGCGCTGGCCCTGTCGCTCCGCTTCGGACGGCTGGTGGCGGCGATCGGCATCGCCGGCGCGTTCGCCACGCCGGCGCTGATCCAGGACGGGCAGGCCTCGGCACCCATGCTGTTCGGCTACCTGCTGCTGGTGTCCCTGGCGGGGCTTGCCCTGCAGCGACGCATCCAGTGGGACTGGCTCGGCTGGGCGACGCTGCTGGCGGGCGGCGGCTGGATCGCGTTCGCCGTCCTGTCGACCAGCCATGCCGGTCCGTCGTCCGGACTCTGGGCGCCGTCGCTGTTCGCGCCGCTTTCGGCGGCACTGCATCTGGCCAGCCTGCGCTGGAACAGGCCGGTCCAGGCCAGCCTGTCGCACGTGCGGCTGGCGATCGCTGCGATCGGCGTACCGGGTGCGGCGCTGCTGCTGCTTGCCCTGGCGAGCGGATCGACCATGCCGGCGACCGGACTGCTGCTGCTGGCGCCGGTCGCCGTCGCCGCCAGCCGCGGGGATCGCGCGGCCGCCCTGCCCTGGCTTGCCGCACTGGGCCCACTGCTCCTGCTCGGCGCATGGGCGCAGACCGGCTGGCTGCAGGACGGGCTCGCATCGAGCCGGTTCGTGCCGGCCGTCGCGGCGGCAGACGCGCTGGGCCTCGGTGCGTTCGGGCTCTGGACCGAGGCACGGCGTGTCCGGCCGCTGGGCTGGGCGGCGCTGCCGGCGGTGCTGCCCGGCCTCACCCTGACGATCTGGCATCTGTCGCCGCGGCTGGGGCATCGGCTGGCCGATCTGCCGCCCTGGCTCGCGGCCGCCTGTCTGCTCGCAGCCGGGCTGGCAGTGCGGGCCTGGAGCTGCCGGCGGACGCCGCAGCGTGCCGGGATCCATGCGGCCGGAACGGCGGCGGCACTCGCCCTGGTCCTGGCCTGGACCCTGCACGCCGTGGGCCTGCCGTTGGCCGGGCTCGCAGGACTGGCGCCGCTGCTGCCCGCACTGGCCGCCATCGCCGTCCGGACAGGGCCGGGCCCGCTGCGGCGCGTGGCGCTGGTGCCGGCGGTGCTGCTGCCGGTCTGGCCCCTGCTGGCGCTGGCAGCGGAACCGGCGCTGCTGTCCGACCCGGCGGCGCTGACGGTCCGGCTGCCCGCCCTGCTGGTCTCGCTCGTCTGCACCGGGCAGGCGGCATGGCTGTTCAGGAACGCCCGGCTGGACGCCCTCGACAGGCTGCTCGAAGCCGGCACCGCGCTGCTGGCGGCGCTGCTGGTCGCAGCGACCGTGCGCAGCCTGGCCGGCTCCGGGCGGTTCGAGCCGGCCTTCGCGGAAGCCTCGCTGCAGGTGGCCGGGCTGTGGCTCGAGACGCTCGCCTGGCTGATCCTGTCGCAGCGTCCGGCACCGGCGCCCACCGGCAGGCCGTGGCGGGCGATCGGGATCGTCGCCCTGACGGCCAGCCTGCTGCTGATGCTGCATCCACCGCTGCTGGAGCCGGATCGGGTCGGGACGCTGCCGCTGCTCGATGCGCTGCTGCCGGCCTATGCGGTTCCGGCGCTGGCTGCGCTGCTGGCCGCCCGGCGACTGCCGGCGGGGAGGCTGTCGCGCTGGCTGTCCCGGTTCGCGCTGCTGTCCGGCTTCGGCTGGCTCAGCCTGGAGGTGCGGCACCTGTTCCATCCAGCCGCGATGGCGCTGTCCGCAGCACCGGTGGATGAGATCGAGCTCTGGGCGCTGTCTGGCGCCTGGCTCGGTTTCGGTGCTGCGCTGATGGCCGCCGGGCTCGTCTTGCTGCGACCCGGCCTGCGGCAGGCGGCCCTGCTGATTCTGGGGCTGACGGCGGTCAAGGCGCTGCTGGTCGATACCGGGGGGCTTGCCGGAATCTGGCGGGTGCTGTCCTTTCTGGGCCTCGGCCTGACGCTGATCGCGTCGGGCGCGGCCTATCGACGCTTCGGCAACGAAACCTTAACTGCGCCGGACGTTGCTGATCTTCACAAACCGGAGGAAACACCGTGAATCACGCCGATCTCGTGGCGAAGGTGGCGACTGACGCCGATCTGTCCAAGGAAAGTGCTGCGCAGGCGGTCGAGGCCGTGGCCAAGGCGATCAGCGAGTCGCTGCACGCCGGCGAGGAAGTCCGCTATTCCGGCCTTGGCATCTTCGACGTCTCCGAACGCGCCGCCCGCCAGGGTCGCAACCCGCAGACCGGAGAGGCGATCTCGATCGCGGCCAGCAAGGCCGCCCGCTTCCGCGCCGCCAAGGCCCTTAAGGATACCCTGAACGCCGACGCTCCGAAGAAGCCCGCCGCCAAGGCAGCACCGGCCAAGGGCGCTGCCAAGCCGGCCCCCAAGGCGGCTGCCAAGAAGAAATAGCCACCGCCGCCTTCAGTGCCTCGGGCGCGTGCCGTTGCCACGGCCGTGCCCGACCACGGCGCGACGTCGCCCGTCATCGAAGCTGCCGGCGACTCCGGACCCGCTGACCTGTCGGCATGACCCGTCGCGGCGTTGCGGCCTGCGGCCATACCCGACACAGTCGGGGTTCGGACGGTTGGAGATCAGGCATGGATACGCACCTCGTCGAGACGGCACACGACCAGGTGGCAGGCCGACTCGACCGGCTGGGCGAGATCGCCGTGCGGGTCGGGCTGAACTTGGCGCCGGGACAGGAGCTGGTCATCACCGCGCCGCTCGATGCCGTGCCGCTGGTCCGGCGCATCACCGAGCATGCCTACAAGGCCGGCGCATCGCTGGTGACCACCTTCTACGCCGACGACGAGAGCAGGCTGGCGCGGTTCAAGTATGCGCCCGACGAGGCATTCGACGTCGCGTCCGGCTGGCTTTCCGAGGGCATCGCCAACGCGTTTCGCGGCAACGCGGCCCGCATGTCGATCAGCGGCGAGAATCCGTCGCTGCTGAGCGGCCAGGACCCGGACAAGGTGGCGCGCGCCAACCGCGTGAACTCCCGCGTCAACCGCCCGTCGCTCGAGCTGATCACCAACTTCGCCATCAACTGGAACATCGTCGCCTGCGCCACGCCGGCCTGGGCCCGCACCGTGTTTCCGCACGAAACGGAGGAGGTGGCGGTAGCCCGGCTTTGGACGGCGATCTTCGCTGCTTCCCGCATCGACGGCGAGGACCCGGTCGCGGAGTGGGCAGCACACAACGCGGCCCTGGCGGCGCGCGGCCGCATCCTGAACGAGCGCCGCTTCTCTGCGCTGCATTTCCATGGGCCGGGCACCGATCTGACGGTCGGGCTGGCGGACGGGCATCTGTGGGCAGGCGGCGCCGAGCGGGCGATGAACGGCATCGTCTGCAATCCGAACATCCCGACCGAGGAGGTGTTCACCACGCCGCACTGCGCGCGCGTCGACGGCACCGTCCGCAGCACCAAGCCGCTTTCCTACCAGGGCACGCTGATCGACGGCATCGCCGTGCGCTTCGAGGCGGGACGGATCGTCGAGGCCCATGCCGCGCGCGGCGAAAGCGTGCTGTCGCGCGTGCTCGCCACCGACGAGGGCGCATCCCGGCTTGGCGAGGTGGCGCTGGTGCCGCATTCCTCGCCGATCTCGCAGAGCGGCGTCCTGTTCCAGAACACCCTGTTCGACGAGAACGCCGCCAGCCACATCGCGCTCGGCCAGGCCTACACCAAGTGTCTGAGCGACACCGCCGGGCAGGATGCCGGGACGCTGGCGGCGCGGGGCGCCAACAGCAGCCTGATCCATATCGACTGGATGATCGGCTCTGGCGAGATCGACGTCGACGGCATCACCCAGGAGGGTGGCCGCGAGCCGCTGATGCGCGCGGGCGAGTGGGGCTGACCGGCCAGCCCGACCACCGGCCGTTCAGGCTGCCGGACCGGCGCGCCCGGCACGACACGCCGCCGCACCCGGATCGAGCCCGTCGGCAGCCTCACGCGCCAAGCAGATCGAGCGTCCGGGCGACCACCACCGCCTCGTCATAGAGCGCCAGGGCGCGCGCCTGGCCGGCAGCGCCCATGCGCCGGCGCAGCGGCGGGTCGGCCGCCAGGCGCTGCAGCGCCTCGGCCAGCGCATCGATCTCGCGCGGCGGCACCAGCAGTCCGGTCTGTCCCGGCACGACCTGCTCGCGCGGCCCGCTGATGCCGGTCGCCACCACCGGCAGGCCGCACAGCATCGCCTCGATCACCGACATCGGCAGGCCCTCGAAATGGCTGGGCAGGGCGAAGATGTCCGCAGACGCCAGCAGGGCCGCGATGTCGGTGCGGTAGCCGAGGCGGCGCAGCCGTTCGCCCAGCGCCCCGGGACGGGCCGCGCGGGCAAAGGCGTCGTCGAGACTGCGTCCATGATCGGACGGCAGCCGGTCTCCGACCACCCAGAGCTCGGCATCCGCCAGCCGCTCCATGGCCGCCAGCAGCTCCGGATGGCCCTTGTGGCGCACCAGGCGCGACACGACGATCACCACCACCCGGTCGTCCGGAACGCCAAGCGCGGCACGGATGCGGCGGCGTGCCACGGGATCGGGATGGAACTCCGTCGGCGGCCGGCCATTGCCGACGCCCGTGGCGTGGCGGTGGATGCGCAGGCGTCGGGCGTCCGCGGCCTCCTCGTCGGAGACGGTGAGATAACGGTGGGTGACGCGGCCGGCGAGCCATTCCAGCAGCAGCGCCACCGCCCGCCGGCTGACCGGACCGGGCTGGTTGAACAGGAACCCGTGGCAGGTATAGGCGATCACCCGGACGCCGCAGAGCCGGGCGGCCAGCCGGGCGAGCACGCCGCTGATCGGCATGTGCGCGTGCACGAGGTCGGGCCGCTCGATCCGGATCAGCCGCACCAGCGACCGGAATGCGCGGAGCTGTGCCGCCGGCGACAGGCTTCGCGCCATCGGCAACGCCTCGACGCGGAAGCCGGCCGCGCGCACGTCGGCCAGCAGCGGACCGTCGGCGCAGACCCCGACCACCTCGTGGCCGCGGGCGCGCAACCCGCGCATCAGCGGCAGCAGGAAGTGCCGCAGCGAAAAATCGACGTTGGTGACCTCGAGAACCTTCACCGGCCGATCGCGGTCCGAACCCCGTTCGAGCGCTCACCGCGGCGCATTCCCGGACGGCCCCTCAGGACTCGAGGCGGCTGAGCGCCCAGCGGACGGTTCTTGCAGGCGCGCCTGCCGCCGCCGGGCCGGACGAGGCGGCGTCCGGTCCGCCAGGCGTGTCGCGGGCGGGCGCGGCTTCCGCCGGCGCGTCGGCGGCGGCGTTGGCCGGACGCGGCGCCACTCCGATCACGATCTGAACGGTGCGGCGCGGGCTGTCGCCGCCGAGATACACGCTGTCCTCGATCCCCAGCCGGCCGCTGTCGGCGCGCAGCCGCCACACCGCGCCCGACGGCAGCGTCAGCAGCACCGCGCCGCCCTCCTCGTCCAGGCCGCCTTCCTGGCCGTCACGGACCGCCTTGACCAGCGGATGCAGATGGAAGCGCAGCACGAACGCGACCGCCGTTTCACCGACCAGGGCGTCCTCGCCGCGTATGTCCTCGCCGCCGTCGGCGATGTAGATGCGCCGGTTGTGGGTCGCGCCGAAGCCCGGCAGGTAGCCGTCCTGGCCGAGATCGAGCCAGTGCGCGCCGCTCGACTGGCGATGGTCGATGGTGACATGCGCCGGCCGCCGCGCCACCGCCCCGCCGCGGAACTCCGACGAGCTGGTATCGGCCGCCACCAGGGTGGAATGCGCCGCCGTCGCCCGCAGCGCGTCGCGCCAGGCCGGCAGGATGCCGGCGCCGCAATTGACGATCAGGCGCTCCCGGCCGATCGACAGCTCGAACGACAGCGTGCCGGCATGCGCGCAGCCATCGAAGCCGGGCGGCGGCGGCGGCCCCGCATCGAGCAGCAGCAGGCTGCGCCCGGACTGGATGCGGATGAAGCCGCCCTGCGGCATCTCGGCCGCCACCGACCGGCCGCGGGTCGCCTGCGACAGCACCAGATCGATGCCGACCGGGTTCTCCTCGTGGCTGCCGTTGAACAGCGCCAGCCCGCCATCGCCGTGACGCAGCGCGCGCAGCACCGGGCTCATCCGGTCGAGTGCCGCCGCGAGCGCCAAAGGCGGGGCGATCTGGCCGATCTGCATCAGCGCGCGCATCTCGGCGAGCTCGCGCAGGGCGGCGAGCTGCACGCCGGGGCTGCGCTCGGCATGGGCGCCGTCGGCCAGCACCTGCCGGCCGACCTCCGGACCGATATGACGCATGACGCGGGTCAGGAAGCCGGACTGCTCCGGCATCGCCACCGCGCAGGCCAGCAGGCCCTTCAGGCAGGTGAGCGCGTGGTGGTCGTGGTCGGGGGTCGGAATGCTGGCGGCCAGCGTGCGGGCCTCCACCATCAGCCGGGCCATCAGGCGCTGGCGGAACGCGTCGTCGGCGGAGGCTGCGAAGAAGTCGTAATGGGCGAGCCAGGCGGTCACGCGGGCGGCGATCACATGCGGCGCGCGGACGACCGGATCGCTCGGCGGCCGTGCCAGCCATTCCGACACCAGGGCGCGCGCCCGCAGCCGCCCGCCATCGGTGCCGAGTGCCCGCAGGTCGCGCAGCCAGGCGAAGCCGTGGGCGCGGGCGCGCAGCAGCGGCGGCACGGTGGCATCCCCCCAGGGTCGACCGGGCTGCAGCGGACTGACGGCGCCCGCGAACACGAGCTCGCCCTTCATCAGCCGGGTGCCGCGGCCGGTATCGCCCGGCCACGGGTCGCGGATCGAGACCGAGGGCGCATCGGGGCCGCGCGACACCCCGAGCGACGTCGTCAGCGTCGGCAGCCGGGCCAGCGATACCCGCGCGTCACGGGTCCAGCGCCGCACCCCCATCGGAGTCAGGTCCCGGTCCGGTCAGGCGCCATGAGAGGCGGCTCCGGTTTCGCGCAGAGCGGCGATCGCGGCGGCATAGTCGGACTGGCCGAACACCGAGGTGCCGGCGACCAGCGTGTCGGCGCCGGCGGCGATGCACAGGGCGGCGGTGCGGGCATCGACGCCCCCGTCCACCCCGATCGGGATGTCGCGGCCGGTCGCCTCCACCATGCGGCGCAGGCGGGCGATCTTGCCCAGCTGGCTGTGCAGGAAGCTTTGTCCGCCGAAGCCCGGATTGACCGTCATCACCAGGATCAGGTCGGCGAGGTCGAGCACCGACGAGATCGCCTCCGGCGGCGTCGCCGGATTGATGGCGATCCCCGCCTTCGCCCCCAGCGACTTCACCAGCTGCAGCGAGCGGTGGGTGTTCGGGCCGGCCTCGATGTGCAGATGGATGTGCTCCGCCCCTGCCTCGACAAAGGCGGCCAGGAACGGATCAACCGGCGCGATCATCAGGTGCACGTCGAACAGCAGCGTCGTGCGCGGCCGCAGCGCCTTGATGAGCTGCGCTCCAAACGACAGGTTCGGCACGAAATGACCGTCCATCACGTCGAGATGCAGCCAGTCGGCGCCGGCGGCCTCGATCGCCGCCACCTCCTCCGCCATTCGGCCGAAATCCGCGGCAAGCAGGCTCGGCGCGATGACGATGCGGCGGGACGTGCGGCCCGGGGCCTGATGCGGTGAGGCGGAAACGGGGTCGGTCACGGACATGCGACACTGTGTAGCAGGAAGTGCGCGGACCGCCACAGGACGGCGCCGCCGGCCACCTGCCTTCAGGGCCTGACGAACCGGGCAACAAAGAACCCGTCCATGCCGCCGCGCTCCGCCCAAAGGCCGGGATGGGTGCGCAGCCAGCCCTCCGGGGTGCGCGCCTCCGGCAGGGCCGACAGCTCGTCCGGCGTGAACGGATCGGGCTGCAGTCCGAACCGGATGGCGGCCTCGGCACGCTGCGGGCCTTCCTCGGGTTGCAGCGAGCAGACGGCATAAACCAGCCGGCCTCCCGGCCGGAGCATCCCGGCGGCTGCGGCGAGCAGGCGGTCCTGGCCGTCGACGAGGGGCCCGAGGTCGGCGGCGCGCTTCAGCCGCAGCACGTCGGGATGGCGGCGCACGGTGCCGGTGGCGCTGCAGGGCGCGTCGAGCAGGACCGCGTCCAGCGGCTCGGACGGCCTCCAGAGCCCGGCATCGGCCTCGATCGTCTCGGTCTCGAGCCGCAGCCGGGACAGGTTCTGGCGCAGCCGGTGCAGGCGGCCGCTGTCGCGCTCGATGGCGGACACGCGCGCGCCGGCTGCGGCAAGCTGCGCCGTCTTGCCGCCTGGTGCCGCGCACAGGTCGGCGATCCGTTCCCCCGGCAGGGGTGCCAGCAGCCGGGCAGGCAGGGCTGCGGCGGCGTCCTGCACCCAGAAGGCGCCCTCCTCGTAGCCCGGCAGCTCGGCGACCCGGGTTCCGGCAGGCAGGCGCACCGAGCCGGTCGGCAGCAGCAGGGCGTTCTCGGGCATCGCGGCGCCCGGCGCCAGCGTCAGGTCGAGCGGCGCTTCGCGGCCGAGCGCCTCGGCGATGGGCCGCGCGTCCCGGCCCCAGGACGACCAGAGCCAAGCCGGAACGTCCAGCCGCGGACCGTCGAGCCCGTCCAGCGCCGCCGTTCCGGCGCCGGCGACGCGGCGGAGCACCGCATTCACCAGGCCCGCGAACGGCGCCAGCCCGCGCTCGCGCACCAGCGACACCACGGTGCCGACGGCGGCGTGCGGCGGCGTGTCGAGGAACAGCAGCTGGGCAGCCCCCATCATCAGCGCCAGCCTGACGCGCGGCGGCGGCGCCTTGGCCAGGAACGGCTCGAGCACCGCGTCCAGCGTGCCCATCCGGCGCAGCACGGTGGCGGCCAGGCGATGCGCCGCCGCCCGGTCGCGCGCAGGCACGCCGCTGCCGGCGGGATCGGCGCCATCGAGCGCTTCCTCGAGCGGCCGGCGACGCTCGGTCACCGCGACCAGGATGTCGAAGGCGACCCCGCGCGTCGGATCGGAGGCCGCGGCCGGAACCGGACCGGTCTGGCGAGGGGTGCCGCTTAATCGCTTGTTCATGCGTCCGGAGCAGAATGTTGCCTGAGAGATGGCACGTGGCCGGATGGCGGACCAGGGCCGGGCGGTCCGGACGCGCCATGCGGGACGCAGCAGGCGTCCTTGTGCAGGGAGTACGAGGGTTGAGCGCAATGACGGCCCAGTCCTGGAATGCAGCCGACAAGGCGGTGGTCTCGCCGTCCGGCGTGCATCTGCCCTTCACGGCGCCGCTGCTGTCGGGCGCGCGCGGGCGGGTGGGCAAGCAGGGTGTCGACTATATCCTGCCCAATCCGTCCGGCGGCCGCGGCGCCTACGTGGCCGCGTGGCGCATGGTGAACGAGCTCGCCGCTCCGACGCTGCACGACACCATCCTGGCGCGCCGGCTGCAGGCGCTGCCCGTCCTGACGCCATTGTCGGCACGCGGCATGGGGCGCGCGGTCGCTGCCGAAGGCTATGCCGGCCGGCCGTCGGCGGACGCCGCCGCACGGGCGCAGGCGGCGATCGAGGCCGAGACGCTGCGTTGCTGGGCGATGCTGCTGATGGCGCTGATCCGGCGCTCCGACATTCCCGAGCGCGAGCATGCGCGCGCCCTGGCAGGTCTCGGAACGGCCGGTCCGGGCGTGATCACCGACGGGTTCGCGGCCCTGGCGCAGCGGCTGGGCTGGACGCCTCCCATGCTGGCGGAAGGCCTGGAGCAGGTGGCCGCCGCTTTCGTGCCGCTGGCGGAAAATCGGCGGATCAGGCGGCTGCTGGCGATGCTTCGCTCGGTGCGAGCGGGCGTGGGCGACGAGCAGGCGCAGCAGGCAGACCAGGGACCGCGCGCTTTGGCGTTGCTGGAGCGCACGATCTCCAGCATGGAGCATTGCATCGGCCGGACGGAAGCCCTGCTCGGCGAGGGCGATCTGCTGCTGCAGGATCCAGCCAGGGTGCTGTCGAGATGGCGCAACGAGCGCCTGGCGGCACTCGCTCCGGCCGTGGCCGTGGAGGAGCTCCTCGATGGCTGGGACCGGATCTGCCTGCTCTGGCTGGATGCGGCCACGCTGTCGGCGCGGATCGCCATCCTGCCGGAGGTGGCGCTGCTGGTCCGGCTGACTCTGTCGGCCGGCATCGAGGCGGCGGGTCCGGCCGCTTCCGGCACCGGCGGCCCGTCCGCGGGATCCGCGTCCGGCATGCCGGCACCCGCGTCGCCGCCCGAGCCGGGCCTGGCCGGCCAGTCGCCGCTGATGCTGGTCGAGCGCAACGAGCGCATCCGCGCGCTGGAACTGGCACTGGATCTTGGCAATGGCTGACGGCGGATCCGGGCGCGGCGACGTGCGGCAGGAGGGTCTGCGCACCCTCTCGAACGAGCTTCTTGGGGCGAGCGACTCCAAGATCCTGAAGATCACGCAGATCATCGACATGCTGCCCAACCGGGGCGAGGCCGATCTGCTGCTGCAGCCGGTACGCTGCAGGCTGGCGAGCCTGCGTCCGGTGCGGCCGATGACCCGCACGCGGCTGCTGTTCGTCCCGCTCGATCCGGTGCTGGTCGGCGCCGCGACCTGGCGCATGGGCGACCTTGCGATCCCGCGCTCGATCATCGCGCCGATCTCGGCCTTGCTGCTCGCCGACGCGGCGGGCAGCCTGCCTGCGATCGACCTCGACGACCAGGCGGCCCTGACGCGAGCCGGTGGTCCGCTCTGGGCGGAGGCCGCCGCCCGACTCACCGAGCTCGCGATCCCCGAGCATTGGGGCACGCCGGACTGGCAGAAGCAGCACGGTCTGACCCTGCCGATGGTCACGCAGCTGGTCGGCGTGCTGCGGCTGGTGCTGGGCCATGCGGTCGAGATCCGGTCGCTGTCGCCGCACGGCGACGCCGCCTGCGAACCGGTCCTGACCGCGTTGCTGGCTGATGCTGCGCGCACCGGACCGGTCGGCTGGGGCATCATGCTGGCCCTGCTGATGGAGGTTGCAGCACCCGACCAGGTGGCGCGCATGGCGCTCGGGCTGGCACGCGGCAACCGGGTCGCCACGGCCCTGCTCGCCGGCCTGGACAAGGCGACCTCCAACACGCTCGACCGGATGGAAACGCTGATCGTGGAGCCGGCGCCGGACGATCCGCCCGACCCGGCGCGGCTGATGGCCAACGTGGCGCTGATCGGACGGGTCGAGCGCTTCCGCAGGCTGGAGCAGCGGCCGGCGGAGGAGCAGCGTCGCGTCGGACGCCTGCGCCAGACGCTGGCGACCGCCAATCGCGCCCTGTTCGCGCAGGCGCTCGAGGCCCGGCTGCCTGCCATCAGCGCGCCGGTTCCGGCCGAGGCGGTGTGCCTGCTGGAAGCAGAAGCGCGGCAGCTCCGGCGATTTGCCCTCTCGGCCGCAAAGCTGGGCGATGCGGAGGAGTACGATCGTCTCCTGGAACAGGCCGCGGGCCGCTACGCCGAGCCGTCCGCCGGCGAGAACCTGACGCTGGCGGACCGGTTGCGGCTGACCGAGCTGCTGATCGGCAGCGAGCGCGCGATCCAGGCGCTCGGACTCGGCTGAGATGTCGGTTTCTCCTCCGGCTTCAGCGTCTGTTTACCGTTCTGCCTCACGCTGCACGCATCGGATGGCTGCAGCATGATGCTCCGGCCGGATCGCAGGAGGCGAACTGTCCATGGGTGCTTTGCAGGCGCCGCGCATGACTGAACGCTCGCTGCTGCATGCGCTTGCGAGCACCGCGTCGCCCATGGCGCTGCCGCAGGCCGCATCGGGGCCGGCAGTCTGGAAGGTGATGGCGACGCCGAGCCGGCGGCCGGATAGCGGGCTGGATGCGGGTGTGCATCTTCCGGTCATGGCGCCGATGCTGTGCGGCGTGCGGGTGCGGCTTGGACGGCAGGGGCTCGAGTTCATCCTGCCGAACCCGTCCGGCGGACGGGGCGTCTATGTCGCCGCATGGCATGTCGTGACCGGCTTCGCCGCACCCAGCCTGCACGACACGCTGCTGGTGGAGAGATTGTCCGGACTGGACATGATCGGTCCGGCCGAGGTCCGGCTGGCGGCCAGGATGGTGGCACTGGATGGTCATGCCGGACACGAGGCCGCGGAGGCTGCACGGCAGGTGCAGGCGGCGCTCGAACTCGCGTCGCTCAGGCTGCGCGCGCAGTCCCTGCTGACGCTGGCGCGACGCGGCGGCTTCCACAGCCCGGAGGATGCGGCGAGCTGCCTGGATCGCCCTGGCTTCAACAGGCTGGCCGACCGGCTCGGCTGGCGTGGGCAGCAGCTGGCTGAAGCGCTGCAGCAGCTGTCGGTCCAGTATGCGTCGGTCGCGATCGGCGCCGGATCGGCACGCGGGCCGGCGGGCGAAGGCGGACGCTGGAACCGGCTGCTCTTTCTGGTGCGCAGGCTGCGGCACTCGCTGGCAGAGGAGCAGTTCTGCCGCAGCGGCGCGGACGGGATCATGCTCGGCCGGGTGATCGCTGCCGCCGATCGCTGCATCGAGCAGGCCGAGCACCTGCTTCCCGAGATCGAGGCGACGCTGGCCGATCCGCTGCCGTTGCTGGAAGCCTGGCGGGATGGGGCTGGCGCCGGTCGGCTGCAGACGCTGGAAACCGCGTTCGACGGTTGGGACCGCATCTGCCTGCTCTGGTTCGACGTGCAGACGCCGCGGGCGCGGCAGTCGCTGATCCCCGAGATCGCGGCACTGGCCCGAGCGACCGGCAATGCCGACGGCTGGTCGCCGCCCGGCCGGCATGGCGAATCGGGGGAGGCGGATGAAGGCTCGACCATGGACGAGCGGCGGAAGATGATCCTGCGCAACGAGCGCATCCGCGCTCAGGAGCTGGCGCTCGAGCTGGAGGCGGGCTGAGCGGCGGCACGGCCGCTCCGGCGCTGCCGGTGCTTGACCGGTGCCACGCGGCGCGGGAGCCTGCGCGCCATGACGTTCTTCGTATCGGAAGCCGGCACCGGCGTTCCCGTCGCTCCGGACCCGCAGGTCGCGCTGGCGCTCGGACGGCTCCGTGCCCGCATCGATGCGGCCCTGGGCGCCGCCGGCCGCGCCCCGGGATCCGTCAGGCTGGTGGCCGTCTCCAAGACACATCCGGCCGCCGCCGTGCAAGACGCCCTGGCCGCCGGGCAGACGCTGTTCGGCGAGAACCGGGTGCAGGAGGCGTGGGCCAAGTTCCCGCCCCTGCGGCCAGGTCATCCCGACATGCGGCTGCACCTGATCGGTCCCCTGCAGACCAACAAGGCCGTCGAAGCCGCCGGTCTCGCCGACGTGATCGAGACCCTGGACCGGCCGCGCCTGGCCGATGCCTTGGAGCAGGCGGCGCAGAAGGCGGGACGGCTGCCGTCGCTGCTGATCCAGGTCAATATCGGCGCGGAGCCGCAGAAGGCCGGCGTGATGCCGGACGAGGCGGACCGCTTCATCGAGACGTGCGGCCGCCGTTTCGGCGAGGCGCTGCGCGGGCTGATGGCGATCCCGCCGGCAGACGCCGATCCGGAGCCGTTCTTTCGCAAGATGGCGGCGCTTGCGGCATCGCATGGGCTGGCCGAGCTTTCGATGGGCATGTCGGGCGATTTCGAGCAGGCGATCGCGTGTGGTGCCACCTCGATCCGGGTCGGCACCGCGATCTTCGGAGGCAGGCCTGTCGCCCGGCCGCTTGCATCTGCGCAGAACTAGGTCGTATGGGCTTGGCCACGGGCGAGATCGTTTGTCGCCCATTCCGGAGCATTCCTGGATGAGTGAGGTCGCCGGAATGTCTGGCGCAGGCCTGTCGGGCACCTTTCCGGACGACCCTCGCATTGCGCTCGAGCCGGCACCGGGTGGTGGCCACGGCACCGTGCGGAACCGCGGCGTCACCACCGGCTCGCTGCTTGCCGTGCTTGGCGTGGTGTATGGCGACATCGGCACCAGCCCGCTCTACGCGGTCAAGTCGACCATCCAGATCGTCGGCGCCAACCGGGTGACGGCCGGCGAGGTGCTGGGGATCGAAAGCCTGATCTTCTGGTCGCTGATCCTGGTCGTCACCATCAAGTACATCTCGCTGATCATGCGGGCCGACAACAAGGGCGAGGGCGGCATCCTGTCGCTCAGCGCCATGGCGCAGCGAGTCGCCACCGGCCGTCTGCGCGCGGTGCTCGGCTTCGTCGGCATCGTCGGCGCCTGCCTGTTCTTCGGCGACGGCACCATCACGCCCGCGATCTCGGTGCTGTCTGCGGTGGAAGGGCTGGAGGTCAGCCTGCCGGGTGCGGCCGAGGTGGTGCTGCCGATCGCGATTGGCGTCATCGTGGCGCTGTTCAGCCTGCAGTGGCGCGGCACCGGCAGCGTCGGGCGCATCTTCGGGCCGGTGATGCTGATCTGGTTCATCGCCATCGGCCTGCTGGGCGTGCTCGAGGTCGTCCGCTACCCGTTCGTGCTGCAGGCGCTGCTCCCGACCCATGCCGTGATCTTCATCTGGCACCATGGCTGGCTCGCCTTCGTGGCACTCGGCGCCGTGGTGCTGTCGGTCACCGGCGCGGAAGCGCTCTATGCCGACATGGGCCATTTCGGACGCAAGCCGATCCGGCTGGCCTGGCTGTTCTGCGTGCTGCCCTGCCTGGCGCTCAACTATCTGGGCCAGGGCGCGCTGATCATCGCCCACCCCGAGGCGACGGTGAACCCGTTCTACCTGCTGGTGCCGCACGCGCTGCGCCTGCCGATGGTGGTGCTCGCCACCATGGCCAGCATCATCGCCAGCCAGGCGATGATCACCGGCGCGTACTCGATGGCGCGGCAGACGATCCAGCTCGGCTACCTGCCGAGGATGCGGGTGCTGCACACCAATGCGGACGAGGAGGGACAGATCTATGTCCCGCAGATCAACTGGGCGCTGATGATCGGGGTGCTGCTGCTGGTGCTGGCCTTCCGAAGCTCCGACAGTCTCGCCACCGCCTACGGCATTGCCGTCACCGGCACCTTCACCTGCACCAGCGTGCTGGCGATGGTGGTGTTCCGGCGGATCTATGGCTGGTCGCGCTTGGCCACGACCGTGGTGTTCGGCGCCTTTTTTGTCATCGACTTCACGTTCTTCGCCGCCAACGCGCTGAAGATCCCCGAAGGCGGCTGGGTGCCGGTGCTGCTCGGCATCGTGCTGACCACCCTGATGACGACCTGGAAGACCGGCCGCGGCCTGATCCTGTCGCGCTGGAAGCAGGACAGCCTGCCGCTGGCCTCGTTCCTGGCGCGGCTGCCGCAGTCGCGCACCATCCGGGTGCCTGGGATGGCCATCTTCCTGACCGCGAACGCCGAGTTCGTGCCAGCCTGCCTGCTACACAATCTCAAGCACAACAAGGTGCTGCACGAGCGCATCCTGTTCGTCACCGCGCAGAACCTCGACCAGCCCGAGGCCGATCGCGGCGGACGGATGATGGTGGAGGAGCTGGGCCCTGGCATCCACCGGGTGACGCTGCGCTACGGCTTCATGGAGAGCCCGAACCTGCCCCGCGCGCTGGAGGAGCTGCGCAGCCACGGCGTCGACTTCGACCCGATGCAGGCCTCCTATTTCGTGAACCGCGAGGTGCTGGTGCGCGGTGCGATTCCAAAGATGCCGCTGTGGCGGATGTCGCTGTTCCTGGTGATGGCGCGCAACGCCGTGCCGGCGATCGAATTTTTTCGCATCCCTTCCGACCGGGTGGTGGAGCTCGGCGTCCGCGTCGCGATCTGATGAACCGGGTTCCAAGGGCTCCGCCCTTGGCGGGTCCAGGGCAGAGCCCTGGCCTTGCCTTGTACATCCACTGGCCCTTCTGCCTCGCCAAGTGCCCGTACTGCGACTTCAACAGCCACGTCCGCGACGCCATCCCGCAGCAGCGTTTCGCGCGCGCCCTGCGGACCGAGCTCGCCACCGAAGCCGCCCGGCTCGGCCCCCGCCCCCTGGCCTCGATCTTCTTCGGCGGCGGCACCCCGAGCCTCATGACCCCGGACACCGTGGCCGCCCTGATCGAGGATGCGCGTCGCCTGTTCGTGCCGATGCCCGACCTGGAGATCACGCTGGAAGCCAACCCCACCAGCGTGGAGATCGGCCGGCTGCGCGGGTTCCGGGACGCCGGGGTGAACCGCGTCTCGCTCGGCGTGCAGAGCCTGGAGGACGAGGCGCTGCGCATGCTGGGCCGGGCGCATTCCGGCGCGCAGGCGGTGCAGGCGCTGGAGCTGGCGCGGGCGATCTTCCCCAGGATCTCGTTCGACCTGATCTATGCCCGCCCCGGGCAGGACGTGGCGGCCTGGCGACGCGAGCTCGACCGGGCGCTGGCGCTGGCTGCCGACCATCTGTCGCTCTACCAGCTGACGATCGAGCCCGGGACGAAGTTCGAGGCCTTGCACCGGCAGGGGCTGATCGCGATGCCGGACGAGGAGCTGGGGGCCGCCCTCTACGAGGAGACAGCCGAGGTCGCGGCACGGCACGGACTGCTGGCCTATGAGGTCTCGAACTATGCCAGGCCCGGCTCGGAGAGCCGTCACAATCTCGCCTACTGGCGCTACGGCGACTATGCCGGCATCGGACCCGGGGCGCATGGACGGATCACGCTGCCGGGTGCGGACGGGCGGCCCGCGATCCACGCCACGCGCCGGCATCGGGCGCCCGAACCATGGGCGGACCGGGTGGAGCGGCTGGGCCACGGGCTGACCGAGGAGACCAGGCTGGTGGCGCCGGAGCCCGCCCGCGAGATGCTGCTGATGGGCCTGCGGCTGTCGGACGGCATCGATGCGGAGCGGTTCGCCGCCCGGACGGGCACGAGGCTGCTCGATGCGCTGGAGCCGGACGTTCTCGAGGCGGTATTGCAGGAGGATTATCTGCGCTGGCACGAGGGTCGCCTGGTCGCGACGCAGGCGGGCCGGCTGCGCCTCGATGCGCTGCTGGGCGCGGTGGTCAGATGAGGTTCATGGCGGCCTCCGCCCGGACCCGCGCCCGGGCGCGCATGCGACAGGGGGCATTCGCCGCCCTCCTGCTGGCGCTGGTCGGCAGTGCGGCCGCGCGCGCGGCCGAGCCGATCTACGTGATCGAGGACAACGACTTCCTGGGGCCTGGCGGATCGGACGTGCAGTCGGTGATGCCGTTGCTGGCGAACCCGGCCGTCACGCTGCTGGGGCTGACGGTCGCGACCGGGGATGGCTGGGAGAATGCCGAGGCTGCCCACATCCTGCGCTTCCTGGAGATCGCTGGCCGGCCGGACGTGCCGGTGGCCGATGGCGCGGCCTATCCGCTGGTCAACAGCGTGGCCCGGATGCGGCAATGGGAGCACCGGTTCGGGCCGATCCCGTGGAAGGGCGCCTGGGGCGGGCTCGGCTCGATGGACCGGGTGCCGTCGACGGAGCCGCCGGTCGGCAGGCTCGACGAGGGAGCCCCGCATATCAGGACCGTCGACGAGCCGGCCGCGTTGTTCCTGATCCGGCAGGTGCATGCGCATCCGCATCAGGTGACAATCGTCGAAGCCGGGCCGATGACCAATCTCGCCCTGGCGATCCGGCTCGACCCGGGCTTTGCGTCCACCGCCAGGCAGCTCGTGTTCATGGGCGCGCTGATCGACCGCAACATGATGGCCGCCACCGGCAACGCCAACTGGGCGGGGGATTTCAACCTCGTCTTCGATCCGGAGGCGGCCCATATCGTGCTGACCGCGGACTGGCCGCGGATCGTCTCCCTCGGCAACGTGTCGGACGAGGTGGTGATGACGCACGGGCTGATGGACCGGATCGCCGCCGTGCGCACGCCGGTGACCAGCTACCTGAAGCGATACGCAGCACCGCTGCCGCTGTGGGACGAGATGGCGGCCGCGGTGGCGGTCGATCCGTCCCTGGTGACCAGATCGGTCGATGCCTACATGGATGTCGATCTGACCGACGGGGTGGATTACGGCCATGCCCATGTCTGGAGCGCCGCACTGGCGCCGAAGGACATGGGGCTGCGGCTGGTCACCCTCGTGCAGGACATCGACACCAGACGGTTCGTGGACGGCTTCGTGCAGGACGCGCAGGCCAGGCCACGCAGCCCGACGCGATAAAAGGACACCGCATGAGCGAGACACAGCACACCCGGACAGCGCTCGTCGTCGGCGCGTCGCGCGGGCTCGGCCTGGGGCTGGTCGGCGAGCAGCTGGCACGCGGCTGGCGGGTGATCGCGACCGTGCGCGGCAGGTCCGACGGGCTGCAGGCGCTCGCGGACGGCGCCGGCGGCCGGCTCACCATCGAGACGCTCGACATCAACGTCCCCGACCAGCTCGAGGCGCTGGCCGGGCGGCTGGAGGGCAGCCGGATCGACCTGCTGTTCGTCAATGCCGGCGTGCTGGACGATGCGACGCAGACCATCGGCGACGTGTCCGACGAGACCTTCTTCCACGTGCTGCGCACCAACGCGCTGAGCCCGATGCGGGTGATCGAGCGGCTCGAGGGCCTGGTGCCCTCGCCGAACGGGCTGATCGCGGTGATGTCGTCCGGTCTGGGCAGCATCGCCGGCAACCAGAGCGGCGGCTACGAGGTCTATCGCGCCAGCAAGGCGGCCCTCGACATGCTGCTGCGCTCGGTGGCGGCGCGGCAGGGCCGGAGCGGACGCACCTTCCTCGCGGTCGATCCCGGCTGGGTCCGCACCGACATGGGCGGTCCGGATGCCAGCCTGGACGTCGAGACCAGCACCCGCGGCATCGCCGGGATGCTGGAAGCCAGGCAGGGCACGCCCGGGACGTTCTTCGTGACCTACGAGAACAGGGAGCTTCCCTGGTAGGGCCCGATCGTGGCGCTGAACCTGATCAAGCTCGCCGTCGGGGTCGCCACGCCGGACGCGCTGAGCGAACGGCAGGCGGCGCGGGCGCGCGAGACCGGCGTGCCTGGCGGCCGACCGTTCTTTCGCACGCGCTCCTTCCCGCGCCAGGCCGAAGCGGTGCTGGATGGCGGGTCGATCTACTGGGTGACGGCCGGGATGCTGCTGTGCCGGCAGCTGATCCACGACATCGTGCAGGACCAGCGCGACGACGGCACGCCCTGCACCGGCGTGGTGCTGGACGGCCCGGTGATCGCGGTGGTGCCGCGCACGGTGCGGGCCTTCCAGGGCTGGCGCTACCTCGCGGAGGCCGACGCGCCGGCGGACCTGTCGGGCCATGCGGCCACCGGCGACGAGCTGCCGATGAAGCTGCGGCGGGAACTGCTCGCCCTCTGCCTGCTGTGACGCGTGAGGTGCCGGTCGGCTTCGAGTTCGCCCGGCCGGTGACGCGGCCGGGTGCCCGTGTGGGCGTGCCTGTGGCAGATCGGCAAGGGTGGCCGAGGATTCGGCACCTCGGAACACGCTCTGGTTGATCGGGCGCGAGCGGCTCGTCACCATGACGTCGCCATGCCGCTTTCATGCCAGCAGGTCGCCCCAAACGCCGGATGCCGATCCGGCATGCTGTGGCTGCTGCCTTTGCTGTGCCTGCTGGCCGCCTGCGGTGGCGGAGGACACTATGCCCGCACCGGCGCCTCGCCCGGCAGCATGCTGTATCCGGAGCCGGGACCGCCGGAGGATCCGTGGCGTCCCTACATCCACGAGGCGTCCGGCCGGTTCAGCGTGCCGCAGCGCTGGATCCGCGCGGTGATGCGGCAGGAGTCGGGCGGACACGAGTATCGCAACGGACAGCCGATCACCTCCGGCGCCGGCGCCATGGGGCTGATGCAGCTGATGCCGGCGACCTATGCCGACCTGCAGGCGCAGTACGAGCTCGGCAGCGACCCGTTCGAGCCGCACGACAACATCATGGCCGGCACCGCCTATATCCGGCAGATGTATCAGAAATACGGCGCGCCGGCGTTTCTGGCCGCCTACAATGCAGGGCCGCAGCGGCTCGAGGACTATCTCTACAAGGGCCGCACGCTGCCCAACGAGACGGTCGACTACGTGGCCTCGATCGCGCCGAACCTGGGCACCGAGATCGCCATGAGCGGGCCGCTGGCGTCCTACGCGTCGGGCGGCGGCAGCGCCTATGCGTCCACGCGCTACGCGCCCGTGCAGCTCGCCTCCTATCGGGTCGCGCGCCGGTCCGGACGGTCGCGCCTGCGACAGCCGGCGGGCTGCTGGCACGATCCGGACGCCGCCTACGACCCCGACGCGCCCTGCCAGGCGCCGCCGGCACCGGTGCAGGTCGCGTCCGCCCTGCCGGTCCAGTCGGCGATCGCCTATGTGCCGCAGCCGGCGGCCGCGCAGGCGGCCGGCTGCGTGCGTGATCCGGATGCCGCCTACGACGCGCCGTGCGGACGGCGCCCGGTCTATCCCGCCGTCCCGCCGGCCACCCGTCCCGCGGTCATCATGGCCAGTGCGCCGATACCCCCGCCGGCACTCTCCTATGGCGGCTGGGCGATCCAGGTCGGCGCGTTCAACTCGGTCGACCAGGCGCGCTTCGCCACCACCATGGCGCGGCAGGCGGACTACGCCGTGCTCGCCGGCAGCCAGAGCGTCGTGCAGCAGACGGCGCCGTTCGGCCACGGCGTGCTGTATCGCGCCAGGCTGGCGGGCCTTGCCCGCAACAGCGCCGGCAGCGCCTGCGTGGCGCTGAAGTCGCAGAACATTCCCTGCATGGTCGTGACCCCGGGCGGCTGAACCGCATCGCCTCGCCGCCGTTCGGTTCCCGACGAGGAAAGGAACGACATGACCGAGATCAGGATGCTGCAGCCCCACGACCCGCTGCCGAACGGTCCGGCGATCATCCTGATGCGCCGGTTCGAGGAGGACAGCCCGAAGCAGATGATGATGGAGCTCATCGTCATCCAGCAGAACCAGTCCGAGAAGACCAGCCGACTGCTCGACGAGGCAGGCGCTCCGCTGGCGTGGGATGAGGCGGAGAAGCAGGCGGAAGCGCAGGCCAGGGAGGCCGGGCTGCATCACGTCTATCATGTCGACCGCACCGCCGGGCCGCGCGAAAGCGAGATCGTCGCGCATGACGGCGATCGCACCATCGGGATGGAGGCGCTCGACGACGACGATCTGGAGGAGGGCGAGCGGGGCAGCGACATGCGCGACATGAAGATGAACACGGCACCCCGGAAGTTCTGACGCTGGCGCGGGATGCAGCGGGCGGGCGGATAAACCAGCCGTAAAGGAAATCGGCGTATTTCTTCGAGGCCATTTCCGCCCCGGAGCCAGCCCGTGCCACTCGATACGTCAATGAACGTCCTCATCGTCGATGACTACAAGACGATGCTGCGCATCATCCGCAATCTGCTGAAGCAGATCGGGTTCAACTCGGTCGACGAGGCGACCGACGGCGTCGAGGCGCTGTCCAAGCTGCGTGCCGGCAGCTTCGGCCTGGTCATCAGCGACTGGAACATGGCGCCGATGACCGGCCTGGAGCTGCTCCAGGCGGTCCGGGCGGACGTCAAGCTGAAGACGACCCCGTTCATCATGATCACGGCCGAAAGCAAGACCGAGAACGTGGTGGCCGCCAAGCAGGCCGGCGTCTCGAACTACATCGTCAAGCCGTTCAACGCCGAGACGCTGCAGGGCAAGATCGAGAAGGTGCTGGGTCATGTCTAGCCATGCCGCCGACGTAACGGCGCTCTCGAAGCGGCTTGGCCTCATCTGCTCGTCCTACCCGACCGTCCGGCCGCAGATGGTGGCCGAGGTCGTGCGTGCGGTCATCGACACGATGGGAAGCGAGCTGTCCGTCCACGAGACGGAACTGCTCAACGAGGTCGAGGAGCTCGGCCACACGATCGCGGTGGCCAAGGAAGAGATCGCCGCCTTGCGGTCCGACAGGTCGTCGACCGGAGACGTGTCGGCCGCCAGCGAGGAGCTCGATGCGGTCGTCGCCCATACGGCGGACGCGACCAACGCCATCCTCGAAGCGTGCGAGCTGCTGGATGCGACGTCGGCCCGGCCATCGGGCCCGGACGCCGCCGTCGTGCAGGATGCGACAATGCGGATCTACGAGGCGTGCAGCTTCCAGGACATCACCGGGCAGCGCATCACCAAGGTGGTGAACACCCTCAAGGCGGTGGAAGCCAAGGTCGCCAAGATCGTCAACACGTTCGGACAGCACCGGTGGGAGGAGGCGTTTCCCACCGTCGAGGGCGAGCCGCACCGTCCCGACGCGCATCTGCTGAACGGGCCCCAGCTTCCGGCCTCGGCCATGGCGCAGGCCGACATCGACGCGCTGCTGGCCGATCTCGACTGAGGCGGCGGCGACCGATCTCGGCTTGCAGAATCCGGTGCCGCTGCAGGTCGGGCGGCACCGGGCTGCGCGGCAGGCTGCCGATCTCGTCGGTCTAGCTGCGCGGCGAAAGCCTGCCGGACAGCCTGCGGGTCATCAGCAGTGCCGCCGCCACCGCGAGCAGCAGCGCCAGCAGCCAGTGCGATCCGTGCAGCGAGCGGCCCCAGTCGCGCGGCGCGCCGGCCAGCAGCAGGAACAGCAGCGTGACCACGATGGCCGCCGTCATCGAGGGCAGGCCGCGGCGGCGCGCCAGCACGCACAGCGCGATGAACACCACGTAGGCGGCGATCGCGAAACCGCGGATCATCTCGCGCACCGGATCGCCGATCTGGACGAGCGCCAGCGTTGCGGCGTCGAAGGCGTGATCGACCGCATCGCCCAGCGTCGTGCCGAGCACGCCCGGGCCGATCACCGTGAGCAGCACGGCGAGCACGAGGCCGGCGATCCAGATCAGGCCGATCGTGTTCCGGCTCATCGCACTCTCCTTGGCACCCTGGCGTCATGCGATCGCGTGCGCTGGCGCTGCTGCAGCTCGCTGTTCCAGTCGATGTCGTGACGCAGCCAGCCGGCTCCACTCGACCGCATGATGCTCTAGCCGGTCAGGAACCAGAGCCGGAACAGCAACGTCTCGAGCCTGGTCTGGCGAACCAGGAACCTGACCCGGCGCAGGGCATCGAGGCGTGCGGTCAGGCCGCCGGCCAGCGCACGTTCCAGCAGGTCCAGATCCCGGACGGCGCCGGGCGACAAGGCGTGGCGGTAGGCGGCGAGCCCTGCGGTATGGCGGCGGAACTGCTGCATGAAGGCGTCGGGACCGCGGCGAAGTGCCCTCAGGCCACGCCAGATCGTCGAATGCGGGGCGCCGACCGCGTTGCGGTGATGCTGACGATACAGCACCACCGGCTCCGGATCGGCGATCAGCCGGCCGCCGGCCGCGCTGACCACCAGGTAGGACCACCAGTCGTGCAGCGTCCCGGGCGGCGGGTCGCTTGCCGACACCAGGGCCACGGCAGCCGGATTGAGCATCATCGTGCAGCCGGTGGCGACGTTCTGGGTGAGGGCGGCGGGAAAGGCGGCCGGACTGCCGCGATACGGCGACAGGCCGAGCGGCGCCAGATCCTGGTCGACCAGCTGCTGACGGGCAAAGTAGAGCGCCGGCTCGCCTGGCGTCACCCCAGCCAGCGCCTCGACGCCGCGCCGCAGCTTCTCGGGCAGCCAGATATCGTCCTGGTCGGCAAAGGCGGCGATGGCGTCGCGCGGCACCTGTCGCAGCAGAACCAGAAAGGAGCCGGCGATGCCGAGGTGGCCGGCTTCTCCCGCCGCCATCCGGGAACGTCCCTCGCCCGCCTGCTGGCCGAAGGCACGCATGACCGACGATGTGGCGTCGACCGAGCCATCGTCGCGCCAGAGCAGCGTCCAGCGCGGATAGCTCTGCTGCAGGATCGACTCCAGCTGCTGCGGCAGGAAGCGCGCGCCCTCAAAGGTCGAGAGCAGCACCGCGACCGGCAGCGTCTCGTCCGCGTCGGCGCCAAACGCGCGTGGCCGAACCTCCAGGCGATCCGCATCGGTGGCCGGCGGCGACCCTGAAGGCATCGTCTGGAAGTGAAGCCGGGCTCCTGCGTTCAGGATGACGGGGGCGCCAGCAGCTCGTCGACCGTGCGCACCAGGCTGTCGCGCCAGGGTGGCAGGCGCACGCCGAAGACGCGCTCCAGCTTGGCGCAGTCGAGCCGGGAGTCGAGCGGGCGCCGAGCCGGCGTCGGCCAGTCGGCGGTGCTGATGGCGATCACCTCGGGCATCGGCCGGCCATGCGTGCCGGCCGCCTCCAGTGCCGCGACCGCAAGGCCGTGCCAGGTGGTCTCGCCGGTGCCGGCGGCGTGGTAGATGCCGCCATAGGCGTCCTGCCACCCGTCCTCCTCGATCCTGGCCACGAGCTGCAGGATGGCCCGGGCCAGGTCGTCTGAGGCGGTCGGTGCTCCGTGCTGGTCGCCGACGACGCGCAGGGTCGGGTTCTTCTCGCCGGCATTGATCATGGTGCGGACGAAGTTCTTGCCGGTGGCGGAATAGACCCAGGAGGTGCGCAGCACGATCGTGCGCAGGTGAGCCGACAGGGCGGCCTGCTCGCCGTCTGCCTTGGTGCGGCCATAGACGCCGGTCGGCGAGGTGGGATCGGTCTCGACATAGGGCGCGCCCTTGTCGCCATCGAACACGTAGTCGGTTGAGACGTGGATCAGCGGGATGCCGGCCTCCGCGCAAAGCCGCGCCAGCTGCTCCGGACCGTCCCGGTTGGCGCGCGCGGCCCCGTCGGGTGCCGTCTCCGCGGCGTCGACGGCGGTCCAGGCGGCGGTGTTCACCACCATGACCGGCCGGATTTGGTTGAAGCGGGCGGCGATGGTCTCGGGCCGGTCGAAGTCGAAGTCCGGGCGGCCGACGCGGTGGATGCGCGGCCCGCCGAGGCGAACGAGCGAGGTGGCGAGCTGACCCGTGCCGCCGGTGACGAGGATCGGGCCGCCCTGTTCGGAGAGTGCGGTCATGGATAGGAGAACCAGCCGGCAGCTGCCGAGAAGTGCGGCGCCTGGGCGTCCTTCTCCGACAGGATCGCCTCGTCCGGCCCGATCGGCCAGTCGATGCCGATCTCGGGGCAATTCCAGATCACGGCGCGCTCGCTCGCCTTGTCCCAGACGTCGGTGCATTTGTAGAGCACCTCGACGTCGTCGGTCAGCGTGCAGAAGCCGTGCAGGAAGCCGGGCGGGATCCAGAGCTGCGACCAGTTGTCGCCGGTGAGCTCGGCGCCGACCCATTGTCCGTAGGTGGGCGAGCCGGTGCGTGCGTCGACGGCGACGTCGTAGATCGCGCCCTTGGAGCAGCGCAGCAGCTTGCCCTGCGGATGCGGCGCCAGCTGGCAGTGCAGGCCGCGCATGACGCCGCGCTCCTTGGAAAAGGAGTGGTTGTCCTGCAGGAAGGCGAGCTCGATGCCGGTCTCGGCCTTGATGCGCGGGTAGTTGTAGGTTTCGGAGAAGAAGCCGCGGCTGTCGCCGAAGCGTGGCGGCGTGATCAGGATCACGTCGGGAATGGCCAGTCGCTCTACCTTCATGGATGCTCTCCCGGGCTCTGCGCGCGCATCAAGCGTGGACGCCGTCGGCCAGTTCGAGCAGCAGCCGGCCGAGCTCGGTCTTGGCGAGCTTGCGCGCCTGGTCGCGCAGGGAGGCGGCGTCGATGAAGCCCATGCGGAAGGCGACCTCCTCCGGACAGCCGACCAGCATGCCCTGGCGGGACTGGATGGTCTGCACGAAGGTGCCGGCCTGCATCAGGCTGTCCGGCATGCCGGCATCGAGCCAGGCGCAGCCGCGGCCGAGCCGGTCGACATGCAGCGAGCCCTCCTCGAGATACAGGCGATTCAGGTCGGTAATCTCGAGCTCGCCGCGCGGGCTCGGCTTGATGCGCCGGGCCATGTCGAGCACGCGGTTGTCGTAGAAATACAGTCCGGTGACCGCCCAGTTCGATTGCGGATTGGCCGGCTTCTCGACGATCTCGAGGGCTCGTCCGCTTTCGTCGAACGACACCACGCCGTAGCGTTCCGGATCGCGCACCTGGTAGGCGAACACGGTCGCACCCTCGGGCCGGGCGGAGGCGGCGCGCAGCAGCACGCCCAGATGGTCGGCGAAAATCAGGTTGTCGCCGAGCGCCAGGGCGCACGGATTGTGGCCGAGCCAGTCGTCGGCGATCAGGAACGCCTGCACGATGCCGTCGGGCGACGGCTGCACACGGTAGGTGAAGCGGACGCCGAAGCGCGAGCCGTCGCCGAGCAGGCGCTCGAACTGCGGCAGGTCGGCCGGGGTGGAGATGATCATGATGTCGCGGATGCCGGCCAGCATCAGCGTGCTGAGCGGGTAGTAGATCATCGGCTTGTCGTAGACCGGCAGCAGCTGCTTGCTGGCTGCCAGCGTGATCGGATGCAGCCGGGTGCCGGAGCCGCCTGCAAGCAGGATGCCCTTCATCGACGTTTCGGTCGGTCTGGTCATGCCGCTGTCCCCAAGCGCTGTCCGGTGTAGCGGCCCGACCGGATCGCCTCCCACCACTCCTGATGATCCAGGTACCACTGCACCGTGCGACGGATGCCGGTCTCGAAGTCGTGGTCGGCCTTCCAGTCGAGCGACCGCTCGGCATGGCTCGCATCGATCTCGTAGCGCCAGTCATGGCCCGGCCGGTCGGTCACGTAGCGGATCAGGCGCTCGCGCGGGCCGGCCGGATCGGGGCGCAGCTCGTCCAGGGTGCGGCAGATCGCCTGCACCACCTGCAGGTTGGAGCGCGGCTGACGGGCGCCGATGGCGTAGGTCTCGCCGGGCACGCCCACTTCCACCGCCTTGACCAGGGCGGCCGCGTGATCCTCGACGAACAGCCAGTCGCGCACGTTGGAGCCGTCGCCATAGACCGGCAGCTCGCGGCCCTCGATGGCGTTGATGGTGACCAGCGGGATCAGCTTCTCGGGGAAATGCCAGAAGCCGTAATTGTTGGTGGTGTTGGTGACGAAGGCGGGCAGGCCGTAGGTGTGGTACCAGGCGCGCACCAGATGGTCCGAGGCGGCCTTGCTCGCCGAATAGGGGCTGCGCGGATCATACGGCGTCGTCTCGGTGAAAGGCGGATCGTGCGCCTCCAAGGCCCCGAACACCTCGTCGGTGGAGATGTGATGGAAGCGGAACGCCGCTCTCGCCTCGCCCCCGAGCCCCGACCAGTAGGCGCGCGCCGCCTCCAGCATCGAGAAGGTGCCGACCACGTTGGTCTGGATGAACACGGCCGGCCCGTCGATCGAGCGGTCGACATGGCTTTCCGCGGCGAGATGCATGACGGCATCGGGCCGATGCTCGTCGAACACCGCCTTCATCGCGGCGAGGTCGGCGATGTCGGCCTTCACCAGCGTATGGCGCGGATCGCGCAGCGTCTCCTCCAGCGCATCCTCGGAGGCGGCATAGGTCATCTTGTCGACGTTGACGACCGCGTGCGCTGTGGATCGGATCAGGTGCCTCACCACGGCAGAGCCAATAAAGCCGCAACCGCCTGTCAGGAGAATCCGCATTCATCGATCCCATGTTCGGCGCTAGGCCAGCGAGGGTTCAGCTTGGCAGCGCTGCAGCGCTCAGGCAACCGTTGCAGGAGCAACGCACGCCGCGCGTCCGGTGGGTGCGTTTCGCGGCATTGCCGGCGTCCCGCCCGATGAGACAGAGTCGCCGGGCGATGCACCGCGCCCGCTTCGCTGGACGTCGCCTGCCAGCTATCGTGCGCGTGCACGGACCGCTCGCGCCGAAGGAGGGCTGTGGTGTTTGCCGAAGACCTGAACACCCGGCTGCTGGCCGTGCTCGATCGCCCCGACCTGCGTGTCGTCGGCGACCGCCAGCGCTTCGTCTTCGACGCCTCGCTCGACACGGCATTCCGCGTCGATCCCGGCGGCGACGTCGTGCTGGGCGCCGCCTGCCTCGGGCCGACCCGAATCTGCGCCTTCCATATCCGTCATGCCATCGAGCTCTCGATGCTGCTGGATGCGGTGATCCGGACCGCGCCCGGCACGGCCGTCGTCAATCCCGTCGACCTGCCGATCCTGGCCGGGCTGTATGCCGCCCGGACCGCCTCGCGCTTCTGGCTGCTGGATGCGGCGCCGGCGGACGAGCCGGCCTATCCCGATCCGGTTTCCTGGCTGGCGCCGATGTCGGGCGGCGAGATGCCGATGCCGGACGTGCTGGGCGTGGTCTGGGCACGGCTGCGCAACCTGCAGGGGCATTCCGGCCGGCTGCGGCGAGCGGCAGGCGTTGGCGGGGCCGACTGTCTCATGCCGGAGCCGGTGATCCGGACGCTGGCCGAGTGCTGGAGCCTGCTGGGACCGGCCGAGACGCTGATGGCGCAGGGCGGCGACGCGCGTCTCGCGGTCGATCCGAGGACCGGACTGAACCACTACGGCTGCAGCCACCGCCCGCGGCCCTGGGCGGTCACCTTCGCTTCCTCCACCGCCTCGTCGCTGTCGGAACGCGGCTTCGGGGGCGCCGAAGCCGCGCGCAGACGGCTGGCGGTCGCCGCACTCGCCGGCCGCGCGCAGGACGCGCTGCGGGACGAGACCGAGCAGGTGCGCGCAGCCATCGCGGCGCATTACCGGCTGCCGGATCCCTGCGCCGTCGTGCTGGCGGCCTCGGGCACCGATGCCGAGATGATCGCGCTGGCGCTGTGCGGCCTGCCGGGCGCGGGGGGCGTCGTGCGCCCGGTCAGCAACATCCTGCTGGCGCCGGAGGAGACCGGAGCCGGCGTGCCGCTGGCGGCGGCGGGTCGGCATTTCGCCGGCGACACGGCGCTCGGCCGGCGCGTGATCAAGGGCGAGCGGATCGACGGCTTTTCCGACGACACGCGCGTGCTGAGCGTGGCGATCCGGGATGCGGGCGGGCGGCTGCTGCCGCCGGATGCCGTGGACGCGGCCTGCCTGCGCATGGCCGAGGCGGAAGCGGCGCAAGGGCGGACGGTGCTGCTGCACCGGCTCGACCTGTCGAAGACCGGGCTGCTGGCGCCCGGAACCGCCTGCCTGGACGCGCTGCAGCGGCGGCTCGGTGACCGGCTCGAGCTGGTGGTCGATGCCTGCCAGACGCGGCTCGACCGCAGGCGGGTGCAGGAGTACGTGGCGCAAGGCTGCATGGTGATGATCACCGGCTCCAAGTTCTTCACCGGACCGCCCTTCTGCGGCGCGCTGCTGCTGCCGGAGCGGCTGGCACGGCGGCTGCGCGGGCCGGGACGGCTTCCGGCCGGGCTTGCCGCCTATGGCGGCGGAGCGGACTGGCCGGCCGAGGCGCGGCCCGTGCTTCCGGATGCTGCGGCAACGGACGGGACGGTCAATCTCGGCCTGGTGCTGCGCTGGCAGGCGGCGGTCGCCGAAATGCAGGCCTTTGCGCAGGTGCCGGACCGGCTGGCGCAAGAGCGCACCGCTGCCTTCATTGACGGCGTCGAGGCGGCGATGGCGGCAAGTCCGGACGTGGTGCCGGTCCTGGTGCCGCCGCCGGCGCGCGACGACCTGCCGGTGGAGGCCGACGCGGCCGCCCCCTCCTGGGACCAGCTCCAGACCATCCGGAGCTTCCTGGTGCTGCAGCCGGCGGGCTGCGGCCCGGACCGCCTGCCGCTCGACATGGCGCGGGCGCGCCTGGTTTATCGCTGGCTGAATGCCGACGTGACGGGGGCGCTGCCCGCGGCGGCCGGCGCGGACGATCGCGCGCTGGCCCGGCTGCTCTGCCATATCGGCCAGCCGGCGCCGGTCGCGCATGACCGGCTCGACGGCGTGATGGCTGGCGCGCTGCGCATCTCGGTGGGCGCGCGCCTGCTGTCGGGCGAGCCGTCGCATGGCGGGCTTGGCAGCTCGGCGCGGATGGCCCGCGAGATCGGCGACGTGCGCCGGATCATCGGCAAGATCGGGCTGCTGCTCCGCTGCTGGGACGCGCTGGTGCGGCTCGATCCGGAGCCCCGTTTCGACTCCGCCATGCCGCTGCGCCGGCGTGCCGATCCGGGGCTCGACATCTGATCCGTGACCGCAGGCGGTCTTGCCCTTTTGTCGCCACCGGGCTCTGAGCTGATGGAAACCTCTCCTCGGACCTCAGCATGCCGGACCCGATCGCCATGACGCAGCGCGCCGCCTTTCTCGACACCCCGGTCCTGGCGCCCGGGATCACGCGCTTCTGGCTGATCCGGCATGCGCTGGTGGAGCAGAACGCCCGGCTCAGGCTGTATGGCTCGCTCGACGTGCCGCTCTGCCCGGAAAGCCTGATCGCCCAGGTGCCGATGTACCAGGCGCTGGCGGCACGGCTGCCGCGCGACGCGGCCTGGGTCACCACGCCGCTCTCGCGCACCCAGCGCACCGCGCATGCGATCCAGCAGGCGGGCTACCCCGAGACCGCCTGGACCGTGGAGGAAGGGCTGATCGAGCAGTCGATGGGCGAGTATCACGGGCTGCAGCATCACGAGCTGCCCGAGAAGCTGAGCATGACGCCGCACCCGTTCTGGCCGATGGCGGCCGAGGAGGTGCCTCCGGGCGGTGAAAGCATGGTGGCGGTCTGCGCCCGGGTCGGCGCGACGCTGGAGCGGCTTGCCGACACGCATGACGGGCGCGACATCGTTGTCGTCAGCCATGGCGGCGCGATCCGCGCGGCGGCGGCCCATGCGCTCGGGGTCGATGCGGCGACGTCGCTGCGGCTGTCGGTGCAGAACCTGTCGCTCACCATCCTGGAGCGGCATGACAGCATCTGGCGCGTGGTGGCGGTGAACGAGATGCCGGGGATCTAGCGGACCGTCACGGGCCCGACGCCCGGCGCGGTTCAGGGCTTCAGCGGGCCATCAGCACCGGCAGCGTGGCCTGCTCGATGACGTGCCGGGTCACCCCGCCCAGGATCATCTGGCGCAGCCGGGAATGCGAATAGGCGCCTATCACCAGCAGGTCGGCGCCAAACGCGTCGACGGCCGCCAGCAGCCCGGCGCCCACCCGCTCGCCGAGCCGCCTGAACGACCCCGGCTGGGCGTCGATGCCGTGGCCGGCCAGGTAGTCGACGAGCTCGCCGGCCTCGGGTCCGCGCCGCTGGTAGTCGTCCGAATACAGCACCTGCACGGCGTCCGCCCGCTGCAGCCAGTCCATCGCCGACAGCACCGCCGACGCGCTCTCGGTGGTGCCGTTCCAGGCGATGCAGATGCGGCGGCCGATCGTGTCGGGGACCTGCCTGGATGCGACGATCACCGGCCGCCCGCTATCGAACAGCACCGCATGCAGCGCCTCCGACGAGGACATCGTATCCTCGGATGCGGCATGCGGCACGACGATCAGGTCCGACAGGCGCGCGGCATGGGCGACCAGCTCGTGCTCGCGGCCCAGCACCGAGCGGAAGCCGACGGTGGCGTGCCGCCCGGCGGCGGTCGGGCGCGGCAGCCGGTCGACGAGCTCAAGCGCGGAACCGGCCGCGGCCTCGTCCTGCTTCAGGCCGGCCTGGAACAGGGCCCGCACGCCCAGCAGGCGTCGGCTCGAGTCATGCCCGGCCACGGTCATCATCTCCTCGACCATCGCCCCGGACAGGCCTTCGCCGGCGAGCGGCGCCACATCCCGGCTGTCGGTGCCGACATGCAGCACCTGCAGGTGCGCCTGGAAGCGCCGCGCCAGGCGAAGCCCGAGCGCCACCGCGGCAGCGTCGGTGGAAGCGCCGTTGAGCGGCAACAGGATCGAGACGATGTCGCTCATGGATGGTCCTCACCGGATCGGGCGGGCGGATCAGGGATAGAGACGGGTGGTCTGCCAGCCGACTCCGTCGTCGCGACGATACACCATCCGGTCGTGCAGGCGGTATGGCATGTCCTGCCAGAACTCCATCAGCGCCGGCAGCACGCGGTAGCCGGACCAGTGCGTCGGGCGCGGCACGTCCTCGCCCGGATGGCGCGCGTCGGCGTCTGCCAGGCGGCGTTCGAGCTCGGCGCGCTCCGGCAGCGGCCGCGACTGATCCGACGCGATGGCGCCCAGACGCGAGATGCGGGCCCGGCTGCGGAAATAGCTGTCGGCGTCGGCGTCGGCGACATCCTCGATCGCGCCCTCGATCCGCACCTGGCGGCGCTGGGTCTTCCAATGGAACAGCAGCCCGGCCTGGCGGCTCGCCCCCAGATGTCCGGCCTTGCGGCTCTGCTTGTTGGTGTAGAACACGAAGCCGCGGTCATCGACGTCCTTGAGCAGCACCATGCGCACCGACGGCATGCCGTCTGCCGACACGGTCGCCAGGGCCATGGCCGTCGGGTCGTTCGGCTCGGTCGCGGTGGCGTCGTCCAGCCAGATCCGGAACAGTGCGACCGGGTCGGCGACCACGTCGAGTGGCGCATGCGCCATGATTTCCTCCAAGGCGGATCGCGCCGCGACCGGCAGAACTCTGCTCCGCCCCGGATGTCGCGCCAAGGGGGAAGGTCCGCCCCTTGTCCCGTCCAGGGCGGTGTGCGACCACGAGCGTGGCAGCCTGCTTCCAGTTCATTCCCCGCCCACCGAGATCGAGACCGTCCATGCCAGAGGGCCCCAGCAACCTTCCCCTCCGCGGCACCCTGATGCAGGGCAAGCGCGGACTGATCATGGGCGTTGCCAACAACCGCTCGATCGCCTGGGGCATCGCCTCGGCCTGTGCCGCACAGGGGGCCGAACTCGCCTTCACCTTCCAGGGCGAGGCGCTGGAGAAGCGCGTGCGGCCGCTGGCAGACAGCGTCGGCAGCACGATCGTGCTGCCCTGCGACGTTTCGGACGATGCGGCGATGGACGAGACCTTCGCGCAGATCGAGAGCGCCTGGGGCAGGTTCGACTTCCTGGTGCATGCGATCGGCTGGGCCGACAAGCAGTATCTGCGCGGCCGCTACCTCGACACGCCGCGCGACGCCTTTCTGCAGGCGCTCGACATCTCCTGCTATTCCTTCACCGCCGTCGCCAGGCGGGCGAGCGCGCTGATGCAGTCGGGCGGCTCGCTGCTGACCCTGACCTATCTCGGCGCCGAGCGGGTGATGCCGCACTACAACATGATGGGCGTGGCCAAGGCGGCGCTGGAGGCGTCGGTGCGCTACATGGCGACCGATCTGGGCGGCGACGGCATTCGCGTGAACGCCATCTCGGCCGGCCCGATCAAGACGCTGGCGGCCAGCGGCATCGGCGATTTCAGCTACATCCTGAAATGGAACCAGCTGAACGCGCCGCTCGAGCGCAACGTGAGCATCGACGAGGTCGGCGGCGCCGGGCTGTATCTGCTGTCGGACCTGTCGGCCGGGGTCACCGGCGAGGTGCATCATGTCGACAGCGGCTATCATCTGGTCGGCATGAAGAACCCGGCAGCCCCCGACATCGCCACCATCAAGGACTGACGGTCCGGCGCCGGACCGAGGGCGATGTCGCACAACAGTTTTGGCCACCTGTTTCGCGTCACCAGCTGGGGCGAGAGCCACGGGCCGGCGATCGGCTGCGTGATCGATGGCTGCCCGCCGGGACTGGCGCTGTCCGAGACCGACATCCAGCCGTTCCTCGACCGCAGGCGGCCGGGGCAGTCGCGCTTCACCACGCAGCGGCGCGAGCCGGATGCCGTGCGCATCCTGTCGGGCACCTACGAGGGGCACACGACGGGCACGCCGATCTCGCTGCAAATCGAAAACGTCGACCAGCGCAGCAAGGACTATGGCAACCTCGTCGACCGCTATCGTCCGGGGCACGCTGATGTCGCCTACGAGCTGAAATACGGCCTGCGCGATCCGCGCGGCGGCGGGCGCTCCTCGGCGCGGGAGACCGCGGTACGGGTGGCCGCCGGCGCCGTGGCGCGGCTGGTGCTCGGACCCGGGGTGCAGATCCGCGGGGCGCTGGTGCAGGTGGGGCCGCACGGCATCGATCCCGCGCGCTGGGACTGGGACGAGACCGGGCGCAACCCGTTCTTCTGTCCCGACGCAGCCGCCGTGCCGGGCTGGGAGGCGTATCTGGATCAGGTGCGCAAGGAGGGCTCGTCGACGGGGGCGATCATCGCCCTGGAGGCCGATGGCGTGCCGCCCGGGCTCGGGGCCCCGCTCTACGGCAAGCTGGATGCCGATCTCGCCGCGGCGCTGATGGGCATCAATGCGGTCAAGGGCGTGGAGATCGGCGCCGGGTTCGCCGCCGCAAGCCTCAGCGGCGAGAACAATGCCGACGCGATGACGATGCGAGACGGACGCATCGCGTTCGGCTCCAACCAGGCCGGCGGCGTGCTGGGCGGCATCTCGACCGGCCAGCCGGTGACGGCGCGCTTCGCGGTGAAGCCGACCAGCTCGATCCTGACCCCGGTCGCCTCGGTGACCCGCGACGGGGAGGCGGTCGAGGTGTCGACCACGGGACGGCATGACCCGTGCGTCGGCATCCGGGCGGTTCCAGTCGGCGAGGCGATGCTGGCCTGCGTGCTGGCCGATCACCTGTTGCGGCACCGTGGCCAAACCGGACGCTAGGCATCATGCGTCGTCACAGGAGTGCTCGGAGGCCTGACGATGCTCGCGCGTCGCCTGGATGTTCCACGTGAAACATCGCCGAGCGCCATGCTGAAGCGCGTGCTGCGCAGCCGGATCGTCCGCAACGGCATCGGGCGGCTGGTGGGCGGATATCTCAGCCTCGCCCTGCGCACCACGCGCTGGACCGTCGAGGCGCCCGACGAGGCCTGGCCGTTCATGCTGGGACTCGAGGGACGCACCGCGATCGTCGCCTTCTGGCACGAGTTCCTGCCGCTGGTGCCGGCACTGTGGTGGCATGCCAAGCGGGCGAGCCCGGCGCTGACCATGACGGTGCTGATCAGCCGGCATCGCGACGGGCAGATGATCACCGACATCGTGCGGCGTTGGGGGGTGCAGACGATCGCCGGCTCTTCCGAGCGGCGCCGGGACGCCGGCGCGCGTGCCCTGCGCGACAAGGGTGGTGCCGCCGCCCTGCGCAGCCTGCTGGGCCTGCTGCGCGACGGCAGTCTGGTCGCCATCACGCCGGACGGGCCGCGCGGCCCGCGGCACCGCGTGCAGCCCGGCGTCGCCCGGCTCGCCGCCCTGTCGGGCGCGCCAGTGATCGCGGCTGCCGCCTGCTGCCGGCCCTCGTTCCGGCTCGGCTCTTGGGACCGGATGATCCTGCCGCTGCCGTTTGGACGCGGCCGCGTCGTCTGCATGGCGCCGATCACGGTGCCGCCGCGCGACTGGGCGGCGGCGGTGCCTTCGATCGCCGCGTCGCTCGATGCCGCCGTGGCATGCCTGCAGGCCGGGGCATGAAACGCAGGCTCGGTCCGGCGTTCGCGGCCTGGCGGATCGCGGCCATGCTGGCCGAGCCGGCGGTCCGGCTGCTGCTGCGACGTCGCCTGCGCCGGGGCAAGGAGCTGGCGGATCGGCTGGGCGAGCGGCGCGGCTTGGAGGCCTCGTCCCGGCCGGACGGCCCCCTGATCTGGCTGCATGCGGCCAGCGTCGGCGAGACGCTGTCGCTGCTGCCGCTGCTGGAGGCGCTGTGCCGGCTCGATCCGGCGCTGACCCTGCTGCTCACCACCGCCACCGTGTCGGCGCAGCATCTGGCGGCGCAGCGTCTGGCGGAAAGCGGCCTCGACCGTCGCGTGCGGCGTCGCCTCGTGCCGCTCGACGTGCCGCGCTGGGTCGGCCGCTTCCTGGACCACTGGCGGCCGGATCTCGCGGTGCTGGTGGAGAGCGAGCTCTGGCCGAACCTGATCGCCGGCTGCGTCGCCCGCGGCATCGCGCTGGCACTGGTCAATGCCCGCCTGTCGCAGCGCAGCGCGCGCGCCTGGAGCCGGGCCGGCATCGCGGCCCGGCCGCTGTTCGGCGCCTTCGACTGGATCACGGCGCGCTCGGAGGAGGATGCGTCGCGCCTGCGTGCCCTGGGCGCGCCGGCGGTGGAGCATGACGGGGACCTCAAGCAGGCGGCGGCAGCGCTGCCGGTCGACGAGACCGAGCAGGCGCGGCTGCGCGGCATGCTGGGCGACCGCCCGGTCTGGCTCGCCGCCAGCACCCATGAGGGCGAGGAGGCGTCGGTCGCCAGGCTGCACCGCGCGCTGGCGTCCCGGCATCCAGGGCTGCTGACCGTGGTGGCGCCCCGGCATCCCGAGCGCGGCGCCACCGTCGCCGCCCTGCTCGACGATGCGCCGCGGCGCGGGGACGGCCAGGATCCGGACCCGACGCACGGCTTCTGGATCTGCGACACGCTGGGCGAGCTCGGGCTGCTGTATCGGTTGATCGACAGCGTGCTGCTCGGCAACAGCCTGCCCACGGTGCAGCCGCCGGGCGGCGGACATAACCCGCTGGAGCCGGCGCGGCTGGGCTGCGCCATCGCGATCGGGCCGCTGACGCAGAACTTCACGGCAGATGTCGGCCGGTTGCAGGCGGCGGGTGGCCTCATGGTGACGGATGACGAGGCGGCGCTGGAGCGGTGGCTGGACCGCATGCTGTCCGATCCGCAGGCGCGAGGCCGCATGGCGGTGGCAGCACGGGGGCCGGCCGATGCGTCCGCCGGGCTGCCGGAGCGGCTGGCGCAGCGGCTGCTGGAGCTATCGGCCCGGCCGAAGCGCGGATGAGGCCGCCCGGCTTCTGGTACCGGCGTCGCCCGGGCCTCGCTGTTGCGCTGCTCGGGCCGCTCGCCGCGATCACCGCGCGCGCCACGGCGCGCCGGCTGCGCCGGCCGGGCTGGCGGGCGCCAGTGCCGGTCATCTGCTGCGGCAATGTCGGGGTGGGTGGTGCCGGCAAGACGACGCTGGCACTCGACCTGGCGCAGGGGCTGATCGATCGCGGCGTTTCGGTGCACTGCCTGACGCGCGGCTATGGCGGACGCGGCCGGCCCGGCGTGCTGCGGGTCGAGCCGGATCGTCACGACGCGGCACTGGTCGGGGACGAGGCGCTGCTGCTGGCGGAGCGGGTGCCCTGCTGGGTGTCGGCTGATCGCGCGGCAGGGGCCCGCGCGGCGATCGCGTTGGGCGCGCAGATCCTGCTGATGGATGACGGGATGCAGAATCCCGGCCTCGTCCAGGACTGGCCGCTGCTGGTGATCGACGGGGCGGTGGGGTTCGGCAACGGCCGGCTGCTGCCGGCGGGTCCCCTGCGCGAGCCGGTGGCCGCCGCCGCCGCACGCGCCGCCGCGGCGGTGCTGATCGGTCCGGACGCCACCGGCGACGCCGGCAGGCTGCCGCGGGCCCTGCCGCTGCTGCGGGCCGAGCTGGCGATGGGGCCGGCGATCGCCGGCCTGGGCGGCCGCAGGCTGCTGGCCTTCGCCGGCATCGCGCGGCCGGCCAAGTTCTTCCAAACACTCGAGGCGCAGGGGCTGACCCTGCTGCAGACCCATGGCTTTGCCGACCATCATCGCTTCCGGCCGGCCGAGCTCGACCGGCTGCAGCGCGACGCCGCCCGGCTGCAGGCGACGCTGATCACAACGGCCAAGGATGCCGTGCGGCTGCCGTCAGCGCTGCGGGCCGCCGTCATCGTCGCCCCGGTCTGCCTGCGCTGGCTCGATCCGACGGCCCGCGGCGCGCTGCTTGACCGCATGACGGCCGGTGCATGATGCCGCCCGCGAAGGCGGCCGACGTCGTCCTGCAGCGGCTGGAGGCGGTGGCCGTCCGCCTGCTGCTCGGGCTGTTCCGGCGGCTGGGGCCGGTGCGGGCCTCGGATCTCGGCGGCAGGCTCTGCCGTGCGATCGGGCCGCTGCTGCCGGTGTCGCGGGTGGCGGACGCGAACCTGCGCCTGACGATGCCCGAGCTGGACGCGGCTGCGCGACGGCGCATCGTGCGCGGGGTCTGGGACAATCTCGGCCGGACGGCGGCGGAGTTCCCGCATCTGGCGGCGCTGCGCAAGGACACCGCCTCCGGTCCGGGCTGGGTGGCGCGGGGCGCGGAGGTGCTGGAGGCGCAGGCCCGGATCGGCGGGCCGGTGCTGTTCGTGTCGGCCCATATCGGCAACTGGGAGATGCTGCCGCAGGCGGTGGCGCATTTCGGGCTGCGCTTCTCCTCCTTCTATCGCGCGGCCGGCAATCCGCTGGTGGACAAGATGATCCGCGACCTGCGCGACGCCGCGATGGGCACCCCGGTGCCGCTGTTCGCCAAGGGCGCGCGGGGCGCGCGGCTGGCCCTGGCGCATGTGCTGCGCGGCGGCTCGCTCGGCATGCTGGTCGACCAGAAGATGAATGACGGGATCGAGGCCCGGCTGTTCGGCCAGCCGGCGATGACGGCAACCGCACTGGCGGCGATCGCCCTGCGGCAGCGCTGCCCGGTCATCGCCGGGCGGGTCGAGCGGATCGGCCCCGCGCGGCTGCGCCTGGTGGTGGACTCGCCGCTGGCGCTGCCCGACACCGGCGACAGGATGGCCGATCAGGCCATTTTGACACAGCGTATCAATGACGTGCTCGAGGGCTGGATTCGTGAGACGCCGCACAGCTGGCTGTGGCTGCACAGGCGTTGGCCGAAAGAACTCACACGGCACATGAAGTAACCGAGGCGGCTGCGTAACGGATCATTGCAATTCTGCCACACATGTTTTGATGGAGTCGAAATGACCTGTCCGGACGAGGACTTGGCGACGATTCCAATTGCGACGGCGTTCTGGGGACAGTTACGGTCCTCACGAAATAGCGAGCCTAATCCTCGAAGGGTTGATCATGGCTAAGCCTGCGCCTGCGCTGCTCCAGGAATTCCCTGCCAACTCCAACATCGTGCCGTTGCGGCTGCGCTTCCTGCCGCGCCACCGTGAATACCTGATGCGCTGGCTGCAGGCCGGCACCGCCATGGGGCTGTGCGACGTCGACGTGTCGCCGCGCACGCCCACCGACGCCGCCGTGGCGCTCGAGCATGTGCTGGTCTGGGTGCGCGAGAACGCCGATCCGGCCTACATGATCCGCCCCGAGGGCATGCGCTGGCTGGTGATCGACCATCTGCGCGGCCACAAGCTCGGCAGCTATGCCAGCTTCGAGGCGGCACTGCACTGCATCCGTCCGGTCCTCGCCTGCGGCGCGATCGTCGCCGCCTGAGCCCCGGCCCGACCGGCCGACTAGCTGCCCGTATCGGACAGGCTCCGTGGTGCTGCCTGGACGATGCTGCCGCCGCCCCCCGGCTGCACCTGGAAGATCGCCAGCGCGCGCTGCACATGCCCGTCGGGCTGCAGGGTGAAGACCCCGTCGACGCCAGCGAAGCCGTCGGCACGGGACAGGGCGCCCGTCCCGTAGCCGCCGGGTGCGAGGCTGCGAGCCAGGGCCGCCGCATCATAGGCGATGTCGGCGAGCGGCTTGGCGCCCTGCCCATAGGCGGCCTGATAGCGTTGCGCGAAGCCGGTCCGGGCCGACGGATCGGGGGCCGCATACCAGGCGCCGGACAGGGCGCGCAGCTTGCTGGCAAAGGCGCCCCATAGCTCCGGACCCATGATCCGCACCTGGGACGAGGTCACGCCGGAGGTTCGCAGCGCCGCGATCACCTCCTTCAGCTGCAATCCGGTATCGCCCAGCAACAGCGCGTCGAACGGCGGCGGCGGCAAAGGTGGCGGGGGCGGCGCCGCAGCGGCAGGAGCGGCAGCGATCGCCAGCGGGCCGGTACCGCCCGAGGCGGGCGCCATGACGGCGGGCGACGCCGGCGGCTGGCCGGCCGGCGCGGCAGCACCCGGATCGACGGCGGCGGCGGCATTGGCGGCGGTGCCGGCATCCTTGACCTGCTGGCTCACGACCGCCTGCCGGGCGGAGACATCGGCGAGCTGCTTCATGGTGGCGGCGATGCTGTCGCTGGTTCCGGCATGGGTCAGGATCGTCGGAGGCGCCAGGCCGGCATCGGCGCAGGCCCGTACCAGGCCGGCAGCCAGCGCGTCGCCGAACCCGTTCGAAGGCAGCAGGGCCGCGATCCTGCTGCGGCCCTCCTGCTTGGCTGCGAACACCAGCCGTCGCACCTGCTGCTCCGGCGTCACGCCCATCACCCACACGCCTGCCCGCGCCTGGCCCACGTCGCTGGTGAAGGCGAGCACCGGGATGCCGGCGCTCTGCGCGACCGGCGCCACCGTCGCGGTCTCCGTCGAGGTCAGCGGGCCGAGAATGATCGCATCGCCCCCCTGCACCGACAGCCGGGCCGCCTGGGCCGCTCCGGCAGGCGATGCGGTGTCATGCACATCGAGCCCGGGCGAGCCGGGTGCCGCCAGCGCCAGCCGTGCCGCCCGCAGCATGCCGACGCCCAGGCTGCCGTTCGGACCGCTCAGCGGCAGCAGGATGCCGACCTTCGGCCCGGTCGCTCCGGCCGGCGCCGGCGGCGCCTCGACCGGCATGTCGGGTGCCGCCTGCGGCTGCAGGGCGGCCTGGCCCGGCGGCTGCGAGGCCGATCCGCTGCCAAAGAAAGGCAAGCTGCTGCACCCGGTCATCAGCAGGCTCGATGCGAGCAGCGGCAGTCGGAGCGATCGTGCTCCCAGGCCAGCGGTCACGATCGCCGCCAGCACGCGGGACAGCTCGTCCAGGTTCGCCGCGGCGCGTTGACGTGGCATGGCGACGCGCGCCCTTTGATGCGATGCCCGAAGACCCGTCATCCCTTCCCCCTGCTTCACCCGAACACGACCCGCCGGCCGACGACGCCCCGTGGCAGGACGTCCTAGCACACGGCATCGTTCCCGGGCTCGTTCTCGTATCGACACCGATCGGCAACCTCGGCGACATGACCGAGCGCGCCGTCGCCGCCCTGCAGTTGGCCGAGCTGGTGCTGTGCGAGGATACCCGCACCACCGCCCGCCTGTTCTCGGCCAAGCACATCTCGGCCCGCACCGAGGCGCTGCACGAGCATAACGAGCGCCAGCGCATCCCGGCCCTGCTCGACATGCTGCGACGCGGGCGGCGCGTGGCCCTCGTGTCCGACGCCGGGACGCCGCTGCTGTCGGATCCGGGCTACCGCCTGGTGCGGGCGGCGATCGAGGCCGGCATCCCGGTCACCGCGGCACCCGGCGCCAACGCCGCGATCACCGCCCTGACCCTGTCGGGCCTGCCGCCGCATCCGTTCCTGTTCCTGGGCTTCGCGGCACCCCGGTCCGCCGCCCGGCTGGACGGGTTCGGGCGGCTGCGGGCAGCCGAGCGCGCCGGGCTGTCGGCGACGCTGATCTGGCACGAGGCGCCGCATCGGCTGGCCGAGATGCTGGCCGACCTGCATGCGGTGTTCGGCGCCCGCGAGGCGGCGGTGGCGCGTGAGCTGACCAAGCGGTTCGAGGAGATCCGGCGCGGCGGCCTGGACGAACTCGCGGCCTTCTACGCGACCGCCGCCGCGCGCGGCGAGATCACCGTGCTGGTCGGGCCGGCTCCGGCGGAGGAGGCGGATGCGGACGGGCTGGACCAGCGCCTGCGCGCGGCCCTGGCCAGCCATTCGGTCAAGGATGCGGCGACCCTGGTGGCAGGTGCGGTGCACCTGCCGCGCCGCGTGGTCTATGCGCGCGCGATGGAGCTGGCGGCGGCGGACAAGGCGGCCGCCGATCCGGCGCCGGATGCGGCCGGGGGCATGCCGGCGGAGGATTGAGGCAGCTCGACGCCGTCTCGCCAGCAGCGCCGGCAGCTCAGCGCGTCGTCCAACAGCACGATGTCCGCCGCCCGTCCGGCCTCGAGCCGGCCATGGGTATCCTCCATGCCCATGAAGCGCGACGGGTAGAGGCTGGCCATGCGCAGCGCCTCCTCGACCGGCAGCTCGAGATCCAGCACCGCATTCTCGACCGCCCGGTCCATGGTCAGGTCCGAGCCGGCGAGCGTCCCGTCGGCAAGCGTCAGCCGGCCCGCCTCGCGTCGCACGAGACGGTTGTTCAGCATGAAGCTGTCGAGGTCGGTGCCGGCCGGAGGCATCGCATCGGTCACCAGCAGTAGGCGTCCCGGGAGGCGCTTGGCCGCCAGCGCGATGCGCAGCATCACCGGATCGACGTGGTGCATGTCGACGATCAGCCCGGCCCAGACCTCGCCGCGATCGAGGGCGGTGCCGACCAGGCCCGGCGCCCGACCGGTCATCTGCGACATGGCGTTGAACAGGTGGGTAACGCCGGTGGCGCCGGCATCGATCGCGGCCGACACGGTGTCCGCGTCGGCATCGCTGTGGCCCAGGCTCACCACCACGCCCGCGCGCACCAGCTGCTCGATCTGCGCCGGCGAGACGGTTTCGGCGGCGACGGTGAGCAGCAGGTGGTCGATCCCGCTTTCCAAGATCAGGCGCAGGTCGTCCTCGGTCATCGCCCGGATCAGGGCCGGATCGTGCGCGCCCGCGCGATCGGGGCTCAGGAAGGGTCCTTCGAGATGCAGCCCGGCGATGCCCGCCAGCCCATCCGCCAGTGCGGTCCTCACGGCGCCGATCGCCGTCGCCATCGCATCCGGATGGTCGGTGATGAAGGTCGGCAGCATGGCGGTGGTGCCGTGCGGCGCATGGGCCGACGCGATCGCGGCCAGCCCGTCTCGCGTCGGCTCGGCATTGAACAGGACGCCGCCGCCGCCATTGACCTGAAGATCAACGAATCCCGGTGCCAGCAGCCCGTCGATCGCCTGCATCCGCGTATCCCGCGGCAGCGAGCCCATCGGTGCCAGTCCGACGATCCGGTCGTCGCGCAGCAGCAGGGCATGGCCGATGAGGGTGGTGTCGCCGGTGAAGATCCGGGCGCCGCAGAGCGCGGTCTCGAACATCAGGCCACGTCCATACCGGGCCGGAACGGGGCGAAGCGAGGCTTGAAGAAAGACGTCATGATCTCATGATCGATCCAGCGTGCGTGTGGGGTCCGATCCTAGCATCCGATCGCATCGATGCCGAAGGGCCTATGCGGCGACCCCGTTTGCACGACGGAACGCCGGTCTCCCGGTTTGGTTCTCCAGACCGGCGGGACCGTGCCGCAGGCCGCTAGTCGGCGACCCGGGTGTCAAACAAAGCCTGCTGCACCGGCACGCCGGTCGCGACGTCGAACAGGTCGATCCGCGTTTGGCGACCCTGCGCGTCGATCACGCTCCAGCCGCGCAGGCTGAGCGGGCTGTCGCTCATGAAGACCGTCAGGCTGCCGTCCGACGGGGACGCGGTGCGCACCAGCGTCACCTGCAGCAGACCGGCCGCGTGGCTGAAGCCGGTCACCGTCACGTCGCCGGACAAGGCCAGGTTCGGCCTCAGCAGCAGCCCGAGCGGGGTCTTCTCCAGCGGGATCTCGGTGGTCTGCTTGAGCGCGCTGTCGGTGAAGACCAGCTTGTCGCCGCCCGCCACCAGCAGCAGCGGGTTCGGCTTGTCGTACTCGAAGCGCATGCGGCCCGGCCGGTCGAGCCAGACGGTGCCGGTGCTGCGGCGGCCGTCGGGCGCGATCTGCTGGAACCGGCCCTTCAGCGTGGTCAGGCCGTTCAGCGTGTCCTGGATCCGGGCGATCCAGCCCCGGTCCGCAGGCGTGATCTGCACCGCAGGCGTCTGCGCCAGGGCAGCTTGCGTGACGACGAGGAACAGGGCGGATACGAGGAGGCTGCGCATGATGGGCCAGCCTAGCAGGTTCTGGGTTGACCAGAAGGCCGACGCAGGGCCTGTCCGCTCAGGCCGAGCCGATCAGCACCCCGGCTGCGAACACCAGCCCGCCGCCGAACAGGATCTGGATCACCGCCGACACGATCGGCGTGTCCTGGTAGCGCCAGCGTATCCACGAGATCAGCGCCAGCTCCAGCACCACCACGACCAGCGCCACGGTAAGCGCCCGGGAGAAGTCGTGGATCAGGAACGGCAGGGTATGGCCGATGCCGCCCGCCATGGTCATCAGCCCGCAGATCAGCCCGCGCAGCAGCGGCGCGCCGCGACCGGACAGCTTGCCGTCGTCGGACAGGGCCTCGGCGAAGCCCATCGAGATGCCGGCGCCGACGGAGGCGGCGATGCCGATCAGGAACGCGTTCCACGGCAGGTGGGTGGCGAAGGCGGCCGCGAACACCGGCGCCAGCGTCGACACCGAGCCGTCCATCAGCCCGACCAGCCCCGGCTGCACCACCTGCAGCACGAAGCGGCGGCGGGCCTCGGCATCCTCGCCCTCGCGCTTGCTGGCCGGCAGGCGCCTGAGCTCGATGGCGCCGGCGGCCTGCTCGTGCGCGTCCTCCGCTTCCGCCAGGTCGCCCAGCAGCTTGCGGATCGAGGTGTCGGACGTGCGGCTGGCCGCCTGCCGGTAGAAGCGGGCGGCGTCGAGCTCCATCTGCCGCGAGTGGCGACGGATCGCGTCGATGCCTTGGCGCTGCACCTGCCAGGCCGGACGGCGATGCACGAAACCGGCCACGTCCTGCCTGCGCACCAGCGGGATGTGGTCGCCGAAGCGCGTGGTGTACAGGTCGATCAGCCGGCGGCGATGATCCTGCTCCTCGTGCGCCATCTCGACAAAGATGCCGGCGCTGTCAGGAAAATGCTCCCGCAGCTGGTGCGCGAAGTCGGCGTAGATCCGCCCGTCCTCCTCCTCGTTGGCGATCGCCAGGGCGAGAAGGTCCCGTTCCGTCAGCTCATCGAATTTCCGCATCGGCGATCATTTGCCACTACCGGCCGATAATTCAAGTTAAAGCATGACGCTGCAAATGCTTCGCGGCTTCACGACAGTCACGATCCCGATGCGAACAATTCTAAATCGCTCCGTTGCTAGCGCCGAGGCCAGTCAATGCCTGAAATGGCGGATGGCGGTGAACACCATCGCCACGCCGGCCTTGTCGGCGGCGGCGATCACCTCGGCGTCGCGGATCGAGCCGCCCGGCTGGATCACGGCGGTGGCACCGGCCTCGATGGCGACCTCGAGCCCGTCTGCGAACGGGAAGAACGCATCCGAGGCGACGACGCTGCCCTCGGTCAGCCGGACATCGAGCCCGGCCGCCTTTGCAGCCTCGGCGCCCTTGGAGGCGGCGATGCGCGCGGAGTCGACCCGGCTCATCTGGCCGGCACCGATCCCCACGGTGGCGCCGTCCCGGACATAGACGATCGCGTTCGACTTCACGTGCTTGGCGACGCGGAAGGCCAGCAGCAGGTCGGCAAGCTCGGCTTCCGTGGGCGCGCGCTTCGTTGCTACCCGCAGGCTGTCCGGCCGGCCATTGTCGCGGGTCTGCGCCAGGAAGCCGCCGGCGACGCTCTTGAGCATCAGGCCGGGCGAGAGCGGGTCGGGCAGCGATCCAGTCAGCAGCAGGCGCAGGTTTTTCTTCGCCGCCAGCACCGCCCGGGCCGCCTCGGTGGCGTCGGGGGCGACGATCACCTCGGTGAAGATCCCGGCCATCCGGATCGCCGCCGCCTCGTCCAGCGTGCGGTTGACGGCGACGATGCCCCCGAACGCCGAAACGGGATCGCAGCGCAGCGCCAGTTCCCAGGCGGTTGCCAGGTCCGCGGCCACGGCGACGCCGCAGGGATTGGCATGCTTGACGATCACCACCGCCGGGCCGTCGAGCTCGGCCACCGCCTCGAAGGCGGCGTCGGTGTCGTTGAGGTTGTTGTAGGACAGCGACTTGCCCTGCACCTGCCGCGCGGTGGCGATGCCGGGCCGCTGGCTGCCATCAGTGTAGAAGGCCGCCTGCTGATGCGGGTTCTCGCCGTAGCGCAGGCTTTCGGCCCGCAGGCCCGCCAGCGCCAGCCGCTGCGGCAGCAGGTCACCGCGCTCGGCCGCGAACCAGGCGGCGATCGCCGTGTCATAGGCGGCGGTGCGGCCATAGGCGGCGCCGGCCCAGGCGCGGCGATCGGCCAGCGTGGTGCCGCGCAGCGTCCGCAGGCTGTCGGCCACGGCCTCGTACTGCGCCGGATCGGTCAGCACGACGACGTGCGGATGGTTCTTGGCGGCCGCGCGGATCAGCGCCGGGCCGCCGATGTCGATGGTCTCGATGCAGTCCGCGGGCGCGGCGCCGGACGCCACCGCCGCCTCGAACGGGTAGAGGTTGACGCAGACCAGGTCGATGGGGGCGATGCCGTGCGCCTGCATCTGCGCCAGGTGCTCGGGCAGGTCGCGGCGGCCGAGGATGCCGCCATGGATCTGCGGCACCAGGGTCTTCACCCGCCCGTCCAGGATTTCCGGGAAGCCGGTATGGTCCGACACCTCGGTGACGGCGAAGCCGGCCTCGCGCAGCGCGCGCGCCGATCCTCCGGTGGACAGCAGCTCCGCGCCATGCGCCGCCAGCGCCCGGGCCAGCTCAAGCAGGCCGGTCTTGTCGGAAACGGAAAGCAGCGCGCGGCGGATCGGCAGGATGTCGTCGGTCATGGCGGCGTGCTTATCGCGCGGCGAAGTCGCTGAGAAGCGTCGCCACCTGCTGCGGGTCGCTCTCCTCCAGCACCCGGCGCGCCAGCCGGCGGCACTCATCGAGGGAGGCCTTGCGGACCACCTGCTTCACCCGCGGGATCGCGGACGCGTTCATGCTGAACGAGCGCAGGCCCATGCCCATCAGCAGCGGCACCACGACGGGATTGCCGGCGATCTCGCCGCACAGCGACACCGGGCGCCGCGCCCGCAGGGCGGCGTCGGTCGCCTGGCCGATCAGGTGCAGCACCGCCGGATGCAGCGGATCGTAGAGCGTCGACACGTCGCTGGAGGAGCGGTCGACCGCGAGCGTGTACATGGTGAGGTCGTTGGTGCCGATCGCCAGGAACTCGGCATCCAGCGCCAGGGTCTCGGCACCGAGGGCCGCCGCCGGCGTCTCGACCATGACCCCGAGCGGGGGCAGCCTTTCGGGGAGCCGGACCCCCTTCCTGCGCAGCCGCCGCGCCACCCGGTCATAGATCTCGCGCGTGGCGCGCAGCTCGGCGACCGTGGTCACCATCGGCAGCAGGATGCGCACCGGGCCGGCTGCCGAGACCCGCAGGATCGCCGCCAGCTGGGTTTCCAGCACCTCCGGATGCAGCAGCAGCAGGCGCAGGCCGCGCAGGCCCAGTGCCGGGTTCAGGTCGGCGCCGCCGGTGACGAAGCCTGCCGCACTCAGCGCCTCGCTCTGCTTCTCGCCGCCCCAGTCGAGCAGGCGGATGGTGCAGCAGTCGCCGCCCATCGCCTCGACCACCCCCAGATAGGCCTCCTCCTGCACCGTCTCGTCCGGGAGGCGCTCGGCGCTGATGAACAGGAACTCGGTGCGCAGCAGCCCGATGCCGGCCGCTCCCGCCTGGGCGATCAGCGGCAGTTCCGCAGGCAGCTCGAGGTTGGCCTGCAGCTCCACCGCCTCGCCGCCCGACAGCCGGGCCGGCAGGCGACGCAGCCGCGCCAGCCGCTGCCGCTCGCGCGCATAGGACACGACGGCACGATGCGCCGCCGCGAGCGTGGTCTCGGACGGATCCTGCGTGACGGTGCCGGTAGCCCCGTCCACCACCAGCCGGGCGCCGGTCTTGGCCTGGGCCGCAAAGCCGGCGACGCCCAGCACCGCGGGGATGCCCAGCGCGCGCAGCATGATGGCCGTGTGGTCGGCGGTGCCGCCGTCATCCATGACCACGGCGGCGATGCGCGCGGGATCGATCAGGGCGGCGTCGGCCGGACGCAGCTGCTCGGTGACCAGCACCGCTCCGGCGGGGATCTGGGCAAAGGAGCGGAACGGCGCCCGCGTCAGGTTGCGGACCAGCCGGCGACCGATCTCGCGCACCTCCTCGGCCCGGCGCAGGGCAGCCGACCGGTCGTCCCCGTCGGCGGCAGGCGCACCGGCCTTCGGCGGCCGCGGCGCCAGCTTCTGGGCGAGTGCCTCGGACTCCGCCGTCACCGCCGCCTCGGCGTTCAGCGCGTCCTCCATGATCCGGCGGGTCACGCCGCGCAGCAGCCGCGACGGCCCGAGCATCTGCCGGTAGGCATCGAGCAGCGGCGTGATCTCCGCCTGGCTGTCCTCGGACAGGAAGGCCAGACGCGCCTTCAGCTTCTCGAGCTGGCGCAGCGAACGCTGCACCGCCTCGTCGAGCCGTGCCACCTCGGCGCCGGTATCCCCCGCCCGCACGGTCCGGGCCGCGACCGGCGCCGGCGCCTCGACCGCAAACGCGACCGGCCCGATCGCGATTCCGGGATAGATGCCAAGCCCGGCGAAATGACGCTCGCCGCACGCGTCCTTGCCAGGCGCCGGGGCAGGCGACGGTGCGGGGCCCGTCCGTTTCGTTGTCTTCCGCGCGGACGGGCGGCGCGGGGGCCTGCTGCCCCGCGTGTCGGGTGGTGCCGATGGCGTGCCGGCGTCGTCAGTCCTGCTCATCGAAACCGGCCTCGACCAGCGTCGCGAGCGCATCGAGCGCCTCCTGCGCGTCCCATCCGTCGGCATCGGCCTGGAGCAGGATGCGGGTGCCGCGACCGGCACCCAGCATCATCAGCCCCATGATCGACCGGGCCGACACCACCTCGCCGTCGCGCGACACGTCGACCGGCGTGCTGAAGCGTTCGGCCATGACGACGAAGCGGGCGGCCGCGCGGGCATGCAGGCCCCGCAGGTTGACGATCGTGACGGCCCTGCTGAGGCGGTCCGGCGGCGCCTGCTGCTCGTCGGCGGAGGGCATGACGCCGGTGTCCGGCTCAACCGGCCAGCTTGGCGAGGGGGCGGAGATGGCCGTCCGCGGGCGGCTCGACGGCGGCGGCGGGCCTGACCGCCTGGGGCAGGACGCTGCAGCAGACCGCGCCGCCGAGGCAGGTCTCGGACAGATGCGACGCGGCGGCGATGTATTTGCGGCCGGTCGTCTCAGCGATCTCGATGCATTCGGCAAGCGTCCGGCTGGACCGGATCTGCCCGAGCTTGACCAGCATCGGCAGGTTGACGCCGGCAATGACCTCCAGATCGGCGCGGCCGCGCATCGAGATCGCCAGGTTCGAGGGCGTGCTGCCGAACATGTCGGTCAGCAGCACGATGCCGTCGCCGCGATCCACCGCCGCGATCGCTGCCTCGAGGTCGCGCCGGCGGGCCTGGATGTCGTCCTCGGCGCCGATCGACAGCGTGGCCATCTGCTGCTGCACGCCGACCACATGCTCCATCGCCGCGCGCAGCGACGTGCCGATCTCGCCATGGGTGATGAGAACCACGCCGATCACGATGCGGGAGTCCTCATGACGATCGACACGGGCTCGGCGGCGCTGGGTTGCGGATCGGTCAGGGTCATCAGTCGGTCGCCATGCGGCGACGCTCCATGTCGTTGTTCGGCATCTCGTCCCGCCGGCAATATCGGGCTGCGGCAGCACCCATCGCAGCAAGCCATGCGTCCTGTCCAGGATTGCTTGATGCGCGGTCCCGGCCGGCGGACGCCTCGCTGCGTCGGCCACCTGCCATGATCTGGTGCGCGGGACCCGTTGCGGCGGGTTCCGGGATCGACTCCCTCCTGTTTCCGCAACAGGGCAGCCCTGTTCCCGGCGCGTCCCGCCGATCGATCCGTGCTCACGCAGGATCGAGGCCGGCGGGACGCGCCGCATCCAGTCCACCTGCCAGCAGCCGGCGGCGGCCGGCGAGGCAGTCGAGCGCGATCTCGATCCGGAACGCGGCCGAGGCGTGGAACGGGGCGATCCGCAGCATCGGCAAGCCGAGGCGGACATGGCAGGCCGGCCGTGGAAGCCGGAAGCCGTCGGCTGGCCGAGGCTCTGCGGGCGCGAATGCCGCCTCATCGAGCGCCAGCACCAGCGCCAACGGGACCGGACCCACGTGCGGCAGGCGCAGCAGCCCGATGCCGCGGATCTCGATCAGCCCGGCCAGGGCCGGCGGCGACCGGGCGCAGCCAGTCTCCACGATCACGCGATCATCGGCGACCAGCGCAAAGCCCCGGTCGATCAGGCGCAGCAGCAGATCGGACTTGCCGGAGCCTGCCGCGCCGAGCAGCAGCACGCCCTGCCCGGCCAGGGCGCCGCAACTGCCGTGCAGGCTGGCCGGGCCGACGGCATCGGGCGTGGCATCCACTCCTGAAACTCCGGCGGAGACGTCGGCTCATCCGACGATCACGGTTAAATGCGACCGCAGCACGATTGCATGGTTGCGCAATCGTCCAGAATAACGCACTTGTGATGCATATCTGAGACGGAACCGGCCAGTGCTGATGAGGGCGAAAACGCAGCTTTCGAGTCCCGACCTGGCCGCGCTGTCGCGGACCGAGTGTCGACCGCTGAACCGCCGGCAGGAAGTGCATGTGCGTCGGGTCACCGGCTTTGATCGGCATCAGGGCGGGTTCCCGCGCCGGCTGTCCGAGCAGTGCCGCCAGGCGCTGATGAACGGGGCGCAGTCGCTGGAAGCAGCCGGCCTGTCGATGAACGACGTGGTGCGGGTGGTGTACCTGGTGCAGGACGCCGATGCGTTCCCGGCCTGCTTCCCGTTCCTGCGCAATGCGTTCGGCGATGCAAGGCCGGCGGCGACGCTGCGTCTGGTCAGCGGTTTCGATACGCCGGACATCAAGATCGAGCTCGAGCTGTTCGCCCGCGGACGTCACCTGGCCGCCTGACCCGCTGCCCGCTTCACGTTCGCAGGCCACCGCCTTATCACGCGTCCGGATCGCACGCCGAGGCGGTCTGACCTGACGCCGCTGCGCCGCCCCGAGCGGGGCCATGCAGGCGGCTTCCCGCGGGGATCGTCATGACGCTTCCACCTCCCGACGAGGCTGCGGCCGAGCAGGCGGCGCTGCGCCTGTCGCTGCTGCAGGCCGAGCTGCGGCTGGGCGCGCTGCGCCAGGATCTGCGCCGGGAACAAAATGCCCATGCGGCCCTGCTGGCCCGGCCGCCGCCGGAACCGCCGCCGCCGGTGGTCGTGGTCGACGACCGCGCTTCCCTCGAGCGCATCCGGCAGCAGGATGCCGAGATCGCGCTGCTGCGCCTGCATCTGGTCTCCTACCAGTCGAGCGCGATCTGGCGCGCAACGTGGCCGCTGCGCCGGCTGCTCGATCGCCATCCCGGCCTGGCGCGATACGGACGGCGCGGCCTGAAGGCGATCTGGTGGACGCTGACCCTGCAATGGAAGCGGCAGCTGCGGGCGCGGGCGCTGCGCCAGCTTCCGGCGGTGCCGGCACCGGAACCGACCGAGCCCGCGCCGCAGCAGGCGCTGCCGCCGGAGCCGGCGGAGGATCCGGTGGTGGCGCAGCCCCCGGAGCGAGCCGGCCTGTGTCTGCCGACCTCGCGCACGCCGCTGGTGTCGGTCGTCATACCGACCTTCGGCCAGGTTCCGGTCACGCTGCGCTGCCTGCGCGCGATCGCCGCCTCGGCGACGGAAACGCCGTTCGAGGTGATCGTGGCCGAGGACGCGTCCGGCGATCCGGCGGTGGCGCTGCTGGAACAGGTGGGCGGGCTGCGGCTGGTCCGCCGGGAGCAGAATCTCGGCTTCCTGCTCAACTGCAACGCGGCGGCGACGCTGGCGCGGGGCCGGTATCTCTTGTTCCTTAACAACGACACCGAGCCGCTGCCGGGCTTTCTCGACGCGATGGTGCGGCTGGCCGGGGCGCTGCCGGACGCGGGGCTGATCGGCTCGAAGCTGCTGTTCCCGGACGGACGGCTGCAGGAAGCCGGCGGCATCATCTGGCAGGACGGCACCGGCTGGAACTACGGCCGCCACGACGATCCGGGCCTGCCGCAATACAACACCGTCCGCGAGACCGACTACGTTTCGGGCGCCTCGATCCTGCTGGAGCGGGCGCTGTTCGAGGAGCTGCGCGGCTTCGACCCGCTGTTCGCGCCCGCCTATTACGAGGATACCGACCTCGCCTTCCGCATCCGCGCCCGGGGCCTGCGGGTGATCTACCAGCCGGCGAGCGTGGTGATCCATCACGAGGGGGTGTCGCACGGCACCGACATCGCCACCGGCATCAAGGCGCAGCAGGAGGTGAACCGGCACCGGATGCTGGCGCGCTGGCCCCGCCTGCTGGCCTCCGAGCACATGCCGCCGGGAGTCGATCCGATGCGGGCGAGCGAGCATGCCAGGGGCCGCAAGACGATCCTGATCATCGACCACTACGTGCCGGAACCGGACCGCGATGCCGGCTCGCGCTCGACCATGGGCATCGTCGCGGCGCTGAAGTCCGCCGGCTGGGTGGTGAAGTTCTGGCCGCAGAACCGGGCGCGCAACGACTATACCCCTCTGCTGGAGACCATGGGGGTCGAGGTGCTGGACGGGCGGCTGCCGATCGGCTTCGCCGCCTGGATCGAGCGCCACGGCGCGGCACTCGACCACGTGCTGACGATGCGGCCGACGGTCGCCACCGAGTTCGTGTCCGACCTGCTGCGCCATACCGCGGCATGCCTCAGCTTCTATGGCCATGACGTGCACCATCTGCGGATGCGCCGTCAGGCGGCGCTGCTGGGCGATGCGGCGCTCGCCCGCGAGGCGGACGAGATGGCGCGGCTGGAGCGGCGACTGTGGGGGCTGTTCGACATCGTGCTCTACCCCTCGCAGGTCGAGGCGGCGCTGGTGCGGGCGACGGTGCCCGGCGCATGCGCGCGCGCCATCGTGCCCTTCAGCTACGACAGCTTCCGCGCCCGCGCGGCACCGCCGGCCGAGCCGGTGATGCTGTTCGTCGCGGGCTTTGCGCATCCGCCGAACATCGACGCGGCGAGCTGGCTGGTGCGCGAGATCCTGCCGCTGGTGCAGACGTCGGTGCCGCAGGTGCGGCTGGTGCTGGCCGGCTCGCACCCGACAGCCCAGGTGCGGGCGCTGGCCAGCGAGGCGGTGACGGTCACCGGCAGCCTCACCCACGAGGAGCTGGCGGCGCAGTATGCGCGCGCGCGGGTGGCGGTGGTGCCGCTGCGGGTGGGTGCCGGCGTGAAGGGCAAGGTGGTGGAGGCGCTGCAGCAGGGGCTGCCGCTGGTGACCACCACCATCGGCGCCGAGGGCATGCCCGGCCTGGAGGCGGTGGCGACGGTGGCCGACGCGCCGACTGAGCTGGCGGCGGCCCTGGTGGCGCTGCTGTGCCAGGACCGGGGCTGGGCCGAGCGCTCGACGCGGCAGGCAGCCTATGCCGGGCGGCATTTCTCGCGAACGGCACTGGCTGACAGCCTGTTCGATGCCCTGGCCCGGCAGCCGTCGGCCGGCGAGGCCGGCATCGCATCGGACGGCACGTCCGCAGCCGGCTGATCCGGTCGGCTCGCAGGATCGTCGATTTCCATCGCCGGCGATTTGCCCTATCCCACCGCCGCCAGGGCTCACCGGTTCCGGCCTAGCTGAAAGGTTGTCTCATGAACGGTTCTGACATCGCGCGCGTTCAGCTTTATCTGCGCAAGCTGCTGGGTTCGGACCAGGTCAACGTGGTGGCGCCGCCGCGCAAGGGCGCCACCACGGAGCTGGCGATCGGCAAGGAGGTGATCGGCACCGTGCATCGCGACGAGGATGAGGGCGAGGTATCGTACTCGATCCACATCACGGTGCTGGAAGAGGATCTGGTTCCCGCCGCGGACGCCGCCGCACCGGCCGCCCGGACAGCCGGCACGCCGCGGCGCTGAGAGTGCCGGGCGCGCCTGCCGCCGGGCCTCCACCCGTCCAGGCGCGGGCTAGCGAGGCCGAACAGGCGTCCGGCGCCGGCATGACAGGGATCGCTCGATCGACCGCGGGACAGACATGGGCACGTCGGAATTGACCAACAGAAGCCGGGTCCGGGCCAGGCCGGCCGGACTCATCAGCCCGATCACGCGGCGGCCGATCTTCCGCATCGAGGACGAGAGCGGCCGGATCCTGCGGCGCATCAGCAGCGCACGCACCGCCGGAGAGGCGCTGGCGCACTACTGGCGCGGCGCCGGCGGCGATGCCAAGCTGCTCCCCGCCATGCCTGAACCGCCTTCCGACGCAGGCTTGCGTCGCCGGATCGACCAGGCGCGATCCGCCCGCGGTCGCGGCCTCGCCAACCGCGACGCCATGCAGACGCACGAGCTGCCGCTGCCGGAACTCGACTTGGATGACGCGACGCCGGAGCCGGACGAGCCGCAGGCGGCCGCCGTGCCGCCGGCTCCTGCAGCCAGGCGTCGGGAGCCCCGGCCGAGGCCGGCGATTCCAGACCTGTTCGCCGCAGCCGAGCCGGAGCCGGTGATCGAGACGACCGTATCGGAGACCGCGCCGGAGCCCGTGCCGGAGCCTGCGCCGGAGCTCGTGCCGGAGTCCAAACCGGAGCTCGTGCCAGAGCCCAGGCCGGAACCTGCGATCGTGCCGGAACCGCCGCCCGGGCCGAGGCCTGAGCCGGTGCGCCAGCCGGAGCCGGACGCACAGGCTCCCTACCATCTCGATCCGCATGCGGTGCTGCTGCAGCAGGTGGATCATCGCAACCTGCGCCCCACGGATCGATCGGATTCCTACCTATATCATGTGACCAACCGCGGCGAGGCGACGAGCGCGCTCCGCAACGGGCTGGTGGTGAGCGCGCATGATCCGGTGATCCTGACCGAGCGCCAGGGAGTCGCCTACTGGCTGTCGGTGCTGGCCGAGGATTTCGACGTCATCCTGGACGGGCCGGCGGATTTCGTGGTGCTGAGAATGCGCCGGTTCGCGGTCGAGAGCCTGCTGGAGCCCGATCCGGACGCCTCGCGCAGTGCCGGATGCTCCTGCTACCTGCTCACCGGTGGCTCCGGGGTCAGCGAATGAAGGTTTCGGCGAACAGCGCCAGGGCTGCGCGCGCATCGATGTCGGTCGCAACCGACTGCGCCGGATGCGCGTCCCAGGCGCCGGTCGGGAACGCGGAGTGCTCCGGCTTCTGGATCGTCTGTCCCGAAGCGAGGCCGCCGCACACCACCCGCACCGGGCCGCGCCGCAAGGTGAACAGCTGCGGCGCCACGGCATAGATCACCGCCAGGCTGTCATGGGCGAAGATGCCGTCGAGATGCCGGCTGCGCTGGTGGAAGGCGCGGTAGGAGCGCGAGACGTCCCACAGGAACCGGCCCTCCTCGCCGCCAGCCTGGCGCAGGCAATCGAGGTAGGCGCCGTCCATGACCATCTGCTGCGTGACGTCGAGGCCGATGATCGTCACCGGCCAGGGTGCGGTGAACACCTCCTCCGCCGCGTCCGGATCGTTGGCGATGTTGGCCTCGGCGACCGGCGAAACGTTGCCGGTGTGGCCGTGGCTGCCAAAGGCGCCGCCCATCACCACCACGCCCTGCACCAGCCGGACGATCTCGGGGTCCTTGTCGATCAGGCGGGCCAGGTTGGTCAGCGGGCCCACGGCGATGATCGTCACCTCGTGCGGGTTGGCGCGGATCAGGTCGATCATCATGCGGTGGCCGCGCCGGCCGTCGAGGGTGGCGCGGCCGGCATCGGGAATGTCGATGTCGCCGAGCGCGTTCTGGCCGTGCACATGCCAGGCCGGGCTGCCCTGCCGGTTCAGCACGGTGACGCCGGAACCCTTGGCCACGGGGGCGGCGAAGCCGAACCGGTCCTTCAGGTAGAGCGCGTTGCGGGTGACGGTGTCGATGTCGCCGTTGCCGTGCACCGTGGTGACGCCGATCAGCTCGAGCTCGGGCCGCCTGGTCAGGAAGCGCAGCGCCATGGCGTCGTCCACGCCAGGGTCGGTGTCGAAGATCACCTTGCGCATCGTCGTGCCTCCGCCCGAGCCATGGATCAGCAAAGACCCGTGCGAGGGCAAAGGCAACAAGTCGCCCCGCGTCAGTCCGGCTTCTTGACCAGGATCATCGGCGACAGCCCGTTCGGCACGATGGGAAAGCTCATCCTTGTCCCCGGCGGTGCTGCCTCGAACGCCCGGGCGCGGGCGGGGAAGTCGGTCGGCTGCATGCGCAGCACCGCCCAGTCGTGCGGCACCGCCCACAGCACGATCACGCCCAGCAGCGCGCGCCCGACCAGGCGCACCGGGCGGGCGCGGTCGGCGGCAAGCGTCGTCACGATCGCGATCCAGGCCATCACCGGGAAGCTGAAGTAGCGGTTGCCCAGCGGCGGGATGGTCATCATGAGCCATTGCGGCTCGGTCAGCGACACCTGCGGGCTGACGAGGGCTGCCGCGAGCAGCAGGGCGCAGAACAGCACGAACCGGCGCAGCAGCGGCGAGCCCCGCCACAGCGCCAGGACGGCCAGCACGGTTCCGGACACCGTCAGCAGCACCGGCAGCAGGTTGTCCTGCCAGACGCGCAGCACGGTGATGCGGCCGAGCGTGCGCAGGCCGAGCTCGGCGCCCAGGATGACCTGCAGCGAGACGACGCGCGCGAACATGCGCGGCCCGGCGCCGAGCGGAGCGGTCGAGCGGCCGCCGCCATGCGACACCAGCACCAGCACGCCGAGCTGCACCAGCGCGGTCGCGGCCACGATCAGCAGGTGCCGGCGGTCGCCCGGATGCCGGCGTGCGGCGAGCTGCCAGACCGAGACCGGCAGCAGCAGCAGCATGAACGGGCCGCTCAGGCCGGACAGCACGAGCACGAGGCTGTCGAGAAGGCGGCCGGTCCGGCTGCGCGGCGGGGCGGCGACCAGGATCAGGAAGGCGAGCAGCGCCAGGTTCCACTGGGCGTTGGTCAGGTTGACGTAGAACTCCAGCTCGTTGGGCAGCACCGCATACAGCAAGGCGAGCAGCAGCCGGACCGGCGCCGAGGGCAGGGCTGCCGCCATGCGGCGCGACACGAGGAACAGCGCCGGCAGCAGCTGCACGCACAGGGCGACGGCGGCGAACGCCGTCGGCACCGCAGTGAGCGGCAGCGGCTGCACAGCCAGGCCCACCAGCCGCTGCAGCGTGTCGAGATAGCCGCCGGCGGGGATCAGCAGGCAGCGCCAGCCGACCCGGTAGGCATCGGGGTAGAACGACCAGCCCTCGTCGCCCCACAGCTCGGCGTGCAGCAGCGCCGCCGGCTTGCGGGAGATGATGAGGACCGCGAACAGCAGCGCCAGGCCGAGCGGCATGAGCGCCTGCAGGCGCCGGGTGCCCTGCCCGCCGGATGGTGCCACAGGATCCTCGAACCGGCGCGTCAGCAGGGGATGTGGCCGTCCGCCTTGAGGATCTCGCCGGCGAGGTAGAGGCTGCCGCAGACCAGGATGCGGGCGGGTCCGCCGCCGGACGCAGCCAGGCGATCCAGCGTGTCGGCCACCACCGGACCCGGCCTGGCGACGCCGCCGGAGGCCGCGATGATTGCCTCGACGGGAAGTGCCAGATGCTGGCCCGGCTCGGCGATCGCCCACAGGCTGGTGGCATGCGGCAGCAGGGGGTGGAGGAAGCCGGCCGGGTCCTTGCTCTGCTTCATGCCGACCAGCAGATGCAGCGGACGGTCGGACCAGCCGCGCAGCGTCTCGGCCAGCACCTGTCCGGCGCCGGGATTGTGGCCGCCATCGAGCCAGAGCTCCCAGTCGGGCGGCAGCCGGGCCGCGAGCCGGCCGCGCAGGCGCTGCAGCCGGGCGGGCCAGGTGGTGCGGGCGATGCCGGCATAGGCCGGACCCGGCAGAACCAGGCCCGAAGCGCGCAGGGCGGCGATGGCGAGGCCGGCATTGTCGATCTGGTGCGGCCCGAGCAGTCCGGGCAGCGGCAGCTCCAGGACGCCGTCGCGATCGCGGTAGCGCAGGCTGTCCGCATGGCTGCGCTCGATGTGCCAGTCGCGGTCGCGCAGCAGCAGCGGGGCCTGTTGCCGACCGGCCTCGGCCTCGATAGCGGCCAGGGCGTCGGACAGCTGGCGGCCGGTGGCGACTGGGCGGCCCGGCTTGATGATGCCGGCCTTCTCGGCGGCGATGGCGGCGATGCTGTCGCCCAGGAAGGCCTCGTGGTCCATGGAGATGGCGGAGATGGCGCAGGCGGCAGGCGACGGGACCACGTTGGTGGCGTCGAACCGGCCGCCGAGCCCGACCTCGATAATGGCGAGATCGGCCGGGGTCTCGGCGAACAGCACGAAGGCGCAGGCCGACAGCACCTCGAACACGGTGATCGCAGCACCGTCATTGACCTGCTCGATGCGCTCGAGCGTGGCCACCAGGGTCGCCTCGTCGACCAGCCGGCCGGCGACGCGGAAGCGCTCGGTGATGTCGACCAGATGCGGGCTGATGGTGACGTGCACAGCGAGGTCGGCCGCCTCGGCGATGGCGCGCAGGTGGGCGCAGGTGCTGCCCTTGCCGTTGGTGCCGGCGACATGGATCACCGGCGGCAGGCGGCGCTCGGGATGGCCGAGCTTACCCAGCAGCACCTCCAGCCGGCCCAGGCTGAGGTCGATCAACGCCGGATAGAGACGCTGCAGCCGCTCCAGCACGACGCCGCTGCGGCCGCTGAACTCCGGGGACGGACCTGCCACGGGCGGCTCAGGCGGCGTGAGCGAGGGTGTCCTTCACGCTGAGCAGCCCCAGCAGCCGGCCCAGCGTGTCGCGCATCTCGCCACGGGGGACGACCATGTCGAGCATGCCGTGCTCGCGCAGGAACTCGGAGCGCTGGAAGCCGTCCGGCAGCGTCTCGCGCACGGTCTGCTCGATGACCCGGGGGCCGGCGAAGCCGATCAGGGCGTTGGGCTCGGCGATCTGGATGTCGCCCAGCATGCCGAAGGACGCGGTGACGCCGCCGGTGGTGGGATTGGTCATCACTACGATGAAGGGCAGCCCTGCATCCTTGACCATCTGCACGGCGATGGTGGTGCGCGGCATCTGCATCAGGCTGATCACGCCCTCCTGCATGCGGGCACCCCCGGAGGCGGTGAAGATGATCAGCGGCGCCTGCTGCAGCACCGCCAGCCGGGCCGCCGCCACGACGCCTTCGCCGAGGGCCGCACCCATGGTGCCCGCCATGAACTCGTACGCCATCACCGCGACCACAGCCCGGGCACCGCCGATGGCGCCGTGGGCGACGACCAGCGCCTCGTCCAGATGCGTCTTGGCGCGGTGCTCGCGCAGGCGGTCGGTGTATTTCTTCTGGTCGCGGAAGCCGAGCGGGTCGACCGGGGCCTTGGGCAGCTCGATGCGGGTGCACTGGCCGTCGTCGAAGGTCCAGGCCAGGCGGTCATCGACCAGGGCACGCATGTGGTGGCCGCAATGCGGGCAAACATTGAGCGACTTCTGCAGGTCCTTGGTGAAGATCATCTGGTTGCAGGCGTCGCACTGCGTCCAGAGATTGTCCGGGACGTCGCGCTTGCCGAGCAGGTTGCGGATCTTGGGGCGGACGTAGGTGGTGAGCCAGCTCATGGCGGAGTGTTCCTGTTGAGGAAGGTCAGGGCTCCGCCCTGGACCCGCCGGGGCCACCGGCCCCGGACCCGGATTAGTTGGTTTCCAAAGGCTGGCCTTTGGCGGGTTGCAAGGGCAGAGCCCTTGCCCCACGCACCCCGTCGGCAAGCGTCCTGACCTGGTCCAGCACCAGCCGCACCGTGTCCGGCCCAGCACACCCCTGCGCGTCCAGGCTGTTCGCCAGCGTCTCGATCAGCGCCGAGGCGACCACGGCCGCGTCGGCGATGCGCACGGCCGACGCCGCCTGGGCGGGGGTGCGGATGCCGAACCCGATCGCGACCGGCAGGTCGGTCGCCTCGCGCAGCAGCGGCAGGGCGCCGGCGAGGTCGGATTCGGACGCCGTGCGGGTGCCGGTCACGCCGGTGATGCTGACATAGTAGATGAAGCCCGAGCTGCCGTTGAGCACCAGCGGCAGGCGCTCGCGCGCCGTGGTGGGGGCGACCAGGCGGATGATGTCCAGCGCGTGCTCGGCCGCGTGGGCTTCCAGCAGGTCGGCCTCCTCGGAGGGCAGGTCGACGACGATCAGCCCGTCGACGCCCGAGCGGGCCGCGTCGGCGCAGAAGCGGGCCGGGCCGTAGCTGTCGAGCGGGTTCAGGTAGCCCATCAGCACGACCGGGGTGTCGGGGTCGGTCACGCGAAAGCGGGCGACCATCTCCAGGGTGCGGGCCAGGGTGGCGCCGGCACGCAGGCCGCGCACCGAGGCCGCCTGGATGATCGGGCCGTCGGCCATCGGGTCGGTGAAGGGCACGCCGATCTCGATCAGATCGGCGCCGGCCCCCGGCATGCCGCACAGGATCGCCTCGGCGGTGGCGAGGTCGGGGTCGCCGGCCTCGAGGAACGGGATCAGCGCGCCGCGCCCCTCGGACCGGAGCGCTGCGAAGCGGGCCGCGATGCGGCTCACAGGCGGACCCCGAGATGCTCCGCGACCGTGAAGATGTCCTTGTCGCCGCGGCCGGACAGATTCATCAAGACGATCTGGTCGGGCCGCATGGCGGGCGCGATCCTGGCGACGTGGGCCAGGGCGTGGGCGCATTCCAGCGCCGGGATGATGCCCTCGGTGCGGGTGCAGAGCTGAAAGGCGGCGAGCGCCTCGTCGTCGGTGATGCCGACATACTGCGCGCGGCCGATATCGTGCAGCCAGGCGTGCTCAGGCCCGATGCCGGGATAGTCGAGGCCGGCGCTGATGGAGTGGGCCTCCTGGATCTGGCCCTCGGCGTCCTGCAGCAGGTAGGTGCGGTTGCCGTGCAGCACGCCGGGGCGGCCGCGGCTGATGCTGGCGGCCTGCTCGCCGCTGTCGAGGCCGCGGCCTGCGGCTTCCACGCCGATCAGCGCCACCTCGGGATCGTCGAGGAAGGGGTGGAAGATGCCCATGGCATTGGAGCCGCCGCCGACGGCTGCGACCACCACGTCGGGAAGGCGGCCCTCGGCCTCGTGCATCTGCACGCGCGCCTCGTCGCCGATCACGCACTGGAAGTCGCGCACCATCGCCGGATAGGGGTGCGGCCCGGCCACGGTGCCGATCAGGTAGTAGGTGTCGGCGACGTTGGCGACCCAGTCGCGCATCGCCTCGTTCATGGAGTCTTTGAGCGTGCCGGCGCCGGTGGTGACCGCGTGCACCTCCGCACCCAGCAGGCGCATGCGGAACACGTTGGGCTTCTGCCGCTCGACGTCGGTGGCGCCCATGTAGATGACGCATTTCAGGCCGAACAGCGCGCAGACGGTGGCGGTGGCGACCCCGTGCTGACCGGCGCCGGTTTCGGCGATGATGCGGGTGCGGCCCATTCGCCTGGCCAGCAGGATCTGGCCCATGACGTTGTTGAGCTTGTGCGAGCCGGTGTGGTTCAGCTCCTCGCGCTTCAGGTAGATCTGCGCGCCACCGAGCTCGGCGGTCAGGCGCTTGGCGTGCCAGAGCGGGCTGGGGCGGCCGACATAGTCCTTGAGATAGGCGTCGAGCTCCTCGCGGAAGGCCGGGTCGGCCTTGGCGGCCTCGTAGGCCTGGTCGAGCTCGAGGATGAGCGGCATCAGCGTTTCGGCAACGAAGCGGCCGCCGAAGATGCCGAAGCGGCCGCGCTCGTCGGGACCGGAGCGAAGCGTGTTGGGGCGGAGAGCGTCGGCGCGATCGGCGGCGGCACGTTCCGCGAGCTGGGCGGAGACCGGGGTCGTGGCGGCGGAGCGCGAGGCAGGCAGGGTGGTCTGGCTGAGCTGGTTCACGGGCGGGCCCTCCGGAAGGAGGGGGTTCTAGCGCAGGGCGGCCGCGAGGTCACGGGCGGGATGCGCGGCCCGTCGTCTGGGCACCCGTCTACCAGCAGGTATATCCGCCATCGGCGAGAACGATGCTGCCGGTCATCAGGCTGGCCGCGTCGGAGGCCAGGAACGCCACCACCGAGGCGACCTCGTCCGGCCGGCCCACCCGCTGCATCGGCGTCATGCCGAGCCAGGCCTGCCTGAGCTGCGGATCCTCCAGGCCGAACCGCGTCAGCGGGGTGTCGATGTAGGTCGGCGCCACGGCATTGACGCGCACGCCGCGCGACGCCCATTCCGCGGCCAGGCTCCGGGTGAGATGATGCACCCCGGCCTTGGCGGCGTTGTAGGAGGACTGCTCCTGCGGCTTGTTGACGATCTCGCCCGACATCGAGCCGATGGTGACGATGGCGCCCCGGCCGCGCCCGAGCATGGCGCGGCCGAACTCGCGGCAGCACCAGAAGACGCCGTTGAGGTTGACGTCGATCACCGCGCGCCAGTCCGCATCCTCGACGTCCTCCGCCCTGCCGCCGCGCACGATGCCGGCATTGGCGACCAGGATGTCGACGGCCCCGAACCGGTCGTTCAGCGAGACGGCCAGGGCGCGCACGGCGTAAGCGTCGGTGACGTCGAGCCGGAACGCCTGCGCATCGATGGTCTGTGCTGCGAGCTTTGCGGCCGCGGCCTGCGCCGCGTCGCCGTCGAGGTCGGTCAGCAGTACGCGGGCCCCGGCCTCGCCCAGCGCCTGCGCGCACGCCAGGCCGATGCCGCGCGCGCCTCCGGTCACCACGGCCGTGCGGCCGGCCAAGCTGAGCTTCTCGCGATACATCGGCGTGCCCGCGCCGCTCATGCCGGCCCGTCGAGACGGATGACGTCGGCGCTGCCGTCGGCGTGACCGATCACCATCTCATGAGCGATGCCGACGAACAGCCCGTGCTCGACGACGCCCGGGATCTCGTTGAACAGCGGCGCCAGGCGGTCCGGCTCCTCGATCCGGTCGAGCTGCCAGTCCAGGATGTAGTGGCCGCTGTCGGTGATCACCGGCGTGGCCTCGCCGCCGCGCAGCGTCATCGGCACGTCATGGTGGCCGAATTGGTCGAACAGCGTCTGCAGCTCGCGTCCGGTGCTGCGCCAGCCGAAGCGGATCACTTCGATCGGCAGCGGATACCGCCCCAGCGTCTCGACCAGCTTGCCGTCATCGACCACGGCGACCATGCGGCGCGACACGCGGGCGACCATCTTCTCCCACAGCAGGCAGGCGCCGCCGCCCTTGATCATCCGGCCGGCATGGTCGATCTCGTCGGCGCCGTCGATGGTCAGGTCGAGCTCGACCACGTCGTTGAGGTCGAGCAGCGGCACGCCGACCTCGCGCGCCAGGTCGCGCGTGGCGGTGGAGGTCGGCACGCCGGCGATGTCGAACCCGTCGCGCACCTTCTCGCCAAGCGCGCGCACGAACCAGTGCGACGTGGTGCCGGACCCGAGCCCGATCCGCATGCCGTCCTGCAGGTAGGTCTCGATCGCCTTGCGGCCGGCGGCGAGCTTCGCCTGGTCCTGCGGCTTGGAGGGTTGCATGAGCGTGAACTCCTTCAATCGATGAACTTCTCGGTCAGCCACGGCTCGAGGGCGGTGAGGCTTTCGGGCATCGCGCGCTTCTGCTTCAGGCCCACCGCGACGACCAGCATGTTGACCACCAGGAAGTGGTTCAGCCGGGCGGTCAGCGGGGTGTAGAGCTCGCTGTGCTCGTAGCGCGGCAGGCCGACGACGACGTCGCAGGCGCGGGCGAGGCGCGAGCCCGGCGCGGTCAGGGCCACGGTCGCGGCACCGTTGCGATGCGCGCTCTGCGCGGCGGCGACCAGGGTGCGGGTGTCGCCCGAATGCGAGAAGAACACGATCAGCTCGTCCGCATGCAGGGTCGCCGCGAGCTGCGTCTGGCGATGCGCCTCCAGCACCAGGCGGCAGCGTATGCCCAGCCGGAACAGCTTGTGCTCGGCATCGAAGGCGACGGTCTCGGACAGGCCGAGCGCGAACAGAAAGGTGTTCTTGGCTGTCAGCAGGCGGTCGGCCGCCGCCTCAACGGCTTGCGGATCGAGGTCGTCGGCGAAGCGGCGGATCGCGTTCACCGAGTTGCTGAGCAGCTTGGCCGCCGCATCGGACACCGTGTCGCCGACGGTGATCGGCTGGTGGCTGAAGGGCGGCTGCGGCGCCAGCCCCTGCGCCAGCCGGACCTTGAACTCGGTATAGCCGACGCAGCCGAGCCGGCGGCAGAAGCGGACGATGGTGGGATCGCTGACCTGGGCCATCTGCTTGAGGTCGGTCATGCTCATCGTGATCACCGCCTCCGGCTGGCTCAGCACGACGTCGGCGAGACGCGTCTCGGCACGGCTCAGCCCATGCCGCGCCTGCGCTACCGCGGTAAGCAGATGGGCCGACGCCTCAGACATGCGCCGCCGTGTCCGGCAGCAGGTCGGCGAAGCGGCGCAGCCGCGCCTGCGCGGGCACCGCGACGTGCGGCCCGGTGCCCCAGTCGACGATCCGGCACGCGATGCCGGCGGCGGCTGCGCAGTCGCGGTCGATGACGGTGTCGCCGACGAAGACCGTCTCCTGCACCGTCACCCCGAGAACTGCGAGCGTATGCAGCAGCGGTGCCGGATGCGGCTTGCGATGCGGCGTCGTGTCCGAGCCGACCACCACCTCGATGAAGCGGCCGATGCCCAGCCGGTCGAGAACCACCTCCGCCAGGGCCTGGACCTTGTTGGTGCAGACCCCGATGCGCAGGCCCGTGCTGTGCAGTGCCGGCAGGGCGGCGGCGGCGTCGGCATAGAGGGTCGAGTCCACCACCGGATGCGCCTGGTAGTACGCGAGGTAGCGGGCGGTGTCGGCCTCGATCCGCGCCGCATCGACCGGCTCCCCAATCCCGGCATAGACCTTTTCCACCAGCGCGCTGGCGCCCTCGCCGGTGAGGCGCTCGATCGCCCGCACCTCCCACGGCGGCAACCCGTGATCGGCCAGCATGCGGTTGATGCCCCGGGCGATGTCGGGCGCGCTGTCGACCAGCGTGCCGTCCAGATCGAACACGACCGCCTTCATGGGGTCCCTCCGGACACACGGGCCGCGTCCGCCTCCAGCGCCGACAGCTGGGCGGCCGCACCGGCCAGTGCCGCGTGCAGCGATGCGTGGACCGGATGCAGCCGGTCATAGGCGGCGACTGCGGGTGCCGAGGGCTGCACCGCCCCGGTGATCCTGATCGCCTCCGCCGCCTCGTCGAGCGAGCGCCAGGCGCCGCTGCCGACGCCGGCCAGCAGGGCCGCGCCATAGGCGCCCCCCTCGGCGGCCCCGGTGACGGTCGCCACCTCCTGGCCGGTGACGTCGGCCAGCATCTGCAGCCACGCCGGCGATGCGGTGGCGCCGCCGGACACGCGCAGCGACTGCCACCCGACTCCCGACGCCGCCACCAGATCCAGGATCGAGCGGGTGTTCAGCAGCACGCCCTCCATCACCGCGCGCGTCATGTGCCGCAGGTCGTGCGCGCGGGTCAGGCCGACCCAGGCGCCGCGCCCGTCCGGCGCCACGTGCGGGCAGCGCTCGCCCATCAGATAGGGCAGGAACAGCAGCCCCTCGGCGCCACACGGCACCTGCTGCGCCAGCGCCACCAGCGCGTCGAAGCCGGGCGTCGTGCCCGGCAGCGCCGACAGCGCGTCGCGCCACCAGTGGAAGGCGCCGCCGCCATTCAGCGTGACCCCCATCACATGCCAGCGCCCGGGGGCATTGCCGCAGGAAACCTGCAGCAGGCCGCCGGGATTGTCCGGACAAGACGCGACACTGGCTCCGATCAGGCCGGCGGTGCCGAGGGTGATGCCCACCACGCCCGGATCGATCACGCCCATCGAGGTGGTCTGGATCACCGAATCGCCACCACCTGCCACCACCGGCAGGCCCGCTTGCAGGCCCCACCGCGCCGCCGTTTGCGGCCGCAGCCGTCCGGTGATCTCGTGGGATTCGAACGCGGCCGGCACCTGCTGCGCGGAGACGCCGACCGCATCCAGCATCGGCTGCGACCAGGCGCGGGCGCGCACGTCGAACAGGCCGGTGCCGGACGCGTCGGACACGTCGGTGGCGTATTCGCCAGTCATCTCCAGGCGCAGCGCGTCCTTGGGCAGCAGGAAGCGGCGCATCCGGTCCAGCGCCTCCGGCTCGTGCTCGCGCAGCCAGAGCAGCTTGCCGCCGGTGAAGCCCGGCAGCATCCGGTTGCGCGTCAGGCCGAGCAGCGCGTCGAGGCCGCCGACGCGCGCGGTCAGGGTGTCGCACTGCGCGCCCGTGCGGTTGTCGCACCACAGGATCGCCGGCCGGATCACCCGGTCGTCGCGGTCGAGCGCCACCAGCCCGTGCATCTGGCCGGACAAACCGATCGCCTGCACCGCGCTGCCGGGCGGCAGTTCTGCCACCAGCGCGCCCATCGCCGCGTCGCAGCCATCCTGCCAGTCCGCCGGCGCCTGCTCGGCCCAGCCGGGCCGGGGGGTGGCGAGCGGGTACTCGGCCGAGGCGCGCGCCAGCACGCCGCCGTTCCCGTCGATCGCCAGCGCCTTGCAGGCCGACGTGCCGAGATCGATGCCGATGAAGCAGGCGGTGGCGGTCATGCTGCGGTCAGGCTCCGTGCCGCAGCCGGACATGCTTCAAGGCGAGGTAGCCTTCCATGCCCTCCCGCCCGTGCTCGTAGCCGATGCCGCTGCGCTTCCGGCCGCCATAGGGCGCGTTCATGATGCCGGCATCGACGTTGTTCACCGCGATGCTGCCAAAGCACAGCGCGCGCGTCAGGGCGAAGATCTCGCCCACGTCGCGGGCATAGACGTAGGCCGCGAGCCCGTACGGTCCGGCATTGGCCTGGGCGATGGCCTCGTCCAGCGTGTCGAACGGCGCCACCCCCAGCACCGGGCCGAAGGTCTCCTCGCTCATCAGCAGGGTGTCGGGCGCGCAGTCGGCGAATACCGTCGGCGCGAAGAAGTGGCCGGTCTCGAAGCCCTCCGGCCGCCCGCCGCCGCACAGCAGGCGCGCGCCCTTCTCGCGCGCGTCGGCGACGTGGCGCTCGACCTTGGCGATGCCGTCGGCGTTGGTCATCGGCCCCAGGTCCGCGTCCGGACGCTCGAGCCCGTCGCCGATGCTGAGCCGGCGGGCACCCGCCGCGAGGCCGGACAGGAAGCGGTCGTAAAGGGAGCGGTGCACGTAGATGCGGTTCACCGCGATGCAGATCTGCCCCATGTTGCGATACCCGCGCCGCACCGCGCCGGCCACCGCCGCCTCGACGTCGGCGCTGGCGCCGACCACCATCGGGCAGTTGCCGCCGAGCTCCAGCGACACCGACTTGATGCCGCCCATGGTGCGGAAGATCGCCTCGCCGACCGACACCGAGCCGGTGAAGGCGATCTTGTCGATATCGGGATGCGACACCAGCGCCGCTCCGGTGGCGCCGGCACCCTGCACCAGGTTGACCACGCCGGCCGGGAAGCCCGCCGCCTCCACGCACTCGATCAGCGCAATCGCGGAAAGCGGGGTGTATTCCGACGGCTTGACGACGAGCGTGCAGCCGGCCGCCAGCGCGCCGCCGAGCTTCCAGCCGATCAGCTCGACGGGATAGTTCCAGGGCGCGATCGCGGCCGCCACCCCGATCGGCTCCTTCTCGACCAGGCTCAGGAAGCCGGTCTCCTCGTTCGGGATGGTCTGGCCCAGCACCCGCACCGCCTCGCCGGCGTAGAACTCGAAGGTCCGGGCCACCTTGGCGACCTCGCCGCGCGCCTCGTCCAGCGGCTTGCCCTGCTCGGCCGTCAGCACCCGCGCGATCGCGTCGCGCCGCCGGTCCACCTCGACGGCAAGCGCCCGCAGCAGCACCGCGCGCTTGTGCGGCCCGAGGTCGCGCCAGGCCGGGAAGGCCTGCCGCGCCGCCCCGACCGCGCGGTCCACGACGGACGCTCCGGCCGAGGCGACCTGCGCCAGCGTCCGTCCGGTCGCGGGATTGACGACGTCGAAGCGGGCATCGGCGCCGTCGTCGCTCCAAACGCCGTCGATGAAGAAGGAGCGGGTCTGGTCGGCGGTCATCGATCTCTCCGGAATATCGGCGGGCCCGGCGCTCATGGCACCAGCGAGCGCAGCGGCTCGCCGGCCAGGGCGCGCCCGACCTCCTCGGCGGCGAGGCGCTGCAGCGCATCCAGGCTTTCCACCGAGTAGAAGGCGGCGTGCGGGGTCAGGATCACGTTGGGCATCGTGCGGAGCGGCGAGGCCGGGTCGAGCGGCTCGGGATCGAACACGTCCAGCGCCGCCCCCCCGAGGCGTCCGTCCGCCAGCGCGTCCGCCAGCGCCGCCTCGTCCACCAGCGCGCCGCGCGCGGTGTTCACCAGCATCGCGCCGCGTCGCATCTGGGCGATCGACTGGCGGCCGATGATGTGTCGCGTCTCGGCCGTCGCCGGCAGGTGCAGCGAGAGGCCGTGGGCTTCCGCCAGCAGCGTCTCCAGCGCCACCGGCTCGATGCCGACCTCGCGCAGCCGGGCGGGATCGGCGAACGGATCGCTGGCCAGGATGCGGATCCCGAACGCCTGCAGCCGTCGCGCCACCAGCGCGCCGATCCGGCCGACGCCGACCAGTCCGACGGTGGTCGCAGCCAAAGCGGGCAGCGGCCTGACCCTGTCGGGATTGATCCAGCCCTCGCGCCGGATCGCCGCGTCGAAGATCGGCAGCCGGCGCAGCAGCGCCAGCATGCATGCGGACGCGTGATCGGCGACGGTGTCGCTGCCATAATCCGGAACGTTGGCGACCCGGACGCCGAGGCGCCGCGCCGCGGCCATGTCGACGTTGTCGTAGCCGATGCCGTAGCGGACCACGAGCGCTCCCGGCCGCATCGCGGCGAGGGCGGCTTCCGTCACCGGCACCAGGTTGACGAAGGCGACGTCGGCATCCCGCAGCGCCTCCACCACCGAGGCCGCATCGTGGCAGTCGAACTCGTGGAACGAGGCACCGTGCCGGTCCGCGACCGCGCGCTCGTGCAGCAGCCCCTCGAACCGCAGGTCGGTGACGACGACCCGCCGCGGCGGAGTGCCGGCCTCTGCCGGAAGGCCGCTCATCGGGCGCCGAGCAGGCCGCGCCCGGCCAGGTTGCGCATCAGGGCGGCGATGCCGAACGTCCAGGCCGGCGCCTCGTCGGCGAAGGCCACCGTGTTGACCAGCCGGCCCAGGCTCGGGGCCATGATCTCGACGCGGTCGCCCGGCTTGTGGGTGAAGCCCTGGCCCGGCACGTCGCGGTCCTGGGTCGGCGCGAACAGCGTGCCCAGGAACAGCATCATGCCGTCCGGATATTGGTGGTGGCGCCCCATCGCCTGTTCCACCAGGTTGAGCGGGTCCCGGCTGATCTCGCTCATCGAGCTGGCGCCCTCGAGGACGTAGCCGTCGTCGGCGCCGGTGATGGTCAGCGAGATCTCGAGGCGACGCACCTGGTCGATGCCGAAGCCGTCGTCGAACAGCCGGATGAACGGCCCGATCGCGCAGGAGGCGTTGTTGTCCTTGGCCTTACCGAGCAGCAGCGCACTGCGCCCCTCGATGTCGCGCAGGTTGACGTCGTTGCCGAGTGCTGCCCCCTGCACCACGCCACGGCTGTTCGCCGCCAGCACGACCTCGGGCTCGGGGTTGTTCCAGCTGGAGGAGCGCAGCACGCCGACCTCGGCGCCGATCCCGACCGAGGACAGCACCGGGGTCTTGGTGAACACCTCCGCGTCCGGGCCGATGCCGACCTCCAGATACTGCGACCAGTAGCCGCTCTCGATCAGCACCTGCTTCACCTGTGCGGCCTCGGGCGATCCGGCCTGCACGCTGGCGAGCGCGCCGCCGACCGCCTGGTCCACCTGCGCGCGGATCGCCAGCGCCCGGGCGGGGTCGCCCTTCGCGCGCTCCTCGATCACGCGCTCGAGCATCGAGCGGGCGAACGTCACGCCGCAGGCCTTCACCGCCTGCAGGTCGCACGGCGCCAGCAGATGCGGCCGGTCCGTGCGGCGCGCCAGGCTGTCTCCGATCACCGCCTCGAGCGGATAGCCGGCATCGTCCGGAATCCGGCGAAGGGCGGCGACCGGATCCTCCTGCTCCAGCAGATCGGTCATGGTCGGGCCGGCCGCGGTCACGTCCACCAGACGGTCGCCGCGCAGCTGCACCAGGCACGGGCCGCCGAGGCGCGGGTCGAACAGGCGCCCGACCAGCGTCGCGGTCGCATGGTCGGATGGCAGGATGTGGGACGGATCCATGAATGCTCTCCAGGCGATTGATCAGCGCGTCGACGACATGCGAACGCGCAGAGCGTCCGTCGCGACCGCGATGAAGATCGCGAATCCGCCGATCATGTCGACATAGAACGACGGCACGTTGACGATCGACAGCCCGACATGGATCACCGTCAGCAGCAGCACGCCGCCCAGGATGCCGAGCACGTGCCCGCGGCCGCCGAACACGCTGACCCCGCCGATGATCGGGGCTGCGATCGCATAGAGCAGGAAGCCCGAGCCCTGGTTGGAGGTGATCGCCATCTGCCACGAGGCGAGCAGGTAGCCGGCGATCGAGGACAGGAAGCCCGAGGCGGTGAAGGCGAGGATCTTGATCCGGCGCACCCGGATGCCGGCACTCGCGGCGGCCAGCGGATTGCCGCCGACCGCATAGACGCTGCGGCCGGGCACCGTCAGGCGCAGGAACGTCATCATGCCGGCCAGCGCCAGCACGAAGATCACCGGCAGCAGCGGCCAGCCGAACACGGTGGTCTGCCCGATCCAGAAGAAGCCGGCCGGCAGGTCGGTGATGGTGTTGCCGTGCGTGATCGCCAGCAGCGCGCCCTGCAGGATGATCATCATGGCCAGCGTCTCGATCAGTGAGACCATGCGCAGCAGGGTGATGCAGACGCCGTTGAAGAAGCCGATCAGCGTGCCGATGCCGACGCCCGCCAGCATGCCGAGCCACCAGGGCAGGTGACCGCTGCTGATCAGCGTGGCGCCGACAACGGAGGAGAAGCCAAGGTTGCTCGCGATCGAGAGGTCGATCTCGGCGATCAGCAGCGGCAGCGACACGGCAAGCGCCAGCATGCCCAGCACGGTCGCCTGGATCAGGATGTTCTGCAGGTTGGCCACGCTGAAGAAGAAGCTGTTCAGCAGGCCGAAGATCACCACCAGCCCGATCAGCCAGAACCACACGACGTTCTGCAGCACCCAGCGCAGACCGTCCTGGCGCCGCCGTGGCGGCATCTGCGTCGCGGTGCCGACCGCGCCGCGCGGGACCGAGATGGGCTGGGACATGGTCGTGCCTTGCTGGATGGAGCGGGCGGGTTGGGCGCGCGTCCGGTTCATGCGCGTCCATCCTGCGCGCCGGGAGAGCTGAACGCAGCCCGGCGCAGACGCTCGGTGGTGATGTCGTCGCCGTGCAGCGTCTCGACGATCGCGCCGTCGGAGAACACGCAGACGCGGTCGGCGATCCGCGACATCTCGTCGAGGTCGGTGGTGACGACGATGACGCTGAGGCCGTGCCCGGTCAGCGCGTCGACCGTGCGGTGCACGTCCTCCTTGACGCCGACATCGATGCCGCGCGTCGGCTCGTCGAGGATGAGGATCCGCGGTCCGGTTGCCAGCAGGCGGGCCAGGCACACCTTCTGCTGGTTGCCGCCGCTCAGCGTGTCGACCGCCACGTCCGCACCCGGCGCCTTGACGCCCAGTTCGCGGAAGTAGCGCCCGACCATGGAACGCTCGGCGTGGCGGCGGATGAAGCCGAACCGCGACAGGGCGCCCAGGCTCGAGAGCGAGATGTTGCCGGCGATGCTCAGCAGCCCGACCACGCCGTCCCGGCGCCGGTCGTCGGAAAGGTAGGCGATGCCGCGCGCCAGCGCGTCCGCCGGACTGCCGGGCAGCCTCTCGTCGCCGCTGCCGGCCGCGACATGCAGCCGCCCTGCGGTGGCCGGGTTGAGGCCGAACAGGGTCTGGGCGAACTCTTTGGCGCCCGAGCCCAGCAGGCCGGCGAAGCCCACCACCTCGCCGCAGGCGATCGAGAAGGACTGCACGCGCACGTTGGGTGCGGTGACGTCGGTGACATGCAGGCTGTTTCCGGCGCTGTCGCGTCCGTCCGGATCGCGGTCGCGCCGGAACAGCTGCAGGCCCCGGCCGAGCACCAGCTCCGACAGCCGCTCGGAGCTCATCTCCGACAGGTCGTCGCTGCCGCCGGCGAGCGAGCCGTCGCGCAGCACGGTCACCGCGTCGCAGATGTCGAGGATCTCCTCGTTGTAGTGCGAGATGAAGATGAAGGTGATGCCGCGTCCCTTGAGCTCGCGCATGAAGTCGAACAGCACGGCACGGTCGCTCATCGTCAGCGTGGTGGTCGGCTCGTCCAGGATGATCAGGCGGCCGCCGCTGAACAAAGCGCGCAGGATGTTGAGCTTGCGCCGGTCGACCGCGGTCAGCTCCTCGGCCAGCGCCGCCGGATCGATCCGCTCGCCTTCCAGCATGCGCCGCGCCTGCGCCCGCAGCCGCGTCCAGTCGACGAAGCCGCCGCGGGCCGGCCAGTGGCCGAGCAGCAGGTTCTCCGCGACGCTGAGCTGGCCCACGATCATCGGCTCCTGCGTGACCAGGAACACGCCCGCCTGTTCCATCGCCTTGACGTCGAAGCCGTTCACCACGCGTCCGTCGAGCACGATCCGGCCGCGGGTCGGGCTCCGCAGGCCGGCGATCAGGCCGACCAGCGTCGACTTGCCGGCCCCGTTCTCTCCCAGCAGCCCGTGGATCGTGCCGCGCCGCACCTCGAGCGTCACGGCGTCCAGCGCGGTGAAGGCGCCGTAGGCCTTGGTCAGCCCCTCGAGACGCAGGATCACCTCGCCCAAGGCGGGCTCGGCCGCGTCACGATCCGAAGACGGCGCCAGCATCGTCATCCCTCCAGCATGTCAGGAATAGTGCATGCCCCACTTGTTGTAGGAGACGTTGCCCCACAGCCTGGGGTCCTTGACGTTGGACGGGTCGACGATCGAGGGCGGGATCACCAGCGACGGTCCCGACGCGGAGCTCGCGATCTCGCCCTTCTCCCAGAAGTAGTCCTTGTTCTCATAGGGCCCGAGCGGAACCTTCTGTCCGTGCATGGCATATTTCGCGATCATGTCGACAGTGATCTGCGCATACGCGATCGGATCCTGCGAGATCTCGGCATCCATGTAGCCCTGCTCGATCCATTGCAGCGCGATCGGCTCGCCATCGACGTTGACAAAGATCACGTGGCCCTGCTCGTCGCGCTTCTTCCAGCGTCCGTGCTGCTGCAGCGCGGTCACGATGCCGCGCGACGGGGTGTCGCTCGGCGCATGTACCGCATCCAGGTCCGGATGCTCCGACAGCGTCGAGATGGTGACGCTGAGCATGTTGTTGAGCAGCCCTTCCGTCGGCCGGTCCAGGACCGTGACGTTGGGATACTTCGCCATCTCGGCGTCGAAACCCTCCTTGCGCAGACGCCATGCCACGCTCTGCAGCGCGCCGTAGCAGTTGAGCACCTTGCCTTTCGGCGAGCCGTTCTTGGCCTTCAGGCGATCGACGATCTGCTGGGCGGCCATGACGCCGCCCTGATGGTTGTCGAAGTCGACGGTGATCGCGACGTCGCCGCCGGTGGCGGGCGTGTCGACGATGCCGATCGGGATGTTCTTGAAATTGAAGCGCCGGATCGCGCTGACGATCGCCTGGCTGTCGATCGGGTCGCTGACCATCACCGCCGGGCCGCGCAGCAGCAGGCTGGCCCATTGCTGCAGCTGCACCGTGTTGTCGAAGTTGGCGTTGACGGCTGCGAAGTCCCAGCCCTGCGCTTCGGCGGCACGTCGCACCGCCTCCTGCTGCACGACGAAGAAATAGTAGTCGAGGCTCTTGTTGCTGTAGACGAGGAGCGGTTTCGCGGCGGCTCGTGCCGGCCTGAGTGCTAGACCCGCGCCCACGACGGCGCCTGCCTTGAGCACATGCCGACGCGACAGCCGCTTTTCCTGATCCGACATGGTTTCCCCCGTAGTTTTTCTACATAATGCGTCAGTTGGGGGGCCTGTCAAGCTTCATGGCGACGAGAAAGTAGAAAAACTAGATCAAGGCCAGGCAGCAAGTCGTCAGCTCGATGTTGGAGCTTCAGCAGGAGGCGACCGCCATGGATGTGGGGCTGCCTTGCAGTTCGAGCCGACGTCGCCGGCCGGCTGTAACGCCTGGGACGCAAGCAGTCACCGGTCATCAGGGTCTGGACGTTGCAGTCCTCGTCAATCGTTTTCCGGTTGTGCCGCCAGTGCGGATGCGCTGTCGCCGTCGATGACGAGGCCCTTCACCACGCCGGCCCGCAGCAGTGCCCGGATGGCCGGCACCTTGCCCAGCCCGCCGGCCGCCAGCACCACGTCCCGGCCGCGCAGCTGCTCGAACCCGACCGCCAGGGTGCGACGGACAAGCTCGTGATCAACCTCTGTCCCGTCTTCTGCGAACAGCCGCCCGAGAGAGTCGGCGACCGCTCCTTGCGACCGCACGCTTCGCAGTTCGCTCGCAGACAGCATTCCATGCTGACGCAGGAACGCGGTATCGCGAAGTTCGCCGACGCTGATCAGGTAGAAGTCGGCCGACCGCGCCAGCTCCAGCGCCTGGGCGACGGTGCGCTGCGACATCAAGACGATGCGGTCGGCTTCGGAGTCGGCAATGAACGGCACCGGCAGGAAATGCGCCTCACCGCCGGTGCGCGCGGCCAGCGCCTGCACCACCTCGAACGGGTTGGACGCCGAGTTGCGGGTGAGCGAGCCCATCAGCGAAACGAAACGCGCCTGCGGGTTCTGTACGCCGGACAGCTGCAGCGTCATCTGCTCCAGGGTGCGGCCCCAGCTCACGCCGACCGTCACCGGGGCGCCGCCGGCGAGCTTGCCCTTCAGGAAGTTGGCCGCCGCACCTCCGACCGCGCGCCGGGCGATCATCTCCTGGGCGGCGACCAGCCTGGGCTCGCCGGCTGCATCCTCGAAGTCCATCGCAGGCGTGGCGAGGCAGAAATCGAGCCCGTAGCGGCGCACGATGCAGTCCTCGACGGCAAGGTCGCGAATGGTCTCGTGATTGATGGTGACGCTGACCAGGCCGCGTTCGCGCGCCTCGCTGAGCAGCCGTACGACCCGGGTGCGGTGCAGCCCGAGCCGCCGCCCCACCTCCTCCTGCGTCATCCCGCCCACATGATACAGCCAGGCCGCCCTGACCATGATGTCGGCATCGGGCTCGTGCGCGAGGCTCAGGGTCATCGTCCGGGGCTTCGCCATCGACGAAGAATAGCCATTGACTTCCGTCGCGCCAAACGACGACTGTGCGCTCAAGAGCAAATGTCGCCCACCGCGTCAGATGTGCAGAATCCGGCAAGCAGGTGGGCAAGGGTGTGGATACGGCTGCATGGCCTATGTGATCGGCGTTGATGGCGGGACGGAAAGCGTGCGCGCGACGGTGTTCGACCTGGCGGGCCGCCGGATCGCGTCGGCCGCAGCGCCCTATGCGACGCAGTTCGCTCCCGGCGCCCGCGCCGAGCAGGACCCGGAAGCCTGGTGGTCGGCGCTCGGCGTCGCCGTGCGGCGCAGCGTGGACGAGGCCGGCGTCAGCGTCCACGACATCGACGCGCTCTGCCCCGCCACGACCTGCTGCACGGTGGTCGCCCTGGACGAGGCGGCGCGGCCGTTGCGCCCGGCGATCATCTGGATGGACGTGCGGGCCGGCGACGAGGCCGACCGCGTGCTGGCGACCGGGGACGCGGCACTCGCGCTCAACGGCGCGGGCCTTGGCCCGGTGTCGGCGGAATGGATGATCCCGAAGGCGCTGTGGCTGGCCCGGCATGAGCCGGAAACCTTCCGGGCCGCGCACACCATCTGCGAATACCAGGACTTCATCGCCTGGCGGCTGACCGGGCGACGCGCCGCCAGCCTGAACAATGCGTCCATCCGCTGGCACTACCGCAACGATGCGGGCGGCTGGCCCGACAGCCTGCTCGATGCGCTGGATCTGGGCGAGCTGCGGGCGAAATGGCCGGACGAGGTGCTGGCGCCCGGGGCCGCGATCGGCAGGCTGACCGCGCGTGCCGCCGATCATCTGGGACTGGCCGAGACGGTTTTGGTGGTGCAGGGCGGCGCGGACGCGTTGATCGGCATGATCGGGCTGGCAGTGGCGCGGCCGGGTCAGCTCGCCCTCATCACCGGCTCGTCGCACCTGCAGTTCGCCGTCGGGGACACCGCTGCGCATGTGCCGGGGCTGTGGGGCAGCTACGCGGACGCGGTGTATCCGGGACGCACGATCCTGGAAGGCGGACAGACCTCGACCGGCTCGATCATCGCCTGGCTGCGCCGGCTGGGTGGCGACACGCTCGACCTCGACGCGCTCAACCTGGAGGCCGCCCGGCTCGAGCCGGGCGCCGACGGGCTGCTGATGCTCGACCATTTCCAGGGCAACCGCACGCCCTACACCGATCCGCTGTCGCGGGGCGCCATCACCGGCCTGTCCCTGCATCACACGGCAGCACACCTGTTCCGCGCCATGCTGGAAGCGATCGGGTTCGGCACGCGCGCCATCATCGACCGCATGGCGGAGGCCGGCTGCGGTGCGGCCGAGATCACCGCCGGCGGCGGCGCCACCCGCTCGCCGCTGTGGCTGCAGATCCATGCCGACACCTCCGGCCTGCCGGTCGTGGTGCCCGAGGTCGCCGAGGCGCCCTCGCTTGGCGCGGCGGTGCTGGCGGCCCATGGCGCCGGGCACTTCGCCAGCATCGACGAGGGCATCGCCGCGATGGTCCGCCCGGGCCGGCGCATCGAGCCGATCGCGGCGAACGTCGCCCGCTACGAGGCGATCTACCGACGCTACGTGGCGCTCTATCCCGCCCTGAAGCCGCTTCGCGAGGCCGTTGCATCATGACGCTGCCGAACACCATCCTGCCTGAGCTGTATCGGACGATGCGGCGCATCCGGACCTTCGAGGAGCGGGTGGCCGAGCTGTATGCGCGCGGCCTGTCGGCCGGCTCGATGCTGCATCTGTCGATCGGCGAGGAGGGTGCCGCCGCCGGCGTCGCCGCCGCCATGCAGCCGCAGGACAGCTTCACCACGCATCATCGCGGGCACGGGATCTTCCTGGCCCGCGGCGCGGATCCGGGCCGGATGATGGCCGAGATCGGCGGCAAGGAGTCCGGCTATTGCCGCGGCAAGGGCGGATCGATGCACATCGCCGACATGGCGCTCGGCCATCTCGGCGCCAACGCCATCGTGGGCGGCGGCATCCCCCACGTCGTCGGCGCCGGGCTCAGCTACAAGACCCTCAAGCGCGACGCGATCTCGGTGGGCTTCTTCGGCGACGGCGCGATGCAGCAGGGCGTGCTCTACGAGAGCATGAACATGGCGGCGCTGTGGGACCTGCCGGTGCTGTTCGTGTGCATCAACAACCAGTACGGCATGGGCACGCGCATCGACCGCGCCACCCGCTCGATCGAGTTCGACCGGCGCGCCGAGGCGTTCGGCCTCGCCGCCGCGATGGTCGATGGCGAGGATGTCGAGGCCGTGCAGGAAACCGCCCGGACGCTTGCCGACGGCGCCAGGGCCGGCAGGCCGGGCTTCATGGCGGTGTCCTGCTTCCGCTTCTTCGGCCACGGGCGCATGGACAAGTCGCCCTATCGCACCTCGGACGAGGAGGCCATCGGCCGCAAGCGCGATCCGGTGGCGCGCGCCCGCGACACGCTGCTGTCGAGCGGCCAGAGCGATGCGGCGACGCTCGACGCGCTCGATGCCGAGGTGGCGCGCGAGATGGACGCGACCATCGATTTCACCGCGGCCGCCGACGCGCCTGCGGCGCAGAGCATGTTCCGCGACGTGTTCGGTCCAGGCGAGGCGGAGCCCGAGCCGCTCGCCCGCCGTCTCGACCGCATCCTCGCGGCCTGATCGGAGCCGAAACTGATGGCCACCACCGAGATCACCTATCGCGACGCGCTCAGGAAGGCGCTGCAGGATGCGATGCGCGCCGACGAGACCGTCGTCGTCATCGGCGAGGAGGTGGGCGCCTATGGCGGCGCCTACGGAGTCACCAAGGACCTGATCGCCGAGTTCGGCGCGGCCCGCCTGATCGACACGCCGATCAGCGAGCCGGCCATCGTCGGGGTTGCAGTCGGCGCCGCCATGACCGGACTGCGGCCGGTCGCCGAGCTGATGTATGTCGACTTCCTGGGGCTGGTGATGGACCAGCTCGCCAACCAGGCGGCGAAGATCCGCTACATGTTCGGCGGCCAGATCGGCGTGCCGATGGTGCTGCGGACCCAGGGCGGCACCGGCCGGTCCGCAGGCGCGCAGCATTCCCAGAGCCTCGAGGGCTGGATCATGCACACGCCCGGGCTGCGGCTCGCCATGCCGGCGACGGCGGAGGATGCCTATCACCTGCTGCGCCACAGCCTGACGCTGCCCGACCCGGTGGTGTTCATCGAGCACAAGGCGCTCTACACGCGCAAGGAGGCGGCCGACCTGGACAGCCCGGCGGCGCCCTGGGGCAAGGCGGTCGTGCGCCGGCCGGGCACGCACGCGACGCTCGTGACCTATTCGCGCATGGTGCATGTGGCCCTCGCCGCCGCCGAGGCGCTGGCGCAGTCGGACGTGTCGGTCGAGGTGATCGACCTCAGGACGCTCAACCCGCTCGACATGGAAACGGTGGCAGCCTCGGTGGAGCGCACCGGCCGCGCCGTGGTGGTGAGCGAAGGCCCGCTCACCGCCGGCGTGGCGGCCGAGCTGGCGGCGCGCATCTCGGAGGAATGCTTCGACCATCTCGAGGATCCGGTGATCCGCATCGCCGGCGAGGACATCCCGATCCCGGTCTCGCCGTCCCTGGAAGGGGCCAGCATCCCCACGCCGGAGCTGATCGTCGCCACGGTGCAGCGGATGCTGCGCCGGTGATCGCCGAGCTCACCCTGCCGCGTCTCGGCGAAACCATGGAGACCGGTCGGGTCTCCGCCTGGCTGAAGCAGCCGGGCGAGTCGTTCCGCCGCGGCGAAACGCTGGTCGAGATCGAGAGCGACAAGACCGTCGTCGAGATGCCGGCGCTGGCCGATGGCGTGCTGACCGAGATCGTCGTCGCGGCGGGCGAGGATGCCGATGTCGGGGCCGTGCTGTGCCGCTACGAGAATGACAGCAAAGCCGTCGCCCCGGTCATGGCGGCACCCGCCACGGCACCGGAGCAGACCGCACCGGAGCAGCCCGCATCGGAGCCGATCGTCGCCGCAACGGCGGAGGCCCCGCGTCGAACCGACGCGTCCGGCACGATCCGGGCGACGCCGGTCGCCAGGCGGCTGGCGAGAGAGCACGGCATCGCCCTGCACGAGCTTGCCGGCACCGGTCGCCGCGGCCGCATCGAGGCTGGCGACGTGCGGGCGTCGTCGCGACACCCCGCCAGCGCCGACGTCCCGCCCGCGACCCTGTCGAAGCTCGAGCTTCCTGACGGTCGTCTCGACCGGCGCGACTGGAGCGCTGCAGATCCCGTCGGCGCGCGCATCGTGCTGCTGCACGGACTTGCCGCGGACGTGCAGAACTGGGCGGCCCTCGCCGCGGCGCTGACGCGTGGCGGCCGGCAGGTCACCGCCATCGACCTTCCCGGCCACGGCACCACCAGCATCGAGGCCTCGGACATCGACGGCGCGGCCGCGGTCGTGGCGGACTTCCTGCAGACGCTGGGCGACGAGCCGGTCGAGCTGGTCGGCCATTCGCTCGGCGGCGCGATCGCGGCACGCGCCGCACGGCAGGTGCCGGGCCGCGTCGCGCGGCTGACGCTGCTGGCGCCGGTCGGGCTGGACCGCGCGATCGACGTCGACTTCGTTCGCAGCATCGTGCGCGTGCGCTCCGGCGGCGCGCTGCAGCATCTGCTGCGTCGCCTGGTGGTACGCCCGGCGGTCCTGACGCAGGCCCAGCTCGACGCGCTGGCGACCGAGCTGGCGCGCGGCCGGCTGATCGGGTTGGCCGACTCGCTGGTCGACGAGACCGGCCAGCAGGTCGACATCACCGCCGACCTTCGCGCGCTCGCCATGCCGGTGCGCCTCGTCTGGGGCGTGCAGGATCGCATCATTCCCTGGACCCAGGTGGTGCAGGCGGGAAGCCGCTGCGCCATCCACCTGATCCAGGATGCCGGCCACGTGCCGCACTGGGACCAGCCGATGGAGGTGGCGAGGCTGCTCGAATAACGATCGACGTCGCAACATCAGGGAGGAACAATCGATGAGCAACGACTCAAGGATCATACAGCCGACACGCCGCAGCCTGCTGCGCGGCCTTGGCGCGGGCGCGGTTGCAGCCGGCGGCGCCCAGCTGGCGCAGTTCGCGTTCGGCAGCACGCCGGCGCAGGCCCAGACGAAGGCGAGGCCGGTGAAGCTTGCCGTGGTGGCACAGCAGATGTCGGCGCAGTCCGATCAGCGGAGCTGGGCCGGGTTCCAGCAGTGGCTGAAGGCGACCGGGCTCGACAAGAGCTGGGAGGTCAACATGACCGACGCCAAGGGCGATCCCGGCACGCTGGTCAGCCAGGTGGAGAACGCCATCACCGCCAAGTCCGACGCCATCCTGGTGATGTACGGCACGCTGACCGCGGCGCACAGCGCGCTCGACGATCTCACGACCTCCAAGATCCCGTTCTTCAGCCTCGACAGCGGCTGGCAGTCGCCGGCGATCGCCGACATCACCAGCAACAACTGGGTGATGGGCGGCCAGTACACCCAGTACATGGTCGACAGGCTGCTCGGCGAGGGCAAGCAGAAGGCCAACATCTGCGCCGTGGTCGCCAACTTCCATCACGGCACGCGCAAGCGCGGCAAGGTCATGCGCGCGGTGCTGACCGAGAACGAGTGGATCACGCTCGAGGCCGATCGGGTGATCCAGTATTCCGCCTTCTACGAGACCACGCAGAACGTGGTGAATGACTGGCTCGCCCGCTACGGCAACGATCTCGACGCGATCTGGTGTCCGTGGGACGAGCCCGGCATGGCGGCGGCCGAGGTCATCAAGTCGCGCAACATGCAGGACAGGGTGTTCGTGGTCTCGGCCGACGGCCAGTCCACCGCGATCGAGCGCATGCGCGATCCGACCTACCCGCTCAAGGCCACCACCGCCCAGGCCTTCGAGGTCTGGGGCGCCTATACCGGCTGGCTGATCAACGAGATCGTCGGCAAGGGCCGGCCGGCCAAGGAGGTGGTGCCGGTGCCGACCGTCGAGTTCCCGGCACCCCTGCTGGTCAACGGGATCAATATCCCGGCGCAGGGCAAGCCCACCTACGAGGCGACCGACCTCTACTACATCTACCGGGACCGGGCGCTGGCCGGCATGAAGGCCTGAACCGGATGCCGGGGCGCACGGCCGCGCTGTCCGCGACGCCTGCCGTGATCCCCGGCCGGACGCTGCTGCAGGCGCGGGGCATCGGCAAGAGCTATGCCGGCATCCCGGCACTCGCCGACGTCGACATGGAGCTGCGGGCAGGCGAGATGCTGGCCCTGGTCGGTGCCAATGGTGCGGGCAAGTCGACCCTGGTCAAGATCGTCTGCGGCGCGATGATGCCCGACACGGGCAGCCTGCTGGTCGATGGCAAGGCGGTGCAGTTCCGCCGCGTCGCCGATGCGCTCGCAGCCGGGATCGCGGTGGCGCACCAGCAGGTGGCGATCATCCGGCCGCTGACCGGTGCCGAGAACATCATGCTCGGACGCGAGCCTCTGCGCGGCGGCCTGATCGACACCCGCGCGCTCGCCGCGGCGGCACAGGCGCTGGCCGACCGGTTCGGCGTGCGCATCGACCTCTCGGTCGAATGCGACACGCTGAGCCTGGGCGAGCTCAAGATCCTCGACATCCTCAAGGCCTTAGCGACCGGGCCGCGCATCCTGATCCTCGACGAGCCAACCGCCTCGCTGACGCTGGCCGAGACGCAGCGTCTGTTCGCGTTTCTCGCCGACCTCAAGCAGGGCGGCCTCGGGATCCTGTTCATCTCGCATCACATGAACGAGGTGTTCGCCCAGTGCGAACGCGTCGTGGTGCTCAAGGACGGCCGCAAGGTGCATGACGGCAGCCTGGCCGAGATCACGCTGCCGGCGGTGGTCCGGCTCATGGTCGGACGCGTCATCGAGGAGACCGACTGGACCAGCCATGCGGTCGCCGCCGCGGGACTGGAGGATGCCCTGGTGTCGATCCGGGAGCTGCGCATCGGCCGCCTCGAGGTGCCCGAGCTGGCGGTGCGTCGCGGCGAGGTGGTGGGCGTCGCCGGCGTGCTCGGCGCCGGACAGACCGAGCTGCTGGAATGCCTGGCCGGCGCCAGACCTGCGGCCGCCGTGGGTTCCATGCGCCTTGCCGGCCTGTCACGGCTGCCGCGCAGCGTCGGCGAGGCGATCGATCGCGGCATCTACCTCGTCGCCGACGACCGGCTGCGCAAGGCGATCTTTCGCGGCCTGTCGGTTGAGGAGAACGTGCTGGCCGGATCGCTGGCGCAGATCAGCCGGCACGGCTTCGTGCGCACGGGCTCGGCGCTGGCGACCGTCCGGGACATCGTCGCCCGGCTGCGGGTGAAGTGCAGCGGGCCGCACCAGGAGGTTCTGCAGCTTTCCGGCGGCAACCAGCAGAAGGTGGTGTTCGGCCGCTGGCTGGCGCGCATCGGCGCTGCCGGGACGCCGCCGGTGCTGCTGCTGGATAATCCGACCGAGGGCGTCGATGTCGGCAGCAAGGCCGAGCTCTACGCCCTGATCCGCGACCTGGCACGGCAGGGGGCGGCCGTGCTGATCGCCTCGGCGGAGTTCTCCGAGCTGATCGCGCTGTGCGACCGCGTCTACTGCATCACCCACGGCCGCGTTGCCACCTGCGTTCCGCGCGCCGACCTGTCCGAAGACCGGCTCCTGCTCGAGGTGAACTGATGTCCGCCACCACAACCGCCGCAAAGCCGCGCCGGCTCGATCACGGCGCGCTTGCCGCGCGCTACGGCACCGTCGGCGCCGCCCTGCTCATCTTCGTGGTGTTCGCGCTGGCCAGCGACCGCTTCGTGTCGGCTGCCAACATCAGCAACATCCTGGTGCAGATCTCGGTGCTGATGGTGATCTCGTCCGGGGTCACCGTGGCGGTGGCGAGCGGCGAGTTCGACCTGTCGGTCGGCCAGATCGCCGGCCTGTCGGGCGTGCTGGTGGCCGGGCTGATGGCGTGGTCCGGCCTGCCGATCCCGGTGGCCATCGTGCTGGCGGTCGCGGCCGGCGTGGTGCTCGGCTCGATCAGCGGGCTGCTGGTGACCCGGCTGCGCATCCCGTCGCTGATCGCCACGCTGGCGATGGGGCCGATCGCGCTCGGGCTGAACTACGCCTATGACGGCGGC
>CAXTZG010000001.1:155012-176216 GCA_964248625.1 uncultured Acetobacteraceae bacterium | reverse complement strand
CTAGCCGAGCCTGGCCGCCATGTTAGGCTCGCGTTTGTGACACCGTCCGCTGAACCGACCGAGCCTCCCCTGTTTCCGGCCCCGCTGGCTGCGGACGTGCTGCCCTGGGAGATCCATCCGGCGCTGACCGAGGACCGGCTGCGCGTCTGCGCGCTGCTGCTCGCGCATGCCAGGCGCGATGCGGTGAAGATGGCCTCGTTCGAGATGGGCGACGACACCTGGTCGGTCGGCTGCCGGGCCTATGCGTTCGGCCGGCAGCGCCTGCGCCGCGCCGCCGAGCGCGGCACCTACAACTGGCTGACGCTGCTCGACCAGAGCCACCATTTCGTGTTCCTGATCGAGACCGTGCCGGTGCGGTTCTTCCGCGGCTCCGCCGACGAGCCGACCAGCCGCACGCTGCGCCGCCAGATCATCGAGGCGCAGCAGCTCAGCATGGCGCTTGGCGAGGCGCAGGCCGAGGGGCTGGTGTTCCGGCTGGCGCTCGAGGCCACGGCGGGCGGCGGGGTGGAGCGGGTGGTGTTCCTGGCGCTCCGCGGCGATGATGGGCAGGTCGAGTGCTTCTGGCCGGTGTCGCTGGAGGAGCCGGCCTCGGAGCCTTCCGGTCCCCCGCCGTCGCAGCTCCGGCTGCTTGGAGAGGATGCGAGCGACGTGCTGATGTCCAGAACCCCGTCGCGTCGCGGTCGCGGCAGCTGATGGCCTCGGTCGCCTGCTTCATCTGCGACCAGCCGGCCCGGCTCGCGGACGAGAGGAAGACGCACGTCGACTTCGATTGCCCGGCCTGCGGCAGGCTGCGCGTTTCCGGCCGGGCCCTGTTCGTGTTCACGCCGCAGGCCATGCGTTCCTTCGATCGCGCATGGCTGGCCTCGAAGGTGCTGGCGATCGGCGAGACCCCTCGCGACGGCAACCGGAGGCTGGTGAACGACCTCTGGCTGCACCACTGGCGGCTGATCACGCTGCTGATGGTCGACTATGCGATCAGCGAGGCCGAAGCCGAAGACCGGCTTGGCCGCCATCCGGACGCCGACATGACGGACGAGACCGTGCTGGGGCTGGTGGGGCGCGACCTGGGCAGGACGTGATGCCGGCAGACGAGCATCGGCGGCGCGAACCCGAACCGGGCGAGGTCGGCCAGCGGAGGCGACGGGATTTGGCGAACAGCAAGGCCCAGCAGGCTGGCAGCCACGCCCAGCTGCAGATCTTCAGCGCCCGGGTGGCGGTCGAACCCGACGATCTCGGCCGGCTGATCTTCGAGGCCCGCGTCACCATGAGCTCCCGTCTCGGCACGGTCTCGGACCGGACCCGGGTGATGCTCAGCCACGTCGATGGCGACACCGGCGAGATCGTCGTCTTCAAGACCGCGACGCTCGACATCAGGCTGTATCATCTCGACTTCACGACCGCCTTCCAGACCTTCACCTGCGTGGAGGACCGGCTTCTCAGGGTCGAGGGCCATGGTCCGAAGGCGGGGGATTATGTGTGCGAGATCGCCCCGGTCGCGCGTTACGGCACAGGCTGACCCTCACCATCGTCGGGCGTCCCGGTTCCGGTTCCACACATAGAGCCCGCCGATCACCAGCACGGCCAGCAGCACGATCTCGCCGAGGCTCATGTGGCGCAGCACCCGGAAGATGATGCCGTAGATCAGCCCATGCACGATCGACGACACCACCATGTGCGCGATCCAGCTGCCGCCGCCATAGGCGTGGTGCATGCCGTAGCCGGTCGGCGCGTAGCCGTAGCCGTGGCGCCAGGCAGCCCGGACCAGCGGTCCGGCGGCCGGCAGGTGGATCGCCGTCACGGCGCCGGCCCCGCCTGCCGGAACAGCATGTAGGTGGCGCTGTACGGAACGCGGCTTTCCAGCCCGGCATGCCCTGGATCGCAGCCCCGGGCCGGAGCGGCCCCGCCGGCCGTACGCACGCGCGCGATGAAGGTGGTGGACGCGAAGGCGCCGGCGCCGGCATGCGACCTGGCACGCAGCACCAGCCAGGGCACCGCGTCCGCATCGGGCGAGGCGCTGGACGCCACGACTTCCCCCACCACGCTGCTGCCATCGTTCGCCCGCCAGGTCGGACCTGCGAAGTGGGTGCCGACTTTCGCGCCGGCGGCATCGTAAAGCACCGCCTCCGGACCCTTCGGATGCCAGGCGAACCCGTCTGCCGACGGCTCGCACCGATAGATCTGGACTCCCTGTCCACGCATCGCGATCGCAGCGTCGCCCGCATGGGCGGAGGCGATGGCGGCGATCGAGCCGAGTGCTGCGCCGAGCAGCCCGGCGACGGATTGGCGATGGACCACAACCATGCTTCGACCCGCAGCTCTGGAGCTCAGAAGATCTTGTTGATCAGATCGTCGCCGATCCCGAAGCCTGCACCCATCTCGATGGCCCGGCCGAAGCCTGAGTTGAGGAAGCCGCCCAGCATTCCGCCGCCCTGCTGCTGTGGCGCAGCGAAGCCCTGCTGGGGTTGCGGATAGACCGGCTGCTGCTGCGGCGCGAAGGACGGGTTCTGGCCCCATCCGCCCTGCTGCTGTGGCGGAGCGGCAGCCGCCTGGTTCTGGATCTGGGCCTCGTTGGCGACGAAACCGTGCAGCGCCTGCAGCAGGGTCGAGACCTGATCCTGCTCGGAACGGAAGGCGAGCGCCAGCTCGCGCAGGTCGAGAAGCCATTCCCGGGCCTGCTGATCGCCGCCCTGGGCCGCCGCCTGCAGCTTGCCGCCCAGCGTCTGCAGCGCCTGGACGGTCTGCTGCGACTGGTTCTGCAGCTGCTCGTACTGCCGGTCGATGGTCTGCACGTCCATGTCGCTCTCCTCGATGCTTCGTGTCGTGGAACACCGGGCGCTTCTAGCAACCTTCGCCGCCAGCGCCCATCGCCGTCCTCAGGGTCCGCCGGCGCCGATCGACATGGAACCGGTCGCGGATGGCGTCCCGTCAGCGGAACCGGCACTTCGATAACCCGGCGCGCCGCCGAACCGCGGTGGCGCACGCCGCGCGCCGATGTCGGGCGACGGAGACGCGGCCGGACCCTGATCAGATGCCGGGCCGAGGGATAGCGGGTCGGTTGCCTGCGGGGGAGGGGTGCAGGCCGACAGCAGGGCAAGGATCAGGACGACCCCGACCTGGCGCCGCGTCAGGTGCCAGGGCCGAACGAGCGTCATGCTGCCTCCTCCTGCGGACGCCGCCGCGCGTCAGTGCCAGCCCGGGCCACCGCGATAGCCACCACCATAGCCGCCGTGCCGGCCGCACCAGCTGAGGCCGAACGGACCACAGCCGCAGCCCGCGAGGGTGGTTGCCGCGAGCAGCAGGGCGAACGCCCCGGCAACCCGATGTCTGTAGCGCTTCATCGTCACTCTCCGTGGGAGCAAATGCCCCTCAGGGAGTCAGACACCGGAAATATGGCGCGCGCATGAAGGCTGCATGTCGTTGTGAAACGGGCATCGGGCGCCGACCCGGGCAGGATCCCCGGCGCCGCGGACGCGTGCGGGATGCCGGATCATGCGGAACCTGCGGTCTCGCCAGCTTGGCCGGACCGTCTATCGCCCGCGGCAGCTGTCCCTCGTCGCAGGATTGAACCGCCCGCGATCAGATGACCGTCACGGCAGATCTTCCCATGGCAACGATGGACAGGCAGGCGGTCGGCCAGGCGATCCTGCCGCACGGCTGCCCATGCCCGACGTTGCCGCCGCATCCGCCGGCCTTGACCGGCTACTGCCGGTTCTCGGCATCTGCAGGCAACACCTCGTGCAGTATCTTCTTCGCCAGGTCGAAGACTTGCGGCATGTTCTTGTTGTAGAACGATATCAGGCGCTTGGTCGGTCTGATCAGGCCTGCGCTCGGGCCGTTGACGTCGATTGCGATCAGATCGGCCGCATCCAGGGCCGTGACAGCCATCGCGACGGCGCTCTGTGACCAGCGCGCGTCCAGATCCTTCTGATAGTCGGGAAGGCGCCACAGGCACCCTTCGGCAAAGTTCAGGCAGATCAGGCGCATCAGCTGGTCGCGAAGCGCATCGGGCCGGTAGCCGACGCCGATAAGCGCGGCAATCGCATCCTCCCGGCTTTCCAGAAACCAGTGCAGGAGCCGCAACGACAACGCCGCGTCCCGACTGAGCGCGTTGTCGTTTGCAGGCTGCAGGTTGTCGCTTGCCATCATGAGGCCTCTACGAGATCGGCGACCTCCGGTTCTCACCCATGAGCGATTCGGCGAAATTTCATCAAAATCCCAGAAGATCGAGTTGAAACATGCAATATCCGTCCAACCCTGGGATGCAGGAGCGCCGCTGTGCCGATCCGCACCGGGGTGATCGAGTGCCGGATGCTGACGGATCGATCCGATTGTCGTCTCGACAACAAATATCGGTAGCACCTGTCTCCGGAGGGCCGCGCCATCGGACGGGTTGAACCCGACCGACGCCGTTTCGACAGCTTCCCGGCCTGGTCCATCGTCAGGTGACGACGGTGGGCGCGCTCCGGCCGGTATGGGCCTCGATCCCGGCCATCTCCTCGGCGATCTCGATGATTCGTCCCAGCGCCTCCGCGACCGGCGCATCCTGCTTCGCCGGGTCCGGCTCGTAGCGCTCCAGATAGACGCGCAAGGTGGCGCCTGCCGTCCCGGTCCCCGACAGGCGGAACACGATGCGCGAGCCGTCCTCGAACAGGATGCGGATGCCCTGCTTCGTGCTGACCGAACCGTCGACCGGATCGGTGTAGGCGAAATCGTCGGCGCTGCCGACCGTGAAGCCGCCGAACGACCGTCCCGGCAGCCGCGGCAGCTGCTCGCGCAACGCCGCCATCAGCGCGTTCGCGCCGTCGGCGTCCACCTCCTCGTAATCGTGCCGGGCATAGTAGTTGCGGCCGTAGAGCTGCCAGTGCTCGCGCACGATCTCGGCCACCGGCTGCTTGCGCACCGCCAGGATGTTGAGCCAGAGCAGCACCGCCCAGATGCCGTCCTTCTCGCGGACGTGGTCCGATCCGGTGCCGGCACTTTCCTCGCCGCAGATCGTTGCCATGTCGGCATCCAGCAGGTTGCCGAAGAACTTCCAGCCGGTCGGCGTCACGTAGCAGGGCACGCCGAGTCGCTCGGCGACCCGGTCGGCGGCGCCGCTGGTCGGCATCGAGCGCGCGATGCCCTTCAGCCCGCCCGCATAGGCCGGCGCCAGGTGCGCGTTGGCCGCCAGCATCGCCAGGCTGTCGGACGGGGTCACGAAGATCCCCCGTCCGATGATCAGGTTGCGGTCGCCGTCGCCGTCGGAGGCCGCCCCGATATCTGGCGCGTCGTCCCCCATCATGATGTCATGGAGCGCCTTGGCATGGATCAGGTTCGGGTCGGGATGATGGCCGCCGAAATCCGGCAGCGGCTCGGCATTCATCACCGTGCCGGCCGGGCTGCCGAGCTCGCCTTCGAGGATGGCGCGCGCATAGGGGCCGGTGATCGCCGACATCGAGTCGAACCGGATGCGCAAGCCATCCCGGATGGCGGCGGCGATGACATCGAAGTCGAACAGCGAGCGCATCAGCTCCAGATAATCCGCGACCGGATCGACGATCACGCAGTCGGCGTCGCCGACGCGCACGGTGCCGAGCTGTCCGATCTCGATTGGGGGGATGTCGAGGGTGCGATACTCGGTGATGGTCTGCGTGTGGGCGTAGATCGCCTCGGTGATCTTCTCGGGCGCCGGACCGCCATTGCCGATGTTGTATTTGATGCCGAAATCGCCGTCCGGACCGCCGGGATTGTGCGAGGCCGACAGGATGATGCCGCCGAAGGCGCCATGCTTGCGGATCATGTTGGAGGCCGCCGGCGTCGAGAGCAGACCGTCCCGCCCCACCAGGATGCGGCCGAAGCCGTTCGCGGCCGCCATGCGGATGATGGTCTGCACGGCTTCCCGGTTGTGGTAGCGCCCGTCGCCGCCGACCACCAGCGTCGTGCCCTGGAAGCCTTCGAGGCTGTCGAAGATCGCCTGGACGAAGTTCTCGAGGTAGTGCTCCTGCTGGAACACCGGCACCCGCTTGCGCAAGCCCGACGTGCCCGGCTTCTGTCCGTCATAGACCCGGGTCGTCACCGTCTTCGTCGTCATGCTTGCATCCTGATGCTGGTCATCGCCGGATCCCTGGCGGAAGCGGTTCTGCGTGATCCGGCAGACCTTGCGGTGCACGCCCCGGAAGCGCCAGCTTCACGCGGTCGAACCCAGTGGGCTCGCGGCTCGTGCAGCGCATGATGGATCAAGCCCGGTCAAACGAAGCATGAGCTTAGGCCCTGCAGCCGGCAAGACAAGTGACGACGACGAGCGTGCCTCGATTGCCGTCGCGTCAAGAGATCAGGCCTGAATATTCTGCGGTGCACAAAACACAGGGGATGACACGCGCCTATGGTTTCATGGCAGGTTGCGGGAACTACGAGCAGCGCCCTCACTTCGTTGCTCTGTCGAAGCCAGTGTCTCGGCTGCTGAGACGGCCGGCGTGATGATCGAAGCGTGAGCTCGTCAGGAGAAGGCCATGATCAACCCGGCGTCGATGAACGCAGCGCTGTCGCGCAACGCGATGGCCTACGTGCTTGCCGGCGGCCGAGGCAGCCGGCTGCTGGAGCTGACCAACACGCGTGTGAAGCCGGCGGTCTATTTCGGCGGCAAGTCGCGCATCATCGACTTCGCCCTGTCCAACGCCCTCAACTCAGGCATGCGCCATATCGGGGTGGCAACGCAGTACAAGGCCCATTCGCTGATCCGCCATCTTCAGCGCGGCTGGAACTTCTTCCGGGCGGAGCGGAACGAGAGTTTCGATATCCTGCCAGCCAGTCAGCGCGTTTCGGAAAATGCCTGGTATGTCGGCACCGCCGATGCCGTCTACCAGAACATCGACATCATCGAGAGCTACGCGCCCCGCTTCATGGTCATCCTGGCGGGCGACCATGTCTACAAGCAGGATTACGAGCTGATGCTGCAGCAGCATGTGAGCAGCAACGCCGACGTCACCGTCGGCTGCGTCGAGGTCCCGCGCCTGGAGGCGACCGCGTTCGGGGTCATGCATGTCGACGCCGAGGACCGCATCCTCTCGTTCCTCGAGAAGCCGGCCGATCCGCCCGGCATGCCGGACCGGCCCGACATCGCGCTGGCCAGCATGGGCATCTATGTCTTCGACACCAAGTTCCTGATCGACCAGCTTCGCAAGGACGCGGCCAAGCCCGACAGCAGCCGGGACTTCGGCAAGGACATCATCCCCGACATCGTGGCCAACGGGAAGGCGATCGCCCACCGCTTCTCACGGTCCTGCGTCACCACCGAGACCGACTCGGAGCCGTACTGGCGCGACGTCGGCACCATCGATGCCTACTGGCAGGCCAACATCGACCTGTGCGACCCGCTTCCCGGCCTGAACCTCTATGACAAGGAATGGCCGATCTGGACCTATGGCGAAATCGTCCCGCCCGCCAAGTTCGTCCATAATGACGAGGGACGCCGCGGCTCGGCGATCGACTCCCTGGTCGCCGGCGGCTGCATCGTCAGCGGCAGCCGGGTCAGCCGCTCCCTGCTCTCGACCAACGTGCGCGTCCACTCCTATGCCGACATCGAGAATGCCGTCATCCTGCCCAATGTCGACATCGCGCGGGGCGCTCGCCTGCGCAACGTCGTCATCGACAGCCGCGTGCGCATCCCGGCGGGGCTGGTGGTCGGCGAGGATCCGGAACTGGACGGCGCCCGCTTCACCCGCACCAAGACGGGCGTCTGCCTGATCACGCAGCCGATGATCGAGCGGCTGAAGCTTTGATGCCGGGCCGGCACCCTTCCCTGCCAGCGGATCCGCGATGAAAAAGCTCAACAAGGTCACCATCCTGACCAAGGAATATCCGCCCTCGATCTATGGCGGCGCCGGTGTCCATGTCGAGTATCTCAGCCGGGCGCTGTCGTCGCTGCTCGATGTCGAGGTGCGCTGCTTCGGCGACCAGGACCGCGCCGAGCCGCATCTGACGGTGAAGGGCTACGGGCAGTGGGACGAGACCGGCCGCAACACCGATCCGCGCTATGTGGGCGCGGTCGACGCGCTGGCGCGCAGCCTGGTGATGGCCAAGGACCGGCTCGACTCCGACATCGTGCATTGCCACACCTGGTATACCGACATGGGCGGCCTGCTCGCGCAGAAGCTGTGGGGCGTGCCGTTCGTGCTCACCATCCATTCGCTCGAGCCGCTGCGGCCGTGGAAGGTCGAGCAACTCGGCAACGGCTACCATCTCAGCGCCTGGATGGAGCGCATCGCGATCGAATCCGCCGACGCCATCATCGCCGTCTCGCGCGAAACAAGGCAGGACGTGCTGCGCCTGTTCGACGTGCCGGCCGAGCGCATCCACGTGATCCATAACGGCATCGATCCGGACGAATACCGCCCGACCCCCGGCAGCGACGTGCTGGCACGTTACGGCATCGACGCCGCCCGGCCGTTCGTGCTGTTCGTCGGACGCATCACCCGCCAGAAGGGCATCATCCATCTGGTGAACGCGCTTCCGGCCCTCGATGCCCATCTCCAGGTCGTGCTGTGCGCCGGAGCGCCCGACACGCCCGAGATCGGCCGGGAGATGGAGGAGGGCGTGGCGCGGGTCGCCGCCGTCCGTCCGGGCGTCATCTGGATCAGGGAGATGCTGCCGCGCGCCGACACCATCAAGCTCTATTCCGAGGCCGCGATCTTCTGCTGCCCGTCCGTCTACGAGCCGTTCGGGATCATCAACCTGGAGGCAATGGCCTGCGAGACGGCCGTGGTGGCCTCCGCTGTCGGCGGCATCCCGGAGGTGGTGGTTCCCGGCGAGACCGGCCTGCTGGTCGATCCGGCGCTGCAGCCGGGCACGTTCGACCCCGAGGATCCTGCCGCCTTTTCCGCGCGCCTCGCCGACGCCATCAACCGGCTCGGCCGCGACCCGGAGCTGCGCCGACGCTATGGCGAGGCGGGACGGCGCCGGGTGATCGAGCATTTCAGCTGGCATGCTATCGCCCAGACCACGCGCGACCTGTATGCGTCCCTGGTCGAGAAGCCGGGTTCCTGATCGACCGTCCGGTCTTGCAACCGATGGCTGATGGAGCATGGCGGCCATGACCGACCTCTTCGATCTCGACCGCTTCGTCCAGGCGCAGGAGCCGGTCCTGGACCAGGTGCGACGCGAGCTTGCCGCCGGCGCCAAGCGATCGCATTGGATGTGGTTCGTGTTCCCGCAGCTGCGCGGCCTCGGCCATAGCGCCATGGCCCGGCATTACGGCATCGCCGGCCTGGACGAGGCCCGCGCCTACCTGGCCCATCCGCTGCTCGGGCCGCGCCTGGTCGAGTGCACCCTGCTGGTCAATGCGGTCGAGGGGCGGTCGATCAACCAGATCCTCGGCAGTCCGGATGATCTGAAGTTCCACTCCTCGATGAGCCTGTTCGCCGCCGCCGATCCCGCGGCTGCCGCCTTCCGTGAGGCGCTCGATGGCCATTTCGGCGGCGTGCCCGACCCGGGCACGACCGGTCTGCTGGAGGGCGCCTGAGCAGGCAGTCCAACGGCGGGTCCTGCAGAGCCTCACGTCGAATGCCGCAGGCAGCCATCAGGGTCGGGCGCCTGCAGCGCCAGCCGCAATTGCGTTGACTTCCCCGCACGCGGCTGCGACGTTCCGACCGTCGATGTGGGAGAGACCGGCGAGAGCCGGCGCCGAAGGAGCAACCGCCCCGGAAACTCTCAGGCAAAAGGACCGCTCGACTCGAACTTCTGGAAAGAGGCGCCCCGTGCAAGCGGGATCGCGTCCGCCGACGGGATAACGATCTCAGGCAAACCGACAGAAGGGGCGCAAACAGGCCGGGCTTCCGGCCATGGAGGCGCCATGCGTACTGCGCGAACCGAGCCGGTCCAGGTGCCTGATCTAGTCGGCAAGGCGCGGTCGGCCGCCATGGGTCACGCCCAGGCCATCAGCGTCCTCGACCTTTACACGATCGGCATCGGCCCTTCGAGTTCGCACACCGTCGGCCCGATGCGCGCCGCCCGCTCGTTCGCGTCCCGGGCGCTTGAGCAGGGCGTGCCGATCTCCGTGTCCTGCCGCCTGTTCGGCTCGCTCGCTTTGACCGGCAAGGGCCACGCCACCGATACCGCCGTGATCCTCGGCCTCGCCGGCTGGGCACCCGAGACCCTGGACCCGGATGCCGTTCCGGCGCTGCTGTCGGCGGTCTCCGGCTCCGGCCGGCTGGCGCTGGCGGGTCGCGCGCCGGTGCCGTTCGACCCTGATCGGGACGTGGTCTTCGACCGCGCCACCTTCCATCCCGGCCACCCCAACACGCTCAGCCTGGCCTGCCGCTTTGCCGGCGGCGACGCGCTCGAATGCCACTACCACTCGATCGGCGGCGGGGTGGTGATCGCGGCCGGCACGCGGCCGGAGCCGGCCAGCGTCGCGCAGCCCCATCCTTTCGGCTCCGGCGCTGAGCTGCTGATGCAGAGCGAGCGCGCCGGCCTGTCGATCGGCGCGCTGGTTGCGGCAAACGAGACCGCCTGGCGGGAGGCATCCGAAACCGATGCCTTCCTCGACGCGGTGCGGGCGGCCATGTCCGCCTGCATCGCGCGCGGCTGCCGCGGCACCGGCGAGCTGCCCGGCGGGCTGCGGGTGCGCAGGCGGGCGCGCGACATTCATGCGGCCCTGATGCCGCTGGACCACGCGCATGCGCCGGCACAGCTGGCGTTCGAGTGGGTCAGCCTGTGGGCGCTGGCGGTGAACGAGGAGAACGCCGCCGGCGGCCGCGTGGTCACGGCACCCACCAACGGGGCGGCCGGCGTGCTTCCGGCCGTGCTGCGCTACTACGAGACCTTCACGCCGGACCCGACCGACCAGGGCGCCCGCCTGTTCCTGCTGACCGCGGCGGCGATCGGCTTTCTCTACAAGAAGCGCGCCTCGATCTCGGCGGCCGAGATGGGCTGCCAGGGCGAGGTCGGCGTGGCCTGCTCGATGGCGGCCGCGGGCTTGTGCGCCGTGCTGGGCGGCTCGAACGCGCAGATCGAGAACGCCGCCGAGATCGGCATGGAGCATAATCTCGGCCTGACCTGCGACCCGATCGGGGGCTTGGTCCAGGTGCCCTGCATCGAGCGCAACACCATGGGCGCGATCAAGGCGATCAACGCCGCCTACCTTGCGCTGCGCGGCGACGGCCAGCACATCGTGTCCCTGGATGCGGTGATCGAGACCATGCGCCAGACCGGCGAGGACATGCGCTCGAAATACAAGGAAACCAGCCTCGGCGGCCTCGCCGTCAACGTGGCCGGCGGAACTGCCCCCGTGCTGCCCGTGAACTTCGTCGAATGCTGAGAGGATCAAGCCCCATGTCCGACTTCTTCGCCCGCGCCCTCTCCGACGACCCGCTGATCGCAGGCGCCCTCGACGCCGAGCTCGTCCGCCAGGACGAGGGCATCGAGCTGATCGCCAGCGAGAACATCGTCTCGCCCGCGGTGCTGGCCGCCCAGGGCTCGGTGCTGACCAACAAGTATGCCGAGGGCTATCCCGGCCGTCGCTACTATGGCGGCTGCGCGCAGATGGACGTGGTGGAAACGGCCGCCATCGAGCGCGCCACCCAGCTGTTCGGCTGCGGCTACGCCAACGTGCAGCCGCATTCCGGCGCCCAGGCCAATGCCGCGGTGATGATGGCGCTGCTCAAGCCCGGCGAGACCTTCCTCGGCATGGCGATCGACGCCGGCGGCCACCTGACCCATGGCGCCAAGCCGACGGTGTCGGCCAAGTGGTTCAACGCGGTGCAGTACGGCGTCCGTCGCGAGGACGGGCTGCTCGATTACGAGCAGGTCGAGGCGCTGGCCCGCGAGCATTCGCCCAAGCTGATCATCGCCGGCGGCTCGGCGATCCCGCGCCGGATCGACTTCGCCCGCTTCCGCGCCATCGCCGACGCGGTGGGCGCGCTGCTGATGGTCGACATGGCGCATTTCGCAGGCCTGGTCGCGGGCGGGGCGCATCCGAGCCCGTTCCCGCACGCCCACGTCGCCACCACCACCACGCACAAGACGCTGCGCGGCCCGCGCGGCGGCATGATCCTCACCAATGACGAGGCGCTGGCCAAGAAGTTCAACTCCGCCGTGTTCCCCGGCATGCAGGGCGGCCCGCTGATGCATGTGATCGCCGCCAAGGCGGTGGCGTTCGCCGAGGCCCTGCGGCCGGACTTCAAGGACTACGCTGCCCAGGTGGTGGCGAACGCCCGGGCGCTGGGGGAGGGACTGGTGGCGCGCGGCCACGAGCTCGTCACCGGCGGCACCGACACCCATCTGGTGCTGCTCGACCTGCGCCGCGCCGGCCTGACCGGCAAGGCCGCCGAGGCGTCGCTCGAGCGCGCGGGCCTGACCTGCAACAAGAACGGCATCCCCTACGATCCGCTGCCTCCGGCGCAGACCAGCGGCATCCGCCTGGGCTCGCCCGCCGCCACCACGCGCGGCTTCCGCGAGGCCGAGTTCCGGCAGGTGGCGAACCTGATCGCCGACGTGCTGGACGGGCTGCGGCAGAACCCGGACGACAACGCTGCCGCCGAGGCGACGGCGCGGGGGGCGGTGCGAGCCCTGTGTGCGCGCCACCCGCTCTACCCCGCCGCCATCGCCCGGGCTGCCTGAGCGTGGCCGACGTCGCCACCCTGACCCGGGAGCCCGCGTCCCGCACCTCGCTGCACGCGCTGCATCTCGAGCTCGGCGGCCGCATGGTGCCGTTCGCCGGCTACGACATGCCGCTGCAGTATCCTGCCGGCATCATGGCCGAGCATCTGCACGTGCGCGCCGCCTGCGGCCTGTTCGACGTGTCGCACATGGGCCAGATCCTGCTGCGTCCGCTGTCGAGCGACGTGCGCGACGTCGCCCTGGCGCTGGAGCGGCTGGTGCCGGCCGACTTCGCGTCGCTGGCGGCAGGCCGCCAGCGCTACGGGCTGCTGACCAACGACAGCGGCGGCATCCTGGACGACCTGATCGTCGCCAATCTGGGCGACGCGCTGTTCCTGGTGGTCAATGCCGGCTGCAAGGTCACCGATCTGGCGCACCTGCAGCAGCATCTGGCCGATGTCTGCCGGATCGAGTTCCTGGCCGATCGCGCGCTGGTCGCGCTGCAGGGTCCCGGCGCGGAAGCGGCCCTGTCGGCGCTGGCGCCCGAGGTGGCGGCGATGCGCTTCATGGACATCCGCACCGTCACCATCGACGGTCAGGCCTGCACGGTATCGCGTTCCGGCTACACCGGCGAGGACGGCTACGAGATCGGCCTGCCGGCCGACCACGCCGAGGCCATCGTGCGCCGGCTGCTGGCCCGGCCCGGCGTGCTGCCGATCGGCCTCGGCGCGCGGGACAGCCTGCGCCTCGAGGCGGGGCTGTGCCTCTACGGCGTCGACCTCGACACCACCACGACGCCGGTCGAGGCTGGGCTCGACTGGTCGATCCAGAAGAGCCGCCGCTACGGCGGTGCCAGGGCCGGCGGCTTTCCGGGCGCTGAGATCATCCTCGGCCAGCTGATGGACGCCCCGCTAAGGCGGCGCGTCGGCCTGCGGCCGGACGGGCGCGCGCCGCTGCGCGCCGGCGCCGAGCTGTTCGTGCCGGGCGAGCCGACCGTGTGTGTCGGCCATGTCAGTTCCGGCGCGTTCGGGCCGACCCTGCAGGCGCCCGTCGCCATGGGCTACGTCCAGCTCGCCTTGTCGCAGCCCGGCACGTCGCTGATGGCGGAGCTGCGCGGCCGGCACATCCCGGTGACGGTCAGCCCGATGCCGTTCATCTCTCCCACCTACAAGCGCTAGCACCGTCGGCGCCGGTTTCCGGCAACAGGACAGCATCATGATTGACACCGGACTCTGGACCGACACGCAGGCCCCGGCCGATTCCTTCGCCCAGCGGCATATCGGTCCGGACGCGGCCGAGATCGCCGCCATGCTCGAGGCGGTCGGTGCCGCCGACCTGGAAACCCTGACCCGGGAAACCGTGCCGGCCTCGATCCGGCTGGCCGAGGCCGACTGGCTCGGTCAGGCCGGCCTGGGCGATGGCCTCACCGAGCCCGAGGTGCTGGCGAAGCTCCGCGCGGTCGCCGACCGCAACCAGGTGCTGACCTCGCTGATCGGCCAGGGCTATCACGGCACCATTCTGCCCGGCGTGATCCAGCGCAACATCCTGGAGAACCCGGCCTGGTATACCGCCTACACCCCCTACCAGCCCGAGATCAGCCAGGGCCGGCTGGAGGCGCTGCTCACCTTCCAGACGCTGGTCTGCGACCTCACCGGGCTCGATGTCGCCAACGCGTCCCTGCTCGATGAGGCCACGGCGGCGGCAGAAGCGATGACGCTCTGCGCGCGCATGGCCAAGTCGAAGTCGAAGTCGTTCCTGGTCGATGCCGGCTGTCATCCGCAGACCCTGGCGGTGCTGCGCACCCGCGCCGAGCCGCTCGGCATCGCGCTGATCGTGTCCGACCTCGAGCACGAGGCCGGGCAGACGCCGGTGTTCGGCGCCCTGCTGCAGTATCCCGACACGCGCGGCCGCATCCGTGACCATCGCGCCCTGATCGCCCGCCTGCACCAGTCCGGCGCCCTGGTGGCGATGGCAGCCGATCCGCTCGCCCTGATCCTGCTCACCCCGCCCGGCGCGCTGGGTGCCGACATCGCCATCGGCTCGATGCAGCGTTACGGCGTGCCGATGGGCTATGGCGGTCCGCATGCCGCCTACATGGCGGTGCGCGACGCCTTGAAGCGTTCGATGCCCGGCCGGCTGGTAGGCGTCTCGATCGACAGCGCCGGCCTGCCCGCCTACCGGCTGGCGCTGCAGACGCGCGAGCAGCATATCCGCCGCGAGAAGGCGACCTCCAACATCTGCACCGCGCAGGTGCTGCTGGCGGTGATCGCCTCGATGTACGCGGTTTATCACGGCCCGGACGGGCTTGCCGCCATCGCCCGGCGGGTGAACCGCCTGACGCAGGTGCTGGCGGCCGGGCTCGGCGCGCTGGGCCTGCCGGTCGAGGCGGCGGAGTTCTTCGACACCGTCACGATCGTGGCCGGCGAGCGTGCCGATGCGATCATCGACGCGGCGCGCGCCGACGGCATCAACCTGCGCCGGCTCGACGCAGGCCGCATCGGCATCGCGCTCGACGAGACCACGACGCCCGACACCGTGCGTGCGGTCTGGCGCGCGGCAGGCGGAAACGCCGTGTCGGAGACGTCGCTGCAGACGGTGGCGTCGATCCCTGACGCGCTGCAACGTACGCAGCCGTTCATGACCCATCCGGTGTTCCACGAGCACCGGTCCGAGACCGAGATGCTGCGCTATCTGCGCCGGCTGTCGGACCGCGATCTGGCGCTTGACCGCACCATGATCCCGCTCGGCTCCTGCACCATGAAGCTGAACGCCACCGTCGAGATGGTGCCGATCACCTGGCCCGGCTTCTGCGACCTGCATCCCTTCGCGCCGGCCGACCAGGCTGCGGGATATGCCGAGCTGTTCGCCGACCTGGAGGCCAGGCTGTGCGCGATCAGCGGCTACGACAACGTGTCGCTGCAGCCCAACTCCGGGGCGCAGGGCGAATATGCCGGCCTGCTGGCGATCCGCGGCTACCACTGCGCGCAGGGGCACGCCGAGCGCGACATCTGCCTGATCCCCGCCTCCGCGCACGGCACCAACCCGGCCTCGGCGCAGATGGCCGGGATGCGCGTCGTCGTGGTCGGCTGCGACCGCGAAGGCAATGTCGACATCGCCGACCTGCAGAACCGGATCGACGCCAACCGCGACCGGCTGGCCGCGATCATGATCACCTATCCCTCGACCCACGGCGTGTTCGAGGAGAAGGTGCGCGAGATCTGCGACCTGGTGCATGCGGCCGGCGGCCAGGTCTATCTCGACGGCGCCAACCTCAACGCCCAGGTGGGCCTCGCCCGCCCCGGCCGTTACGGCGCCGACGTCAGCCACTTCAACCTGCACAAGACCTTCTGCATCCCGCATGGCGGCGGCGGCCCCGGCATGGGCCCGATCGGCGTGCGCGCCCACCTTGCTCCCTTCCTGCCCGGACGCCCCGAAGCCGGCGGCGAGCATGCGGTCTCGGCCGCTCCCTATGGCTCGGCCTCGATCCTGCCGATCTCCTGGGCCTACATGCTGCTGATGGGAGCGGACGGGCTGCGTCGCGCCACGCAGGTGGCGATCCTGAACTCCAACTACATCGTCCACCGTCTGGAAGGCGCCTACGAGGTGCTGTTCCGCGGCGCGCAGGGGCGGGTCGCGCATGAATGCATCATCGACCTGCGCCCGTTCAAGGACCGCTCCGGCATCACCGTCGACGACATCGCCAAGCGCCTGATCGACCACGGCTTCCATGCGCCCACCGTCAGCTTCCCGGTCGCGGGCACCTTCATGGTCGAGCCGACGGAGTCCGAGAGCCGCGCCGAGCTCGACCGCTTCTGCGACGCCATGCTGGCGATCCGCGACGAGATCCGCGCCGTCGAGGAGGCGCGCATCCCGGCGGCCGGGTCGCCGCTCCGCCACGCCCCGCACACGCTGCGCGACCTGGCCGCCACCGACTGGCACCGGCCCTATGACCGAGCGACGGGATGCTTCCCCGGCGGCGTGCGCGCCGACAAGTACTTCCCGCCGGTTGGCCGGCTCGACAACAGCTACGGCGACCGCAATCTGGTCTGCTCCTGCCCGTCGGTCGACACCTACGCGGAGGCGGCCGACTGACGGCGGTCTCCCGGAGACTGCGCCGGCTGGGGCCTGCGCCCCGGCGGCCGCAAGCCGCCGAACCTGCCGCTGCGGTGAAGATCCCTCGACGTGATGCCGAAGAAGCGGCGGAACACCTTGATGACGTGGTGCGCATCGACGAAGCCGCAGCGCAGGGCCGGCAGATCGTCGGCCAGCCGCCTTGCGAACGCGTAGGCCACGGCTGTCGTCGTCATCGTGCCGTCCGGCACCGCCAGGCGATGCTCCGCTCCGGCAGCGCCGCCATCAAGCCCAAGTTCTTGAGCTCCTGCCCAGGACCTCGCGGCCGTTCAGGCTTGGCAAGGCGTGATCTTGAAATGATCGATCAAGACAAACATCGAATGCACTGAAGTCAATCACGCGCCTGGACCGAATTGCCTTGATGCTTGGCTGCTATCCGGTGGAACGTCTCGATCTGATCCTGCTGGGACATTGTCTGTTGCTCTCCGGTTTTCAGGATTTCATTGTACTCGTTGAAGAAGGTTTCATGCTGGAAGTTGGCGACACTTAGAAATCGTGCCGTCTGGTCTGTGCGGTCATGAGGCCATGTGATGCATTGATGGCCGCAGTCGCGCTTTCGCCCTCTGCAACCGGAATCCACTCCACTGTGCCCTGGTCTCCGGGACGGCGACCGACACTGCAGCCGGGTCGCCACAGCCTGCCTGAAGGAGATTTCGTGAAGGTTGCCGTCATCGGAGCCGGCAGCGTGGGCTTCACCCGCACGCTGGTGCGCGACATCCTCGGCGATCTCACCGTGATGGCATGCTGGTCGAGGGGCCGGCCGCGGACGTCGTCACGGGCTGAGCCGGTCGCGGGCAGGGGAGGCGGCGTCTGCTTCTGGGTTCCAGCCGAAATGCGGGAAGCACCAGCCGAGCCTGCCCAGCACGACCGCGTTCATTGCAGGCGTCAGGGTGGACGGCCAGTCGCCGGCGATGCCCTTGCGGAGGAACGACCCGTTCTCCGCCACCCCGGGCTCGCGGCCGCCGGTCAGGCGCTGGAACGAGGTGCGCGCGATGCAGTCGGCCACGATGTCCGGGCTGTCGGACACGCCCAGGAAGCCGAACAGCCGCGCCAGCGCCGGCTCGGGCGCGCTCAGCAGCGTCTCGTAGGTCACGATCCGGTAGCTGTCGGGGAACCTGTCCCTGTAGGCCAGCATCGTTCGCATCCACTGGTCCGCCATCGGCAGGACCTGCTGGACGAACGCCATCCTCGCCGCCTCGTCGTCGCCGGCCTTGGCCTGGAACCGATGCCAGTTCGACGTGATGACGTCGCGCGGGTCGCGCGCGATGCCGATCAGCTTGCTGTCCGGGAACAGCGACTTCAGCTGGGGAAAGAAGAACAGGTTCCCCGGCGTCTTCTCGCCGATCGCCCGGCAGTCCTGCCCGAGGCTCTGCTGCCGCAAGGCCAGCATGATGCCGGTGCCGACCAGGAACTGGGTGTCGTCGGCCACCGGGAGCGGATAGCCGCCGGTATGGGCGAAGATCGAGCTGTTCCTGTTGTGGAGCTCCTGGTGGCGCGCCCGCATGACGCGGTCGAGCGGCATCGCCAGATGATCACGGAACATCGCCTCGCCGCGACAGCAGATCTCGGGATGACCATCGAGCATCTGCTGCAGCCACGTCGTGCCGGAGCGTGGCTGGCCGTCGACGAAGAACAGCTGCCGCTCCGCGAGGCTGGCGAGCTCCGCCTGACGTTCCACCCAGCTCTGCACGCCCGATCCGCCCCTGCCGTCTGCCTGACGAGCGATCTCTACGCGATCCGGCGGTCCCGGTCCCGGCCCGATGATGCAACCGTCCGACGACCTGGGCGCTTGCGGCGCCGGCCTTCGACTCGGTGCCGACCAGGCGCCGTCCCCGGCTGCCCGGTTGACGTCCCGGGCGGCGTCTTCTAGACCCTAGTTGCAAATGATTTGCATTAACGAGTGGAACCGCTCGTTTCGCGAGGAGGTCACGTGGCGATTGTGACGAGGCTGTGGACACTGGGACTGGCCTGCTCGATCGGCATCGGCGTTCCGGTGGCGGCCAGGGCGCAGACCAGCGCCAGCAACCTGCTCGGCCCTGTCTGGGGCGTGCGGCCATGGCTCGGGCAGTACGGGGTGAGCTTCGGGCTGAGCGAGATCAGCGAGGTGTTCGGCAACCCGACCGGCGGCATCCATCATGGCGCCGCCTATGACGGGGTCACCGAGGCGAGCCTCGGCCTCGATCTCGGCCGCGTTTTCGGGCTGCAGGGCGGCACCATCAATGTCAGCGCGTTCCAGATCCACGGCCGCAGCGAGAGCCAGGACAACCTGGACAACATCAACACCGTCAGCGGCATCGAGGCGAACCGCGCCACCCGGCTATGGGAGCTCTGGTATGACCAGTCCTTCCATGACGGCCAGTTCGACCTCAAGATCGGCCAGCAGAGCCTGGATCAGGAATTCATCACCAGCAGCAGCGCGGGCGTGTTCATCAACACCGTGTTCGGCTGGCCGGCCCTGCCGTCCTACGACATGTATGCCGGCGGTCCGGCCTATCCGCTTGCTTCGCTGGGCGTCCGGCTGCGCGGCAGCATGGGACCATTCACAGCCCTCGCCGGGGTGTTCGACGACAATCCGGCCGGCGGTCCGTTCAACGACGACCCGCAGACGGCGGACGCCTCGGGCGCGCGGTTCAGCCTGAACACCGGCGCGCTGGTCTTCACCGAGCTCGATTTCTTTCTCAACGCGCCGTCTGCCGGCGACACGGTCACCCAGGGCGACGCGCGCGGGCAGGGGACCGGTCTGCCTGGGGCCTACAAGATCGGCGCCTGGTTCGACACCGGGAACTTCCCGGATGCCCGCTACGACGAGCAGGGCGGCCTGCTCGCCAGCCCGTCGAGCGACGGCGTCAACGCCATGCACCGGCACAACGTCTCGGTCTACGGCGTCGCCGACCAGACCATCTGGAAGCCCGATCCGAACGGGGCGCGGGCGGTGAACATCTTCACCCGGCTGATGGGCGCGCCGGGCGACCGCAACGTCATCGACTTTGCAGCCAACCTTGGCCTGGTGCTGAAGGACCCGCTTCCCGGACGCGACACCGACTCGCTCGGCTTTGCCGGCGGCTTCACCAAGCTCGGCCGGCATACCCTCGACGACGACCGCGACGTGCAGGTGCTCAACCCGGGCGTCTACGCGCCGCTGCGTTCGTCCGAGAGCTATCTCGAGCTGACCTATCAGTACGTCCCCTATGGCTGGCTGACGATCCAGCCGGACGCGCAATACATCTTCATGCCCGGCGGCGGCATCGCCAACCCGAACGCGCCGGACCGCCGGATCTCGAACGAGCTCGTGCTGGGCGTGCGCGGCAACGTCGCGTTCTGATTGCTTATGCGACTGACTCTCACTATCTGGAGGTCCAGATGACACCGCTCATGCCTCGCACCGCGCCGTTCGGCCGTTTCCTGCTCGCGACCGCCGCCTTCGGGCTGGCGCTGGCGGCGCCGGCGCTGGCGGTGGACGCCCCGCCCTACCTGCTCGGGCTCAAGCGCCACACGACGGTCGCCTCCACGGTGCCGGCCAATGGCGACCAGAATCCCTATGCCGTGGTGGTGTCGCCGGTCAGCAGCGGCAAACTGGTGCAAGGCCACGTCCTGGTCGGCAACTTCAACAATGCCGGCAATCTGCAGGGGCTCGGGACCACGATCGTGCAGATCGACCCGGTCTCGCACGATCTGACCCTGTTTGCCGCCGTGCCGCAGAAGCTGGACCGCTGCCCCGGCGGCGTCGGCCTGACCACGGCGATGGCGGTGCTGCGAACCGGCTGGGTGATCATCGGCAGCCTGCCCAGCACCGACGGCACCACCGCGACCAAGGGCGATGGCTGCCTGATCCTGTTCGACAGCCAGGGCAGGCTTGCCGATGTCTGGACCAGCCCCAAGATCAACGGCCCCTGGGGCAACATGGCGGTCATCGATCATGGCACGAGCGCCACGCTGTTCGTCAGCAACACCGGTTTCGGCGTCGGCGCGCCGCCGGCCGTCCACGCCCCCACCGTCAGCAAGGCCACGGTGGTGCGCATCGGCGTGCAGATCCCCGCTGGCGGCACGCCGCGCGTGTCCGACATGACCGTGGTGGCCGACGGCTTCGGCGAGGCGCCCGACAAGGGCGTGTTCATCATCGGCCCGACCGGCATTGTGCCGGGGCCGGATGGGTCCATCTACGTCTCCGACGCCATCGGCAACCGCATCGTCAGCATCCCCGACGCCCAGACCCGCACCGGCAGTGCCGGCACCGGCGTGGAGATCACCAGGGACGGCTTCCTGAAGCGTCCCCTGGCGCTGGCGACGGCTCCCAACGGCAACCTGCTGGTCACCAACGGGTTGAACGGCCAGGCCGTCGAGATCGACCCGGTCGCGCGCAAGCAGGTGGCGGCCCAGTGGATCGATGTCGACAAGGCGCAGCAGCCTGCCGGCAGCGGCGACCTGTTCGGTCTGGCCATGACGCCCCGGGGCGACGGCTTCTATTACGTGGAGGACGACATGAACACGCTCGTCCTGGCC
>CAXTZG010000001.1:116172-155002 GCA_964248625.1 uncultured Acetobacteraceae bacterium | reverse complement strand
ACCCCGGCCCGAGCAGAGGATCGCGTTCCGTTGCAGGACGACCAGCCCGACAAGACCGCCGGCGACGCTGCCGCCTCCCGACGCGCCTTTCTGCGCGGCGCCGGCAGCATGGCGGCGGTCGGCCTGGTGTGTCCGTTCTCCGGCGCGCGTGCGGCTGCCGCGATGCCGCAGCCAGCCGGGCATGCGCAGGGCGTCACGCCGGACAGCCGGGGTGGGTCGCGCGCCACGCCCGAGGCGTTCGACGGTCCGCACCAGGCCGGCATCCTGACGCCGCTGCAGAACCATAGCTGCTTCGTTGCCCTCGACTTGGTCACCGAGGACGGGCCCTCGGTCGTCCGGCTGATGCGGCTCTGGACCGAGGCCGCCCGTCGCATGACCCGCGGCCAGACCGTGGCGCCGATGGACGGCAACCCCGACAAGCCGCCCGCCGACAGCGGCGACGCGGTCGGACTGGGCCCGGCGCGCCTGACCCTGACCTTCGGCTTCGGGGCCGGGCTATTTGAAAAGGACGGGCAGGATCGCTACGGCCTGCGGTCCCGCCGTCCGGCAGCCCTGGCCGATCTGCCGCGCTTCAACGGCGACCAGCTGCAGCCTGCCAGCACCGGCGGCGACCTGTCGATCCAGGCCTGCGCGGACGATCCGCAGGTCGCCTTCCACGCGGTGCGCCAGCTCGCCCGCATCGCCGACGGCGTCGCCCAGCTGCGCTGGATCCAGAACGCCTACAGCGCCCAGTTCGCCGCCGAGGACACGCCGCGCAACCTGATGGGCTTCAAGGACGGCACCCAGAACCCGATCTCGGCACGGCCCGACCAGGTGCATGCGGTCGCCGGCGGCAAGCGCTTCACGGCACCCACCTCGGCCGAGATCGTCTGGGCCAGCCCCGCGGATGCCGACTGGATGTCGGGCGGCAGCTACGTCGTCGCCCGTCGCATCCGCATCTCGCTCGAGCACTGGGACCGCACCGACCTGTCCTTCCAGGAGCAGGTGTTTGGTCGGCGCAAGCAGTCGGGCGCGCCGCTGACCGGCAGCCAGGAGTTCGATCCGCTGGATCTGGACGCCGTCGATGCAGACGGCAACCCGGTGATCGCCGAGAACGCCCACGTCCGGCTGGGCTCGGCTGCGACCAATGACGGCGCGCAGATCCTGCGCCGGTCCTATTCCTACAATGACGGGCTGAGCATGGTGGCCGAGCGCTGGCCGCCCTGGCGGCAGGGGCTCGAATACGATGCCGGGCTGTTCTTCGTATGCTACCAGAAGGACCCGCGGGAGGGCTTCACCCGCATCTTCGACAAGATGTCAAAGCTCGACATGCTGAACCAGTATGCGACCCATGTCGGCGGCGGCCTGTTCGCCTGCCCGCCCGGCACCGGCGGTCCGGACGGCTTCATCGGCGAGGCGCTGTTCCGGGGCGTCGCGTTACGCACCGCAACAAAGGTGGCGGCGTCCGACTGACCGGGAAACAGGCATTTCTCCGGCGGATCTGCTTCCTTGACAGGTCATTGCACCCCCGTTAGTGAGCCGAGGCACCCGGCAGGAGGTGCGATCCATGGGCAAGGATACGTCGAACTCCGGGAAATCCTTTGATCAGCGGTTGCAGGAGGCCCGGACCAGACAGGGCCTGGATGCCCAGCCGATCCGGACCGGCCAGCCGGCTCCCGAGTTCTCCGCAATGTCGGCGTTCTTCAGGGTCGGCATCGAGCTTGTCTCGGCTCTGGTGGTGGGTTTGGCGATCGGCTGGGGGCTGGACCGCCTTTTGGGAACCAAGCCGCTGTTCCTGATCCTGTTCGTTCTTCTCGGCGGCGTCGCCGGCATCATCAACGTCTGGCGCCAGGTCGCGCCGGCACCGACACCTGGCCGCAAGAGCTAGGAACATCGACCAGAGCGATCTGGAACTTGGGGGAGGAGGACGGTTTGGCCGGCGGACATTCCATCGACGCTCTGGGTCAGTTCGAGCTGCACCCGGTCCTGGGTTCGCTCGGCGCCAGCCTGCGCTTCAGCCAGTCGAACCTGCTGATGGTGATCGCCGCCGTGATCATCCTGGCGATACTCTATCTCGGCATGCGCCCGCGCGCGGTCGTGCCGGGCCGGTTCCAGGCGGCGGCCGAACTGCTCTACGACTTCATCCATACCATGGCGATCGACCAGATCGGCCATCAGGGACAGCGCTTCTTTCCGTTCGTCTTCACCCTGTTCTCCTTCATCCTGGCCGGCAACTATCTCGGCCTGGTTCCAGGCTCCTTCACCTTCACCAGCCATATCGCGGTGACGGGCGGGCTCGCCATCCTGGTGTTCCTGGTCGGGCTGCTGGTGGCGCTGCGCGAGCAGGGGCTCAAGAATTTCTTCGGCCACTTCATGCCCGAAGGCGCGCCGGTGGCGCTGGCGCCGCTGCTGGTGCCGATCGAGATCCTGTCCTACCTGTCCCGGCCGATCAGCCTGGCGGTGCGACTCTTCGCCAACATGATGGCTGGTCACGTCATGTTCGAGATGTTCGCCGCCTTCACCATCCTGCTGGGCGGCATCCACTATATCGGTCCGGTGCTCGGCATCGCGCCGCTGGTGATCAACATGGCCTTGATCGCTCTCGAGCTGCTGGTCGGTGCGCTGCAGGCCTACGTGTTCGCCATCCTCACCTGCATCTACCTGCGCGAGGCTGTCGCGCACTGACGTGCGGCGCTTCCCCGTCTCCCAATCCAAACAAGGACCTCTCCCATGGATCTCGCTGCCGCTCGTTACATTGGCGCCGGTATCGCCGTGATCGCCCTTGCCGGCGTCGGCATCGGCATCGGCAACATCTTCGCCGCGATGGTGAGCGCGATCGGCCGCAACCCTGCCGCACGGCCGCACGTGTTCGGTCTGGGCATCCTGGGCTTCGCGCTGACCGAGGCGGTGGCACTTTACGCGCTGGTGATTGCCTTCATCATCCTGTTCGTCTGAGCGTCAGGCCCGGGAACCAGGAGGCGATGGTGTCGCGAGCCCTCATGACCGGACCGGCCAGCCTGTCCGGTCTCGTCCGCGCTGCCGTCCTGTCCGCGCTGATGGCCGGCGCCGGCGTCGGACCGGCTCTGGCCGCCGGCATGCCGCAGCTCCAGTTCAACAACCCGCTCACCACGGGACAGGTGTTCTGGGGCGCGGTCATCTTCCTGGTGCTTTATCTGGTGCTCAGCCGCTCGGCACTTCCCCGGGTCGGCGCCGTGCTGGCCGACCGGCGCAGCCGGATCGAGGGCGACCTCGATGCGGCCAAGGTCGCCCGCAACCAGGCCGACAGCTCGATCGACGAGCTGCGCCGCGCCCGTCGCGCCGCCTCTGCTGAGGCGGCAGGCCTCGTCGAGACGGTGGTGGCCGAGGCCCGCGAGCATGCCGCCGCCCAGGCTCGCGAGATGAATGCCCGGCTCGAGGCCGAGATCGCCCGTGCCGAGGAGGCCGTCGCCGCGTCGCGGCAGGCGGCCCTGGGCTCGCTGCGCACGGTCGCCGCCGACACCGCCCAGCTGCTGGTCGAACGGCTGACGGGAGCGGCCGCCGATCACGCGCTGGTCGAATCCAAGGTGGACGCGGCTCTCGCCGCCCGCCCGGCCTGATTCCGGAGGAAGACCGTTCATGGACGTCCAGACCCTCCTGCACGAGCCGCGCTTCTGGTACACGGTGGCCTTCGTCCTGTTCTTCGTCCTGTTCGGCCGCAGGCTCTGGCGCCCGCTTGCCGCCATGCTCGACAACCGCGCCGCCACCGTCCGGCTGGAGCTCGACGAGGCCGCCCGGCTGCGTCGCGAGGCCGAGCTCATGCTCGGGGCCGCGAAGCGGGAGCGCGAAGCGGCGCTGGCGGAGTCCAAGGCGCTGATCGAGAATGCCAGGGCGGAGTCGCTTCGCATCGCCGAGGCGGCGAAGCGGGAAGCGGATGCCAGTGCCGCCCGGCGCGAGCGCATGGCGCATGATCGCATCGGCGCCGCCGAGCGCGCCGCGGTCGCGGAGGTGCGGGCTGTCGCCGCGGACATCGCCACGGAGGCCGCGCGTGCGGTCGTCGCCGAGGCGCTGACCGTGGACGCCGACGCGGCGCTGATCGACCGTGCCATCGCCGGTCTGCCGGCATCCTTCGCGACCCGCGTCGCCGCGTGACAGGCCAAGCCCCGGGCGACGTCCCGCGGTCGGGTTCGGACAGGCTTCTGCTTTCGATCGTGGCCGCGGTGCTGAACGAGGCGGAGAACATCCGTCCCGTCTGCGTCGAGATGGCGACGGCATTTGCCGGCCTGCCGCCGCACGAGGTGGTGTTCGTCGATGATGGCAGCACCGACGGCACCGTCGCTGCCCTGCTCGCCGCCCGCGACGTGCTGCCGCAGCTTCGCGTCGTCAGCCACGACCGGCGCTGCGGCAAGTCGGCGGCGCTGCGCACCGGCATCGAGGCGGCGCACGGCACCTGGATCGCCACCATCGACGGCGACGGCCAGGACGATCCGGCGGAGATCGCGCCGATGCTTGCCCTGGCGCAGAAGGCCGGTCCGGTCGAGCCCGGTCCGCTGGTGGTGGGGGTGCGGCTGAAGCGCCATGACAACCTGTCCCGCCGGTTTGCCACCCGGTTCGCCAACGGCCTGCGCCGGCGCCTGCTCAACGATGGCTGCCCCGATACCGGCGCGCCGATGAAGCTGTTCCGCCGCGCCGACTTTCTGCGCCTGCCGCAGTTCGAGGGGGTGCACCGCTTCCTGCCGGCCCTGTTCCAGCATTATGGCGGTGCGCTGATCTGCTATCCCGTGCGCCATCGGGCACGGCTGCATGGCAGCTCGAAATACACCAACCTGAACCGCGCCGTGGTCGGCGTGCGCGACATGATGGGCGTGATCTGGCTGCAGTCGCGGACCCGCGTGCCGGGTGCGCTGACCGAGAGATAGACCGCAGGTCAGCCGCTGCCCTGCGGCCGTGCGGGAGCATCCATGTCCCTGACTGCCCGCCACTACGCCCTGATCGCGGCCCTCGTGCTGGCGCTGTTCCTGCCCGGGCGCGGCACGCTGCCGCCGCTGGACCGCGACGAGGCGCGCTACATGGAAGCCACGGCGCAGATGCTGCGGTCGGGCGACCTCATCGATGTCCGCTTCCAGGACCAGCCCCGCTATCTGCAGCCGGCCGGCATCTACTGGCTCGAGGCCGCCGCGGTTGCCGCCACCGGCACGGGGCAGCTGCGCGAGCCGTGGGCGTACCGCATCCCGACACTGATCGCGGTGGTGGTCTCGGTGCTGCTGACCGCGCGCATCGGTGCGGCACTGTTCGGCGTGCGGGTCGGGCTGCTGGGCGCCCTGCTGCTCGCGGTCTCGGTGCTGATGACCGCCGAGGGGCGGCTGGCCACCATCGACAGCTGCCTGCTGGCGGCGATCCTGGCGCTGCAGACCGCCCTGCTGCGCGCCTGGTCCGATCGCGAGTCGGCCGACGCCACGTCGCGCGGTGTCGCCGCCCTGTATTGGGCAGCCCTCGGCGTCGGCCTGATGCTCAAGGGGCCGGTGATGCTGATCCCCGCACTCGGCACGCCGCTGGCGCTGGCGCTGGTGGAGCGTCGTGTCGGATGGTGGCGCCGGCTGCGCCCGGCCTGGGGCGTGCCGCTGATGCTGGCGATCGTGCTGCCTTGGTGCATCGCGATCTGGCTGGTCAGCCACGGGCTGTTCTTCCAGCGCGCGGTCGGCACCAACTTTCTGGGCAAGATCGCCTCCGGCCAGCAGGCGCACGGGCTGCCGCCCGGCTATCATCTGGCCGTCGCCGCGGTCGCCTTCTGGCCCGGCTCGCTGTTCGCGGCGATGGCGGTGCCGTTCGTCTGGTTCAGGCGCCGGACGGCGCCGGTGCGGTTCCTGCTATGCTGGATCGTGCCGCACTGGCTGGTGTTCGAGCTGATCGCCACCAAGCTGCCGCACTACGTGCTGCCGGCCTATCCGGCGGTGGCCCTGCTGGCTGCGGCCGGCGTCGCCCAGCCTGGCGGCTGGCGATGGCCTGCCGCGCTATGGGGACGTGTGCTGCTCGTGCTCTACGGGCTGGTCTGGCTGGCGGTCGGCCTGGTCCTGGCCGTGGCCGGGCCGGTGCTGCTGTGGCGTCTGCAGCGCGAGCTGCCGCCAGTCGCGCTGCTGCTGCCGGTGCTGGCGCTGCCGCTGTTGCTGCTGTCGGCCTGGCTGCTGCTGCGCGGGCGCGCCCAGGACGCGCTGCTGTCGGTGGCCGGTGCCGCGGTGATCAGCTATTTCGGGCTGTTCTCGGTGGTGCTGCCGCGCCTGACCACGATCTGGCTCAGCCCGCGCATCGCCGCCACCGTGGCGCTGGTGAAGCCGTGCCCGACCAGCGTGCTGGCGTCTGCCTCCTTCAGCGAGCCGAGCCTCGTGTTCCTGGCCGGTCAGGCGACGCGGCTGGTGAACGCGTCGGCCGCCGCCGACTTCCTGGCCGGCGATCGCGCCTGCGGCCTGGCCCTGGTCGGCAGCCGCGACGAGGCCGCCTTCCGCGCCCGGCTGCAGGCGCACGCGCTGGCGGTGCGCCAGCTGGCGCTGATCGAGGGCATCAACTACTCGAACGGCCGGCGGCTGCAGCTGAAGCTGTTCGAGGTCAAGGAATAGAGAGCATTCATGTCGCTGCCGGACCGCTCGATGCAACGCTGGATGCTGCTCTGGGTGGTGGCCCTGCTGGCAATGCTGTTCCTGCTGCGGGTGCAGATCTTCAACGGCTTCACCCTGCTGACCGGCGACATCTATGATGGTCGCATCGAAATCAGCATCTTGCAGCACTGGTACAACGTGTTGTGCGGCATCGAGGCATGGGACCAGCCAAGCTACTTCTACCCCTACGCTGACACGCTTGGCTACAATGACGGATATTTCCTGTATGGCTTGATTTACTCTCTTGCTCGCGCAAGCGGCGCAGATCCTGTGCTCGCCAGCGAGTTCGTCAATATGACAGTTCGCCTGATCGGCTTCTTCGCACTTTACGGACTGGCAGTCGATCTGGTCGGCCTGTCGACATGGTGGGCCGTTTTGGCCGCGTTGGTCTTCACTATCTCCAACGGAAGCTATCTGCACGCCTCGCACCAGCAGCTGCTCGCAGTCGCTTTTGTGCCACTATTCTATTGGCTTTGCTGGAAAAGCTGGACTGCTCTGGTCACCGCAAAAGCGACGGCTGCCAGATGGGGCTGTGCTGCGGCCCTGTTCTATTCGGCGTGGATGCTGACGACTTTCTATATGGCATGGTTCGCAGCCTTGTTTGCGCTGGTGACCATCGGTAGCCTGTTGGTGCTGGCGTCAGCGTCAGGCCAAGCCCTTGAGCCGGAGATAAGGCGCCTCGCGAGCTGGCCGATCGCGCTGTCTGCTGTGGTGCTGGCAGTGGGACTTCTGCCGTTCCTGCATGTGTATCTGCCCAAGGCACGTGAAACCGGACAGCACAGCTTTCAGGAGACCTTCGGCTATCTGCCATCGCTTCTCGACCTGCTTCATGTCGGCGATGGCAACCGCATTGGTGGCGTCCTTGATCGTATGGTCACGCATGCGGTGCAGGCCGATGCAGCGCCCGATTGGGAACATCTGACCGGCTACCCGCCGTTGCTTCTGCTGCTCGCACTCGCTGCGCTTGTCTTGTTCTGCCGCACGCCTGTTCGGCTGCATGGTCTCCTGCATAGGGCTCTTGGCGTCGCAACCGTGGTGTGCCTGCTGCTTTGCCTCAAGATCGACGGGTTCAGCCTCTGGTACGGGGTGTTCCGCTTCGTGCCGGGTGCCGGCGCGATCCGCGTTGTGTCCCGTTTCCTGCTGTTTCTGGATCTGCCAATCGTGCTGTTGGCAACGATCTTTCTGGCCGATCGCGCGCGATCCTGGTCACCCTTGATCCTGCTTGTGCTTGCGACCTCGCTTGTCGTCGAGGAGATCAACATCGATGGTTCACAGCAGCTCGACCGGGTTGCACAGATCAGGCTTGATCAACTGGTACCGCCGGCGCCGGCTGAATGCCGTTCGTTTTATGTGTCGCGACGCAGTCCACCGCTGGCGGGGGAGCACACGCAGGTCGATGCTCTGTATCATCACAACATTGATGGGATGTACCTCTCCGAGCTGCGTGCACTGCCCACGATCAATGGCCACGCTACCTTCGACCCGTTCGATGCCAGCCTGTATCAGCACGTGCCGGCCGGTCCCGTGATGATCCGGCTTTATGTCGCCGCCCACGGCATCAGCCGTGGCTTTTGTGGGCTCGATCTTGCTGCGTATCGGTGGACCGTCGGCCTGCCGCCTTTCGCAACGCTGCCGGATGATGGTGTGATCTGGTTGAACCGTCCGGGACCCGGTATTGCACCCTATATGGCCGCCGGCTGGAGCGCCGTCGAGGCACCAGGTCGGTGGACGGACGGCAGCGAGGCTGTACTCGAGTTTACTCTGCCCGCCTCGATTTCTGCTGGACGTGATGTGCATCTCCGCGTCGATGCCTCGCCGCTTGCGACCGACCGCGTTGCAGCCTCACCGGTCGATATGCTGGCAAACGGAGTCCGGATTGCCAGCTGGCGGCCGGCAGCCCACCAGCATTTGTTCGAGGCGATCATTCCGGCCACGCTGATCCCTGCGGACCGGCATGTCCGCTTGGCTTTCGAGATCCTGGCGCCGCGAACGCCACGATCACTTGGTCTGTCGTCTGATCCGAGAAGGCTTGGCCTCTATGTCCACATGATCAGTCTCGCTCCGGAATAAACCATAGCCTCCGCTGTCAGTCAGTCTGTAGACGCAGGACGTCACAAACCTTCAGCAGCTCGATCTGCGTGGTCACGATCCGGCAGTTCGCGCCGATCGCGAGGTGATAGGCGCCGAGGAGCGACAGCAGCGGCTGGTCGATATCGCCGCGCGTCAACAGAAACAGCCGCTTTCCACTGTGGATTGCTTGGGCCATCCTGCGGCTGAATTGCGTGCCAGCCAACGGAGCAAGCGGCAGGTCGGTCTGAGCACCAACAAACACGGTATCGGATGGGAAGGCGCGCGTCGCGAACGTCAGCGGCGGCTTGCCGATCAACACGACCGCGGCCGTATCGAAATTGGTCATTGACTCCAACCCGGACCAGCTGTGTGACCAACTGGTATGGCCCCAGTCGCAAGTGCGCATTGTCAGCAACGACAGAACGGCAAAGCAGATAGTGATGGGGTTCTCGACTGCCTGGCGGCGCAACTGGGCGAGCAGGGACAGCAGCACTGGCCCGGTCAGCAGCTCGAGCGGAATGGCGTAGCGCTGGATACCGAACTGGAACAGCCAGACCAGGAACGAGACAGCAAAGAAGACGATGAGCCGGAGGTGTACTGGGCCATGCGGAACGTCCGTATGGGACCGCCGTTGGCGAAGCAGTGCTACGAGTATGAGCAATCCAAGACCGATGAGGAGTGCGAAGCGGACATCGCGAAACGGCAGCTCCGAACTCGATGCCTGGCCAACGACCCATCGGAACGGATAGGACAGGCCGCTAGCTAGACTTCGCGGCCGAAAATTGACATCGAAAGCCACCCACGGCGGGAAATCCGGTGAGCGAAAATAGTTATTGTAATAAGGGAAGAACGGGTTTTCATAGCTGCTCCAGAGTCTCCAGCACCAATAGCCCCCGGTGGACACAAACCCGACCAACCCGCTTGTCGCCGCAAGTGCTACAGCGGTTGATCGCTCCTTCCAGCCTTGCCAACCGAAACAGGCTGCGACGATGAAACCGGTGCAGAAGCTTGCATCGGTAAGCTTCAGTCCCGCAACCGCACCCAGAATCAATGCTGATGCACCCAGTTGCCTGCGGCTCTGGCTGAGCATGAGCCATGTCGCCAGCAGGATTGGAAGGGTAAGCATCAGGTCGATAAAGGACGTGCCGATCTCGGACACTGCCAACGGGCTGGCGGCGGAAACTGCGAGTCCTGAAACCAGCAGAATACGTCTTCGGGCGGACGGCGGTCCGGGCGCCACCCGGTCGCAGAGCAGCAGGACGGGAAGCAGGGCAAGACCCCCTATGGCGCCGGTCAGAAGGCCAGTGACCACAGGTGGCAGATGACGCGCCATCTCGTAGAACGGCACGAAGGGTAGCGGGTTAAAGAAGGTCTGAACGCCTGCAGCCGCAATATCGTGCTGCATCCTGCCGTGGATCAGCGCCCAGGCGATGTAGAGGTGGTAGTTGTTCTGGTCCCAGTTGCAGTCCTGGCCGCGATGGTAGGAAATAGTGGCACCGATGACGGCGAACGACGCGGCGCACAGGATGCCATAGGTCATCCGGCTGTTCGTCCTGTACATGGTCGGCTTCCCCGGGAGTCGGACTGCAGCTCGGACGAGCGATGACAGCGCGAGTCTCGCTCGCTGGCGGCTCGATAGCATGCTCTCTTTGTCCCGTGGAGGCCGCCACGGTCAGTCATCCGCATCCAGCGTTGAAGACTTCGACCTCCTGAGGCATATAGAGCAGCGTATTTAGACTGGGGTGATCAGTTCGACCGTCTGATCCGACCGCACGGAAGGGACCGAACAGATGGCTGAGACTGTGCGGCACCAGCGAGGCAGTCTGCCGCGACGCGCGGTCCGGCGGTTGCTGATGCGGATGCAGCGCTGGACGGCTCCAAATGTCATGCCGACAATCATCCATGAGTCGAACCGTACTGGCAGCCTTGAGGCGCGCACTGACACAGTCGAGGCCTGGATCAGGCATTTCAATGCGCACATGCAGGCTCTTGAAGCCCGAAGCAACGAGCTGGACGCGCGCGGCTTGGCCGCCCAGCTGAGACAATTCGAGATCAGGCTGGCCGAGCTCGACGGTTACCGTCTTGCACGGGCCGAGCAGATGCGCCGGCAGCAACGGCTTGGCGAGCATTATGCCGGCTCGTTGGCCTCCCTAATCAGCCGGATCGAGACGTTGCAGGTGGCGATCGACCACCTCGAGGCTGAGGTCGCGGAGCACGGCAACAGTCAGGACCGGGTGATAACCAGACTTGATGAGCTTCAGCAGGACACGGCGCGCCTTTCTGCTGCCGCAACGGCTTTTTCAAATTATCAGGAAGGCCAGCAACTGGAGCTACACGAGCTGTCGGAGCGGCAACATGAACTTGGCAATAGCGTGGCATCGTTCGGCGATCAGCTTGAGATTGTTTCACGCGCCGGAGCTGGACGCGGAAGATTGCTGACCAAGCTGAACCAGACGATCACAGCCGGCGCCGGAACGCCGCCTGCGGCCTCGCCCCCGAATGCGCCCAAGCTCGGTCCGGATCATGGATTGGACGCGCTCTATCTGGAATTCGAGGATCGGGCACGTGGAAGCCGCCTGGACATCAAGGAGCGCCAGTCGGTCTATCTGCCACTCCTGGCAGAAACCGGGGCGGGCACGGTTGATCGACCGGTCCTGGATCTCGGTGCCGGGCGGGGTGAGTGGCTGGAGCTGCTGAAGGAGAACGGCTTCGAGGCGTCAGGAGTCGATCTGAACGCGGTTATGGTCGGGCTTTGCCAGGAGCTTGGACTGGACTGCGTCGAGGGTGACGCGCTGGTCTGTCTGAAGGCGTTGCCCAATGAGTCGTTGGGCATGCTCAGCGGGTTTCACATCATCGAGCACCTCCCGTTCGAGATGTTCGTAGCACTGCTGGACGAAGCGATGCGTGTGCTTGCCCAAGGCGGCTTGATCCTGCTCGAAACACCCAATCCGGCCAATGTTCTGGTGGGCAGCCACACCTTTTACATGGATCCAACCCATCGCAATCCGATGCCAAGCGAGATGGTGCGGATCATTGCCGAGGCACGCGGATTTGCCGAAGTCGAGATCCGCACGTTGCATCCGGCCAGCGGACAGTTCCAGGCACAGGACACGGATCTCGCGGCGCAGCTGGACGCACTGTTCTATGGCCCACAGGACTATGCGGTGATCGGCAGAAAGCGGTAGCATGCGCATCGCGATCACGACGGTGCAGGTGCCGTTCATTCGCGGAGGTGCCGAATCCCTCGCCGAAGAGTTGGTGCGCGTTTTGCGTCAGGCCGGCCATGAAGCGGAGATCGTCAGCGTCCCGTTCAAGTGGTATCCCGCCGATTGCCTTGTTGACATGATGGCGATCTGGCGGTCGATAGACCTTACCAGCAGCAACGGCGTATCGATCGATCGCATCATCACGTTGAAATTCCCCTCCTATCTGGCTCATCATCCGAACCAGGTCATGTGGCTTCTGCACCAGCATCGCGATGCTTACGATGCGTGGGATCATCCCCATTGTGCTTTGGCTGCCGATCCACGAGGCGGAGCGGTTCGTGAGCTTGTTATGCAGGCCGATCGCCAGTTCATCCCGAGACTGCAAGGCTTCTACACGATCTCACGCAACGTCAGCCAGCGGCTTTCGGACTATTGCGGCATATCGTCCATGCCCCTTTATCATCCGCCGCCCCATGCAGAGCGCATCCGTCAAGGCGACTATGGTGATTATCTGCTCGTGCCTGGACGCATCAACGAGAGCAAGCGGCAGTCGTTCGTGCTCGACGCGCTCAGGGTAACGCGCACCGACGTTCGCCTTGTCTTCATGGGACATCCGGACAATCCGGACTATGGCGAGACGCTGCGCCAGCGTGCTGCGCCGCATGGTGATCGCGTCCGATGGCTCGGACGCGTCTCCGAAGACGATCGGTTGACGCTCTATGCCGGGGCACGGGGAGTGGTGTTCCCGCCAATCGACGAGGATTACGGCTACGTCGCCCTGGAAGCAATGCTGGCAGCCAAGCCCGTCATTACTTGCAGCGATTCTGGCGGCCCTCTCGAGTTCATCGAGCATAAGGTGACTGGCTTCGTTTGCCCGCCGGATGTGGAAGCGATGGCGGATGCGCTCGATCAGCTCTGGACCCAACGGGACAGCTTCATCCGGTGGGGGAAGGCGGCGCATGACCGCTACCACGACATGCGGATCAACTGGGACAACGTGCTGTCGTGCCTGCTCGCTTGAAGATCAACATCTTTACGCCGCTTCCACCGGAACCGACGGAAATTGCCAACGTGAATGTGCCCATCGTGTTGGCGCTGGCGCAGGTCGCTGATGTCACCGTCTGGGCCGCGCAGGATGACTGGCTGGCGCTCCCGGATCCGACGGTTGCCATCCGCTCATTCCGGGCGGATGCGATCTCGTATGCTGAACTTAACGGCGCGGATACGAACATCTTTCATATAGGCAACAACGTAGACCTGCATCAGGACATCTTCGACGTTTGCATGATGGTACCTGGTATGGTCGTTCTGCACGACCTGAACCTGCATCATTTCATGGTAGGCCTGCATCATCTGGTAGGCCGTACCGAGACATACCTGTCCCAGATCGAGCGGTGTCACGGTGCGGATGCCAGGCACGCGGCGCAACATGCGGTGACCCATAATGGCCTCGGCGACCTAGTAGAGGGCATGCCTCTGACTTTGGCGCCCGCGACGCGTGCGACAGCACTTCTGGTGCACAATCCGGATGCCCTTCCGATCCTGCGCGAGCAGACCGATATCCCGACTTTCTATCTACCGCTTTCCTTCTCGTCTATGATGTGGCCGGCCCCGCGTCCGACCTATCGGGCTCGACCACCCTATCGGATAGTCATGTTCGGTTTCCTGGGCGGTAATCGTCGCGTCGAGCCGACGCTCCGCGCACTGGCAGTAAGCGCTGTCTGCAGCAGCTTCACACTCGATATCTATGGCGCCTATTACGATCCGCCGGCGTTGCTGGCGATGATCGATGAGCTGAGCTTGCAAAATCAGGTTTTTGTCCACGGCTTCATGCCGATTGAAGAGCTTGATGATGCGCTTGCGCAGGCCGACCTTGCGTTCAATTTGCGCTATCCAACCATGGGTGAGGCGTCCGCCAGCCAGTTGCGGATCTGGGCGCATGGTCTTCCATCAATCGTAACGCGCGTGGGCTGGTATGCGGCTCAGCCGGAAGATTGCATGCATTTCATTGAGCCTGAAACCGAGGCTGACGATCTTGAGCACGCTCTGGTGGACTTCTGCTGTGACCCCCAGCGCTGGGGTGTGATGGGCGCACGTGGAAGGGCCTATGTCCATCTCATGCACCGTCCAGAGACCTACGCAAACGAGTTGGCGGCGCTAGTCCAACAGGAGCCGAAGCGGCGGATGCGTCAGCTACGATCCGACTTCGAGGCTCGGCTTGGCGCGCGTCTGCCTGCATCCTTCCCCGATACTGTTTCAGCCCGGCTGGCCGGAGCCTTGTTCGATCCACTCGATTAAGCGCAATTGGTAAGAGTTTTGAGGAACGTCTGCCTGTGCCAACTTGTTGGCGGCATCGGCAACGCGCCGTGTAATGGACCAACAGTAAGGTGGCTCGTTACAGGCATCAGACATGTCGCTTTGGGAGTAGGGCCAGTGATCACCCGTTCCAGCTCGCATCCAGAATGGACCAGCGTAAGGCTCACTGTTTCCAATGAAACCGGCCACGATCTCGCGGCTCTGAACTATGTTCTTCTGATCTTGGGTTTCTTCACCGGTGGCACCACGCTCGTTGCTGTTCTGCTGGCCTATATGCGACGCAGTGCAACTCATGGCTATGTGCGCAGCCATCTCGACTGGCAGATCCGCATCTTCTGGCGTGGGGTGCTTGTCCTGCTGGCGGTCGCGGTGTTGCATGCCCTCGTGATCGGCCTCGGCGTCGTCACCTTTGGTATTGGTCTGGTCTTTCTGGTGATCCCTTGGGCGCTCGGCCTTGTCTGGCTGGCCTGGGCCATCTGGGCGATCGTGCGGGGGATGAACCGTCTGCGTCGCCACCTGCCGATCCCCTGAGCCAGGCCGGATCGTGATGCGCGCCAGATGCGGCCGCCTGCCGGGTCGTGCCTGCGAAGTGATCTCGGTGCGGTCTTGCTCGGTCGCCGCCGTGCCCGATCATCACCGCGGCGATGGAGACAGGCTGCCGCCGGCTCCGGGCTGCCGAGCTTTGTTCCGAGCGGACCGGAGATCTGGCCGGAACCGGTCTAGCGGACGGCGAGCATGAGGATGTGTCCGTCCGGATCCACCAGCATCCGCCCCGCATCATCCGGGTCGTGCGGCACCAGGATGCTGCGGGTGCAGGCGATATCCGATGCTCCGACGATCCCTGGCCTGATCGCGGGGTGCCGGTAGGCCAGCAGCTCCAGATGCGGCGGCGCCTCGGCCGGCGCGAGGCCGGTGACGGCCACCTCGACGCCGGGTGCGGCGTCGAGCCTCTCCTGCTCCGCTCCCTGGTTCAGCGACCGCGCACTGACCGAGAGCCCGAGCCCGTCATAGAAGGCGGTGCTCTGCGCACCATCCGCGACCGCGATCGCCGAATGGTCGATGCCAATGCAGGGCGCCGCCCCGCCGGCCCCGGCCCAGGGCGGCGGCGCGCCGCCGGCGGGAAAGGCCAGCAGCTCCAGCGGGTGCCCTTCCGGATCGCGGAACTTGAATGCCGTGACCCCGCCCGACGAGGCCGGCAGCCGGACGGGCTGCCCGCCTTCGGTGATCGTCTGCCAGCCGGCACTGGCCGACAGCCGCGCATGTGCTGCCGTCATGTCGGTGGTGACCAACGCCAGGTGCTGGAACCAGGCATCGTGGCTGGTGCTGCCTGCCGGGTAGGGCGCGCCGGCCTGCTCGAAGCAGGCGAGCTCGATCTCCTGGCTGCCCAGCCGGAGCCGGTGCGTCGTCACCCGCCCGGGCACGCCGTAGGGCTCGGCGTCGCCCTCCGCCATGCCGGCCGGCTTGAAGCCGAGCGCATCGACATAGAACTGCGCCAGACGGTGCGGATCGGCGCTGGTCAGGCTGAACCGCGCGATGCGTGCGATCGCGGTCATGGCCACTGCGCGCCCCTGCGGTTGAGAAAGATCGAGAACAGCGTATGGGAGGCGCCGATGAACAGCCGGCTGCGGTAGCGGTCGCCGAAGGTGAGGTTCGACACGACGTCGGGCAGCAGGATCTTGCCGAGCAGCCTGCCGGTCGGGTCGATGCAGTGCACGCCGTCGCCGGCACTGCTCCAGAGGTTGCCGTCCTCGTCGATCCGGAATCCGTCCGAGTAGCCGGGTGCCACCTTGTGGAAGATCTCGCCGCCCTCCAGCCGCAACCCGTCCGGCGAGACATCGAAGGCGCGGAGATACTGCTTAGGGTTCGGCTCGCGCTGTTCCCCGGTCTCTGCGACATAGAGCCGCCGCTCGTCGGGCGAGAAGGCCAGCCCGTTCGGCCCGTCGAAATCATCCGCCATGATCCGCAGGTCGCCGGAATCCGGATCCAGCCGGTAGAGGGCCGGCCGCTGCTCGCTCTGCTGCCGGCCGCCTTCATAGTCGTTGAGCAGCCCGTAGAGCGGATCGGTGAACCAGATCGAGCCGTCCGACTTCACCACCACGTCGTTCGGCGCATTGAGCCGCCGGCCCTCATGATGCGTGACCAGCGTCGTCACGCTGCCGTCCCATTCGGTGCGATACAGGCAGCGCCCGCGATGCGAGCAGGAGATCAGCCTGCCTTGCCGGTCCCGGGTCTGCCCGTTGGCGTAGTTCGAGGGCTGCCGCCAGACGGAGAAGCCGTCCGCCTCGCTCCAGCGCATGGTGCGATCGCGCGGCAGGTCCTGGAACAGCAGGCAGTTCCAGTCCGCCATCCAGACCGGCCCCTCGATCCAGCGATACCCGCCGCCGAGCGCCTCGAGCGGGGCGTTGGCAAGCAGGTAGCCCTCGAAGCGCGGGTCGCGACTGTCGGCGTGGTCCATGGGACGCCTCAGCGGAAGCGGCAGGGCTGGTCGATGGTGGGTGGCTCCTCGTACTGCACGATCATCTGGACACAGGGCGCGTCGCCGATCGTGCCTGACAGATGTCCCTTCTTTCCGCCCTGCTCGCGCGTGTTCTGGTCCTCGCCGAAATGGATCTCGCCTGGTCCGAAGGTGATCCGCTGGCCGTCCATGGCCTCGACATACCAAGCGCCGGAGAGCGGGATCACCCATTGCGGCTTCGGGTTCTCGTGCCAGTCGCCGAACCAGCCGGGCGGCAGCACCACGAAGGACACGCTGATGGTCGTCGTGGTCTTGTGTCCCTGCCACTGCGGCGCGCTGCTCAGCGCCTTCCACTCGAGTTCGGTCATCGCGCACTGCACGAAGCGGCTGGCGCCGTCGGTGCCGACATAGAGGTGCCAGTAGGGAATGGATGGCTTGGGATCAGGCGCGTCGCTCATGGCTTGGTGTCTTCTCCGGCAACCGGGCCGTAGGCCGCGGTCGAATAGGGATGGGTCGAGGAGAACGGATCATGCAGGAAGCTGGACACCGTCAGGCTTCCAAAGGTGATCAGCAGGAAGCCGCCGCCGAGCGAGAAGTTCTTCAGGAAATCCCAGAACAGCCCGCGACCCTTGCTGTCGCTGCCGGCCCAGAAGTCTCCCGTGGCCCAGAACCGCTTGAACAGCAGCGCCGTCGCCATGCAGTAGCCGGCCATGATGAAGGCGGCGAGCCGGTCGCAGACGCCGGTGAGGATGCCGATCGGCATGACGATCTCGACCAGCAGCCCTGCCATCAGCATCACCGTGGCGGCACCTTGCGACGGAAGCACCTCACGCGCCTGTGCGACCGCACCCTTGAAGTTCAGGATCTTGTCGAGCGCGCTGAACGGGAAGAACAGCACCACGAGCAGATAGCGGACGGCGAGCACCACCAGGAAGCTGAGGCTGGTCATGGACAGGTGGTCTCCTTCGCGCCGCGGGGGGCGTGGGCCGGTTCCATGTCGAAGCGCCGGCGGAGCACAACGGTTTCCGGAACAAGCCGATCCGCGACGCGTTGGCCGCCCAACCAGGGTTCCGGAGCCGACAGCAATGAGCAGCAGCCAGCATTACGACGTGATCATCGTCGGTTCCGGCCCTGGAGGCGGCACCATGGCCTGGAAGCTCGCCCAGACCGGCAAGCGTATCCTGCTGCTCGAGCGCGGCGACTATCTGCGTCGCGGCCGGGAGAACTGGGACAGCCAGGCGGTGTTCGTCGATGCCGTCTACCAGGCCAAGGAGACCTGGTACAGCAGCAAGGGCGACACGTTCCACCCCGGTCTGCACTACTTCGTGGGTGGCAACAGCAAGGTCTATGGCTCGGTGCTGTTCCGGCTGCGCGAGCGCGATTTCGGCGAGATCCAGCATCCGGACGGCATCTCGCCCGCCTGGCCGGTCGGCTATGACGAGTTCGAGCCATACTACCAGACGGCCGAGGAGCTGTATCACGTGCACGGCCTGCGCGGGGAGGACCCGACCGAGCCGCCCTCCTCCAAGCCCTATGCCTATCCGCCGGTCAGCCACGAGCCGCGGATGCAGCAGCTGTTCGACGGCTTCAAGAGCCTGGGTCACCACCCGTTCCACCTGCCGGTGGGCATCCTGCTGACCGAGAAGGACGGGGTGCCGCTGCCGGACAGTCCCTGCTGCCGGTGCGATGCGTTCGACGGCTATCCGTGCGCCACCAACGGCAAGGCCGACAGCCAGATCATCGCGGTCGATCCGGCGGTCAAGGCGCATCAGAACCTGACGCTGCTGACGCGCGCCTATGTCGAGAAGCTGACCACCGATGCGTCCGGCCGCACCGTCACCGGCGTCGAGGTGATCCGCGACGACGAGCGCCTGACCTTCTCGGCCGACATCGTCGTGGTGGCCTGCGGAGCGCTGTCCTCGGCGCTGCTGATGCTGCGCTCGGCCAACGACGCGCATCCGAACGGGCTTGCCAACGGCTCGGACCAGGTCGGCCGCAACTACATGCGCCACAACAACTCGACCATGCTGGCGGTGTCGAAGATCCCGAACCCGACCAAGTTCCAGAAGACCATCGGGCTGAACGACTTCTATTTCGGCGCCGACGACTGGAACTATCCGCTCGGCCACATCCAGATGGTCGGCAAGTCGGACGGGGTGCAGGTGCATGGCGAGGGGCTGCCGAAGTTCCTGCAGTGGCTGCCCGAGATGCCGTTCGACTACATCGCCAAGCACTCGATCGATTTCTGGCTGACCGCCGAGGACCTGCCGCTGTCCAAGAACCGCATCTTCTACAAGGACGACAAGGTCCATCTCGACCTGACCCAGACCAACGAGGAAGGGTTGAAGCGGCTCAAGCACAAGCTCAAGGACATGCTGACCCACCTCGACATCCATCCGCACCTGTTCGAGCGCGAGCTGTATCTCGGCAAGGACACGCCGATCGGCGGCACCGCCCATCAGGCCGGCACGCTGCGCTTCGGCACCGATCCCAAAAGCTCGGTGCTCGACGTCGACTGCAAGGCGCACGAGCTCGACAACCTGTATGTCACCGACGCGAGCTTCTTTCCCTCGATCGGGGCTGTGAACCCGACGCTCACCATCGTCGCCAATGCCCTGCGCGTCGCGGACCGGATCGAGGCGCGGCTGGCCTGACCACCGGAAGGCGGCAACGCTGCCCTGGAGAGCCCAGGACAGCCTTGCCGTCTCGACGATCAGCCCTGGCGTGCGGGCGGAGGAGGGATGCTCCGCCGCCCGGTGGGCTTCAGAAGTTCAGCAGCAGCTGCGGGATGTCCACCGAGCCGAGGCCGGTCGCCAGGTCATAGCCCACGGTTGCCGGGAAGGCCGTCGACTGGGCGGTCGTGCTCGTTGACGAGATGCCGATGCCCTTGGTGGACAGGCTGTTGGTGTAGCAGTTGGGCGTGCCGGCCTTGCAGGCGACCGAGTTGTCGCCCACCGCGACGTCGTGGAACACGCAGAGCGGGTTCACCGGGAAGGTGGTGGTCTGGCACTGCTTCACCAGCAGGCTGTTGGTGTACTGGAACTTGGCGATCTGGTAGAGCGCAGGCGCCATGTTGCCGACCCGGCCGTACAGTTCGGCAACCAGTGCGGCGATGCCGGCGAAGTCGGGTGCTGCGAACGAGGTCCCGCCGGCAGCCGAGCCGAAGAAGTCGTTCGGGTTGGTGTAGTTGCAGGGAACGCCGCCCTCGGTCGTGTTCGACATGCAGAACAGATAGAAGTGGTTCCACTGCCCGTTGGCCGCGAACAGCGAGATGTCAGGCAGGTCGCGTACGCCGTCGTTCGGCACGCCCGGCACGCTGGTCAGCTGCCAGGCCGGTTTGGCGAACAGCAGGCTCTGACCGCCGCTGCCGCCGACGACGTTCTGGTAGAGGGTCGACGTTTTCGGGTTGTTGCAGTTCTGCAGCGCTCCTGCGGCCCCGGCACCAGCCCAGTTCACGTAGGAGCTGCAGCTGTTGTCCCAGGGGATCTCCGGCACGTAGCTCTTGGCCGAACCGCCGGTGCCGCTGTTCGAGCTGTTCCAGAACGTGCTGTTCAGCCCCACCACCGTGTCGCCGAAATCGGTGCCGCCGACGGCGGTGTCATAGATGTTCGACGCAAGGCCGTTCACGTTGACGCCGCTGGTGGCCAGGGCTGCCCCGGTATCGGCGATGTCTGCCGCACCGTCGCCGGTGGACACGAAGATCGAGATGCCTTCGGCAGCACCCTCCTCGACCAGGTTCGACCACTCGGTAAGGAACACGATGCCGTTGCCGACCTCGGAGCCGCCATAGGAGACCGAGATCGCCGAGGCGGGAGTGCCGAGTTCGACCAGGTTCTGCAGCGTGGTCATCACGCCGAACGTCGTCTCGGTTCCGGGGCAGGAGGCCGCGATGATCGCCGCATCGGGAGCCACCGCGCCCGACCACTCGGCGTCGAGTGCTGCCTCTCCCTCGTCGCCGGTGAAGCCCGGATCGCCGCAATTGCCCGGGTGGGTGAGGGTGAGGGTGCCGGCATAGCCGGAAAGGCCGAACTGCGAGCGGAAGTTCTGCACGTCGGCGGGATTGATGTCGGTCTGCTCGGCCACCGCCACCGTCACGCCCTTGCCGGTCACCTTGCCGACCACGCCAGTGCCGTCAAACAGCGAGGTCTCGTCATAGATCGTGTGGAAGTCGCTCGGCGTCACGGCATAGAAGGTCGTGCCCTGCACCGCCATCGTATAGCTGGAGCCCACCTTCTTGACCGTCGCGTTCGCGAGCGCTTTGGCCGCGGGCTTGCGGGCCGCGGTCATCATCGGATGCGGGAAGAAGTTGCTGAGCACCACACCCGCCACCACCGGGCTGAGGGCAGCCGGGAAGGACTGGGCGCTGGTCGCCGCGAAATGCTGCTGCCCGAGCCGGGCATAGCTGTGCAGCGTCGTGTGGAAGGCGGCCCCCACGGTTGCTGCCGTGCCAGAGAAATCGATCGACATGCCGGTGGGAGAAACCGTGTTCACCACCAGCCCGCGCGACTGCAGCCACTTCACCGTGGTGGCGATGTCGACGGCACTCGGCCCGAAATCGTCACGCAGCTCGGCCGGCGTCAGCCAGCGATGGTAGTCGGCCGAGCCCTTGCTTGTCTGCGCCAGCACCAGCGCATCAAGTGCTGCCTGTCGGTTCGCAGGCCGCTTCAGCGCGAGTTGCAGATGCTCCAGCGCGTGCCCTGAGGCGAGTGCGCCCTGATCGGTCGCAGTCGCGAGCGCTTCGGGCATCGAGGATGCGACGGTGGCGAGCGAGGCTTCCGAGACCGGGGCGCTGATCAAGGAGCCTCCGGTCGCGGCCTGCGCGCCGGCGGCCGTCAGGCAAGCGACGGCGCAGCCGAGTCCGGCCTGACGCATGAGGTTTATGGACGGCAAGCGTTAATCCTCCAGATGCAGTGAGCCGCCCGGTTTCAAGGCATAACCTCGGTTTCCTGGCAAATAGCTCCGGTTCCTGAACAATCTTTAAGCTATTGCAACAGTCTGACAAGATCGTTTTGCAGACTATGCAAAATAAACGAGCACGGTTGCAATTCGGGCAAAACGGTCTCGCGGGCCGAATGGCTGTTGACGCAAGGGCCCAGTTCGCTGCGGCCCGATCCGAGCCGGATGATGGTCCCGCCCCACTGGGGCGGTCCACAACATGCACGACCAGGCCCTGTGTCGTGGGTGAGTGCCGCCTGATGCGGCAGGCGTCAGCTCGGGCACGCCGATCACCATCTGGGTGATGGCATGGCGACCTACTTGACGAAGTACCGTCATTGGCAGAGTGACGATCACATGACCGGGGTGCCCGCCGATGCGGGCTGAGATCAAACCCGTCGAACCTGATCTGGGTCATTCCAGCGAAGGGAGGCATGTCGATGCGCCACACTCGTACGCTCGTCCTCGCATTTGGCGGAACGGTGCTCGCCGGCATGCCGCCCGCCGGCGCGCAGGAGACCATCACCGTCACCGGCCGGTCCGGCATGGATACCGCCAACGGCCCGGTCGGCGGGCAGCCCGGCGGCGGCCTGATCCGTGCCGAGACGGCGACCAAATCCACCAGCACCGTCTCGTCGGACTTCATCCGCAGGCAGGCGCCGACCGCCAACGCGTATCAGCTGGTGGCACTGCTGCCGGGTGCGGCGGTGGCGCAGGCGGACCCGCTCGGCCTGTCGGCGGAAAGCGACCTGACCTTGCGCGGCCTCGGGTCGGACGAGATCGGCTATGTGCTGGAAGGCATGCCGCTCAACGACATCGCCTATTATACCGGCTATCCGACCCAGTTCGCCGACACCGAGAACATCGCGCAGATCAGCCTCAGCCAGGGCACCGGCGACCTCGACACGCCGGTGATCAACGCCGCCGGCGGCCTGCTGTCGCTGGCCCTTCGCAATCCGGCCGCCACGCACGGCCTGTATGTCGAGGCCGCGTACGGCTCGTATCATACCAGCAAGGAGTTCGTTCGGCTCGACACCGGCGCCCTTGGTGCCAGCGGCATCACCGGCTTCGTATCCTATTCGCACGAGGCTGCCGACAACTGGCGCGGCTCGGGCCGCGACAAGCGCCAGCACATCGACGCCAAGTTCGTGCGCGAATGGGCGAACGGCGACCGCGTGTCGCTGATCGGCACGTGGAACGACGCGATCACCAGCGGCTATCCGCAGCCGACCCAGGCCGACTGGAAGCAGTACGGCCGCTCCGGCCCGGACAATTACGACGCCACCTACAGCCCCGGCGACACCAACTACTGGCGGCTGCATCAGCAGCCCTACCGGCTGTTCTACGCGCTGGCGCCGACGCATCTCCGTCTGTCCTCCTCGGTCAGTCTCGATGCCACCCCTTACGCGCAGTACGGCTACGGCAACGGCCCCGGCGGCGCCACGCTGCCGACCACCGGCCTGTTCCAGGGCACGCAGGCGCTGCCGGACACCCTGACCGTGCCGGCCGCGCAGAACGGCCAGGTCACCGTGGCCAGCGATTACCTGCAGGCGAGCTACCGGGCCGGCGTGGCGCCGAAGCTGAACTGGAGCTGGGGCCGGCAGAGCATCGTGGCCGGCGCCTGGTACGACTATTCCGACGATCGCGAACCGGCACCATTCAGCCCGCTCAGCGCCGATGGCACGCCCTCGGACATCTGGGTCAACTCCGCCCGCAGCACCATCCTGCTGTCCGGCGGGCGGCAGCTGCTGGCGCAGGACACGCACAGCATCGCGCAGGTGAATGCCCTGTTCGTCGGCGACACCGTCTCGCTCGACCAGCATCGGCTGACGCTCGAGCTCGGCTTCAAGGAAGTCATGGTCACGCGCCAGGGCTGGAACGGTCTTCCCGGTGCCACCTACCATACCGGGGTGAACAGCGCCGAGCCGCTGCCGCGCATCGGCCTGCGCTGGCAGCCTGACGCCCGGAACCAGCTGTTCGCCAGCGTCTCGACCAACTTCCGCACGCCGTCCGCGACCACGCTGTTCGACAGCTTCGATCCCGGCTCGGGCACGCTGCTCAACCGCGCCGCGCGCGGCCTGCGCGACGAGTACTCGATCTCCGAGGAGGTCGGCTACCGCCGCAACGGCGACTGGCTGATCGGCAGCGTCACCGCATTCAACTACAACTTCACCAACCGACAGATCGCGACGGTGATCGACGTGAACGGTGCGCTGGTCGGCTCGACCATCAACGCTGGCGGCCAGACCTCGCGCGGCGTCGATGCCGAGCTCGGGCTGCGTCCCTGGCATCATCTGAGCCCGTACCTGTCAGGTGAGTATTTGCGCGCCACCATCGACAACGACCTTGCCGTGGATGGCGACCTGCTGCCGACCCGGGGCCATGTCGCCGTGCGCAGCCCGACCTGGCAGGGCGCGTTCGGTCTCACCTATGACGACGGCACGCTGTTCGGCAGCGTCGCCGTCAAATATGTCGGCCCGGAATATGCGAGCTTCACCGACGACGAGAAGATCGCCGATCACACCCAGGGCGACATCACACTCGGCGTGCGCCTGCCGAGCCTGGGTGTGGCGAAGCATCCCGAGTTCCGGCTGAACCTCATCAACGTTACCGACACCAACGTGCTGTCGGGCATTGCCAGTCCGACCACCAATGCAAAGGACACGGTCGGGCGCTACGGCACCGTGATCGCCGGGTCGCCAGCCACCTACTTCATCGGCGGCGGTTTCGCGGCCCTGCTCACCGTCGCCTCCGCCTTCTGATCAGAGCAGGATGTTCCACGTGAAACACTTTTCTTTCGCCATTCTGCTCGTCCTGGCCGCGATGGCGCCGGCCAGTGCCGCTGACAAACTCAGCATCATCCTCGACTGGTTCGTCAACGCCAACCACGAGTCGCTGTTCGCGGCTCAGTACAGCGGCGCCTATGCCCGGCACGGCCTCGACGTGCATTTCATTGTCCCCGCCGACCCTGCCTCGCCGCCTCGGCTGCTTGCGGCGGGACAGGCCGATTTGTGCATCAGCTACCAGCCGGAGCTGGCGCTGCTCGATGCGGCCGGCCTCGGCCTGCTGCGCGTCGGCACGCTGGAGGATACCCCGCTCAACGCGCTGATCGTGCTCAAGGACGGGCCGATCCACGGTCTGGCCGATCTCAAGGGCCGCCGCATCGGCTCCTCCGTCGGCGCGGTCGACGAGGCGCTGCTGCATGCCATGCTCGCCACCGTCGGGCTGAAGACGTCGGACGTCACCGTCACCGAGGTGAATTTCCAGATCGAGCAGGCGCTGATGTCGCATCGGGTTGATGCCGTGCTGGGCGGCCAGCGCAACTACGAATTCATCGACCTGCAGCAGCGCGGCCTGCATCCGGTCGCCTTCTTTCCCGAGGAGCACGGCGTGCCGCTTTATGACGAGCTGATCCTGCTCGCCCGCAAGGACGAAGCGCATGACCCGCGCATCCCGCGCTTCCTCGCCGCTCTCCAGGAGGGCACCAACACCCTGCTCAACCATCCCGACGAGATGTGGCAGGCCTTCGTCAAGGACCATTCCGATCTCGACACGCCGCTCAATCATGCCGCCTGGTTCGCTGGCCTGCCGCGGCTGGCCAAGAACCCGGCGCTGCTGGACACCGCGCGCTATGCCGGGTTCGAGACCTTCATGGTCGAGCAGGGCGCCATTCCCGCCGCACTGCCCGTCAGCGACCTCGCGATCCAGCCCATGCTGCCCGAACCCTCAAAACGTCCTTAAATTGGATTCTCAAGGCTCCGCCTTGAGCGGGTCCAGAAACGGCGCCCTGGCCTCAGGCTGCAGCACTCAACGACAAGGCCTCCCGCGCCTCCGCCACGATCGCATAGGACCGCAGCCGCGCCGCATGGTCGAAAATCTGCCCAGCAATCAGCAGCTCGTCGGCGCCCGTGCGGGCAATGAACTCCGCCAGCCGGCGGTGCACCGTGTCCGGGCTGCCGGTGATCGAGGCCGACAGCGCGCGCTGCACCTGCGCTTCCGCCTGCGGCACGCGGGCCGGCGCCATCTCGCGCACCGGCGGCTTCAGCTTGCCGGGCGTTCCCTGCCGCAGCTCCAGCAGCTGCTGGCGCGCCGAGGTGCCGATGAACGCCGCCTCCTCGTCGGTCTCGGCCGCGAACACGCTGACGCCCAGCATCACGTAGGGCCGCGCCAGGGCCACGGACGGCTCGAACCGGCTGCGATAGATCTGAATCGCGTCCATCATCGCATCGGGGGCGAAATGCGAAGCGAAGGCGAAGGGCAGCCCCAGCATGGCGGCGAGCTGCGCGCTGAACAGGCTCGAGCCCAGCAGCCAGATCGGCACGTCGAGCCCGCCGCCCGGCACCGCCTGGATCGCCTGCCCGGGCTGCACCGGCTGGAAGTAGGAGTGCAGCTCGACCACGTCACGCGGGAAGCTGTCGCCGCTCATCGGATCGCGCCGCAGTGCCAGCATCGTGCGCTGGTCGGTGCCGGGCGCCCGTCCAAGGCCGAGATCGATCCGCCCGGGATGCAGGGCCGCCAGCGTGCCGAACTGCTCAGCGATGGTCAGCGGCGCGTGGTTCGGCAGCATGATCCCGCCCGCCCCCACCCGGATGGTGCGCGTTCCGGCCGCCACGTGCCCGATCACCACGGCCGTGGCGGCGCTGGCAATGCCCGGCATGTTGTGGTGCTCGGCCAGCCAGTAGCGCTGGAACCCGAGCGCTTCCGCGTGGCGCGCCAAGTCGAGGGTGTTGCGGAAGGCGAGCGACGCATCGCCGCCCTCGATGATCGGCGACAGATCGAGAACCGAGAACGGGATCATGTTTCTATCTCCTTCAGCCAAGCTGCGCCGGGCGGCGCAGGATCATCCGGACGAATCCGGCGCATACCAGCGCGAACGCCGCCGCACCAAGTGCCGTCGCGGCCTCGGCGAAGCCCGGGCCGACGAGCGCCAGGGCGTCCGCCGAACCGGTGCCGCCGATCACCGCGGCGATGGCGACACCCATCAGGCTCTCGCCGACGATGAAGCCGGAGGCCAGCATCACGCCCCGCCGCCGCGTCGCATCCAATATGGGATCGGCGGGCAGGTGCGCCAATGCATGGTCGCGCCGCGCCAGCACCCGCGCGACCACCCAGGACAGCACCGCACCGATCACCAGCGTCACGGTGATGGTCGGCGGCAGATACAGCCCGATCCCCACCGCCAGCACCGGCAGCGACCGTCCGCTCCGCCGCATCGCCGCATCGGCTGCGACCAGCACCGCCCCCAGCGCCAGCCCGGTCAGGATCATCGTCCAGTCGAGCTGGTGCAGGAAGATCCCCTTGGCCAGCGTCGAGAGCAGCGTCGCTTGCGGGGCGGCCAGGGCCCGCGCCGGGTCCATGCCGGCCCGAGGCAGCGCGCCGGTGAAGCCATACGCGTGATACAGCAGGTTCAGGACCGGCGGGATCACCACGGCACCCACCGCGCAGCCGGCCAGCAGCGCCACCTGCTGCCGCCAGGGCGTGGCACCCACCAGCTGCCCGGTCTTGAGGTCCTGCAGGTTGTCGTTGGAGATCGTGGCTGCCGCCAGCACCGCTGACGTCACGAACAGCACGCTGCCGATGGCCAGCTTGCGGCTATCCGCATCGAACGCCGCCGGCAGCAGCCCCGCCGCATCGAGCCCGAGCAGCACCAGCGACACCATCACCACGGCGACGATGGCAATTCCCGAGATCGGGCTTGCCGACGACCCGACGATCCCGGCCATGTAGCCGCAGGCGGCAGCCACCAGGAAGCCGAACAGCACGCAGAACAGCACGCACGCCACCGCGATCCCGGCAATCGGTCCTGCCGATGCACCCAGCGCGTCGGCTCCCTTCCACAGGAACGCACCGATCGCTGCCAGCAGGCACAACAGCAGCGCCGATCCCAGCAGCACGATCACCCGGGGCGACAGGTCGCGGTCGGTGGATGGCGTGCGGTTGACCGATCCAGGCTCTGCGCGTCCTGCCCTGAAGGCCGAACGCAGCCCGGCTGCGACCGGTCCGATCAGGTTCAGCAGCGTCCAAACCGCGGCGATCCCGAGCGTGCCGGCGCCGATCAGCCTGACCTTGTGCGCCCAGATCGTGGTGGCGAAATCGCCGATCGTGACCCCGGGCGGGCGGGGCGTCAGCGCCGTCAGCACCGGCACCGCCACGCCCCAGCTCAGCACCGCCCCCAGCAGCATGGCCAGCCCGCCGGCGATGCCGACCAGGTATCCGGCGCCGACCAGCGCCAGCGAGAACCCCGTCGACAGCCGGAACACGGCACCGCCGGCGGCAAAGGTCAGGCTGGCGCTGTCGCCGAGCAGGCGGAACCCGCCGCTCAGCAGACTGAAGCCGGCTGCCGCCGTTCCGCCGGTCACCAGGGCCGCGAGCCCGCTTTCGCCGTCCGCATCCGCCGAGCCGGCCCGCAGCACCTCGGCCGCTGCGGTGCCTTCCGGATAGGGCAGCGAACTACCCGTCACCAGCGCCCGGCGCAGCGGAATGGTGAACAGCACCCCCAGCATGCCGCCCGCCCCGCAGATCGTGGCGACAGGCCAGAACGGGAAGCCCTGCCAGTAGCCGATCATCAGGAGGCCGGGCAGCACGAAGATGATCGAGGACAGCGTGCCGGCAGCCGAGGCCTGCGTTTGCACCATGTTGTTCTCGAGGATGCCGCCGCCGAACGCCCGCAGCACCGCCATTGAGATCACGGCCGCCGGAATGGAGGAGGCGAAGGTCAGGCCGATCTTGAGGCCGAGATAGACGTTGGAGGCGGTGAAGATCACCGTGATCAGGGCGCCGAGTATCAGGCCGCGCATCGTCAGTTCACGCATCAAGGGGCTCCTCAGCACCGTGAGCCCAGGGGCGCTGCTCCTGGACCCCGCCAAAGGGCAGTCGCCCTTTGGGAACCCGATTGTTGCAAAAACCTGCGGGTGGCAAGGGTGCGCTAGGAGTGCGCTTCTTGGGTGTGGCTTGGGCGGGACGCCCAGAAACCGGCCAGCATCGAGCCGGACAGGTTGTGCCAGACCGAGAACAGGGCGGCGGGCAGGGCGGCCAGCGGCGACAGGTAGGTCCGGCTCAGCGCGGCGGCGAGGCCCGAGTTCTGCATGCCGACTTCCAGCGCCAGCGTCCGGCATACGGCCTCGTCGAAGCCGAGCAGCCGGCCGCTCCAGTATCCGCCCAGCAGGCCGATGCCGTTATGGAGCACGACCCCCACCATCACCAGCGGGCCACCGTGGCGATGCTGGCCTGTGCGCCCGCCACCACCGTGCCGATGATCAGCAGGATCGCGCCGATCGACACCAGCGGCAGCGCGGGTTGCACCTGGCGCATCGTCCGGTGCGCTAGGTGGTTGAGAATGAGGCCGGCCAGCACCGGAGCTGCGACCACTTCGAGGATGCTGAGCAGCATGCTCCAGCCATGCACGGCGATGTCGGTCGATACGTAGAGGCGGGTCAGCAGCGGCGTCGCCACCACGCCGACGCAGGTCGAGAGCGCGCTGATGCTGACCGACAGCGCCACGTCGCCGCCGGACAGGAACACCATCACCGTCGAGGCGGTGCCGCTGGCGACGCTGCCGACCAGGATCATGCCGGCTGCAACCTGCGGCGGCATCGCCAGCAGGTGCGCGATCGCCCATGCGGCCAGCGGCATGATGAGGTAATGCAGGCCGAGCCCTGCCAGCACCGGCGCCGGCCGCAGCGCCACACGACGGAAATCCGCCAGGCGCAGCGTGACTCCCATGGCGAACATGACCAGCGCCAGCAGCGGCGTCACCGCGTCGCCGAACGGCCGGAACGTGGCCGGCGACAGATAGGCGACCGCCGAGACCAGCAGCGCCCAGACGGGAAACAGGCGGGTGATGACAGGCAATGGGCTGGTGTCCTGTTGCTCGACCGGGTGCCGAGCGTCCGGCTCAATCGGGCAGCGGCTGGGTCGCCTCGTCAAGACGCAGGATGGTATGCACGTTGGTGAAGGACGTCGCCAACGTGTTGATGGCCCCGGTGCGCAAGGCGCCCAGAATGGCGGCGGCCTTGGTGTTTTCCGCGGCGATCGCGATGACGTCGGGAATGCGGTTGAGGTCCTCGCGCGTGAGGCCGATCACCCGTCCCTGCATGCCGGTATTGGCCGGCCTGCCGTAGATGTCGATGAAATCGTAGCCCATCGTGTCGCCGATGGTGCCAGACAGGCGCGCCTCGGCGATCTCCTGCGGCGAGAACCAGCCCATGCGGACCATGTTGCTGTCCTCGGACAGGTCGCCGATGCCGATCAGGGCGATGTCGGCGCGTCGTGCGCGGTCGAGGGTCAGCTTGACCGTGTCGTTGCGGTAGAGCTCGGCCCTGAGCTCGGCATTGGTCACGAGCGCTGGCGCATACAAGGTTTCGCTTTCGCCGCCGAACCGTGCCGCGAGCCGACGGCAGATATGGTCGGGATTCATGTATTCGCCTGCGCGCAGCGAGCCGCCGATGGCGCAGACGAAGGTGACGCCGCTGCGGGCAGGCATGACCAGCGCGTCGGCCACCGCGGCGACGTTGCGGCCCATGCCGACCGCGACGATCGACCCGGTCGACAGCGATCGTTCCAGGTGTCCGGCCACCATGCGCGCGACGGCGTGGCGCTGCGCCTCCGCGTCGCGATGATCCACCGAGACCAGAAGCCTGTCGATGCCGAAGCGGCGAATGAACTCCCGTTCGAACTCCGCACCCACGGAGGAGGGCTGGTGCACCCTGATTTCCACGAGGCCGTCCTCGCGGGCGCGACGCAGCAGGCGGCTGATCTTGGCGCGCGACATCGAGAAGCGCTGGGACAGCACTTCCTGGGTCACGTCCTCGTAGTAGTACAAGGTGGCGATCTCGATCAGCGTCTCGGTGCGGACCTCGCTGCGCTCCGCCGGCCTGGGAATGATCTTCTGCATGGGCTGATCAGGCTGCCGACCGGACGGCCGGCAGGTGGCAGGCTTCATCTGGCCGGGCAGCATCCCATACCGGGTCGGGCGCGAGCGGAGACCACATGATCCGAAACCTCATCGGTGCAAACGCCATGTTGCGCTGCACAACAGACAGAGCGATGTACAATTTCTCATATCTAAATGCGGATTTGTCCACGAGATTATCCGCCGATCGGCCGGACCAGCCGTGTCGTTCGGTTCAGTTCGCCGCCTGGACGGTGCGCGCGTGGTGACTGAAGGATAATGCTGGTTCCGCTTGGCCGCGCAAGTGATCAAGGTCTTGACACTTGTGCAGGAGCCGAAGCATCTTTCGACACCACATGGCGACATCAAGCCGGACGGTAGATCCGGGATGGTCCAACAGGGAGGGCGCAGCGGCATGAACCGCGTCATCAACGATCCGGACCAGGTGACGGAAGACTGTCTGGCCGGCGTGCTCCGCGCGCATCCGGATCTGCTTGCCGCCACCGACCATCCACGCGTGCTGCGCAGTGCCGCAACGGCCCGGACGCCACGTGTCGGCGTCGTGACCGGCGGCGGGTCGGGCCACGAGCCGGCCTTTCTCGGTTACGTCGGACCGGGACTGGTCGACACGGTCGCCGTCGGCGAAGTGTTTGCCTCACCGACGGCAAAGAGCTTCCACGTGGCGTTTCAGGAGGCCGATCAGGGCCAGGGCGTTGCCTGTCTGTATGGCAACTATGCCGGCGACAACATGAACGTGAAGATGGCGGTGAAGCTGGCGGCCAAGGACGGCATCCGGGTCGAGACCGTCGTTGCCAACGACGATGTCGCATCCGCTTCGGCAGACGAGGCCGACAAGCGTCGCGGCGTCGCAGGCGAGATCCTGATGTGGAAGGCCGGCGGCGCCCGGGCGGCCGAAGGTGCCGATCTTGGCGAAGTCATCGCCTCGGCACGCAAGATGATCGACAATACCCGCTCCATCGGCATCGGCCTGTCGGCCTGCACCATCCCGGCTAACGGCAAGCCCAACTTCACCATCGAGACCGGCACCATGGAGGTCGGCATCGGCCACCATGGCGAGCACGGCATCGCGGTGCTTCCGGTGGCGCCTGCGAAGGAGATGGCCGGCATCATGCTGGACAAGATCCTGGCCGACCTGCCGTTCGACGGCGAGGACGTGTCGGTGCTGATCTCCGGCCTGGGCGCCACGCCGCTGATGGAGCTGTATCTGCTCTATGGCCATGTCGACGAGATGCTGCGGGCGCGCAACATCACGCCGCGCCACCGCTTCGTCGGCAACTACTTCACGTCGCTGGAGATGATGGGCGTTTCGGTGACGCTGACCCGGCTCGATCCGGAACTCGACCGGCTGCTGCGTGCGCCGGCGCGCTCGATCGGCCTGACCGTGACCGGCAGCTGAGGAGCGACGCCGATGCCCGACACGGTTTCCCTGCTCGAGGCGGGCCCGATCACTCTCGATATCGCCCGAGCGGTGGTGCAGGAGAAGGACAGGCTGTCGGAGATCGACGCGGCCACCGGCGACGGTGACCATGGCATCAACATGGCCAAAGGCTTCCGGCTGGTGCTGGAGCGGCTGCAGGATAAGCCGTTCGATCTGGCTGAGGGTTTTGCTACCGTCGGCGACACGCTGCTGGGCGACATAGGCGGCTCAATGGGCCCGCTCTACGGCTCCTTCTTCACCGAGATGTCCGACACGCTGGCCGGCCGCAGCGAGCTCGACCGCGACGGGTTCCTGGTCATGCTGCGCGCAGGCGAGGCCGCCATCGTCGATCTCGGCGAGGCCAAGGTCGGGGACAAGACCCTGATCGACGTGCTGACGCCGTCGCTGCAGGCGTTTGAGCAGGCGGCCGGGGCGGGTGACGGGTTCCCGGACTGCCTGGCGGCGCTGCGCACCGCAGCGGCCGAGGGGCTGGAATCCACGCGGGACATGGTCGCCAAGCTCGGTCGCGCCAGCCGCCTCGGCGAGCGTTCGCGCGGCGTGCTCGATGCCGGCGCCGCCTCGTGCGAGCTCATTCTCCGCACGCTGGCAGACGGGCTGTCGCAGCGCCTGGCCAGCTGATCTGCTTCACGCCTCTGACAGGGAGCGTCCCATGGACACACTGACCGCCACCCCTTCCGTGACACTGCCGGCCAGGATGATGGCCGTCGTCGCCTATGAGCCCGGCGACTACCGGCTCGAGGAGGTCGACGTGCCGCGGGCGGGTCCGGACGACATCATCATCGAGGTCGAGGCCTGCGGCATCTGCGCCAGCGACATCAAGACGTTCCAGGGTGCGCCGTCGTTCTGGGGAGACAACAAGGGTCAGTCCCGCTACGTCAAGGCGCCGATGATCCCGGGGCACGAGTTCCTGGGCCGCGCCGTCGAGGTGGGCGCCAACGTCGCCGCCGCCGGAAAGTACAAGGTCGGCGACCGGTTGATCTCCGAGCAGATCGTGCCCTGCGAGCATTGCCGTTACTGCAGCCGCGGCGAATACTGGATGTGCGAGAAGCACGACGTCTACGGGTTCCAGAACAACGTCAATGGCGGCATGGCCAAGTACATGCGGTTCCCCAAGGAGAGCCGCACCCACAAGGTGCCGGACGGCATCCCGATGGAGAAGGCGGTGCTGGTCGAGCCCTATGCCTGCTCGGTGCATGCGGTCAATCGCGGCCTGATCCAGCTCGACGACGTGGTGGTGCTGTCCGGCGCCGGACCGCTCGGTCTCGGCATGGTGGGGGCGGCGCGCCTGAAGAACCCGTCGACGCTGATCGTGCTGGACGCCAAGGACGACCGTCTTGAGCTGGCCAAGAAGTTCGGCGCCGACATCGTCATGAACCCGTTCAAGGAGGACGTGGTCACCAAGGTGAAGGAACTCACCGACGGCTATGGCTGCGACGTCTATATCGAGGCGACCGGCCACGAGTCGAGCGTGACGCAGGGCCTGAACATGATCCGCAAGCTCGGCCGCTTCGTCGAGTTCTCGGTGTTCGGCCATGAGGTCACCGCCGACTGGTCGATCATCAGCGACCGCAAGCAGCTCGATCTGTATGGCGCGCATCTTGGGCCGTACTGCTATCCGCTCACCATCGCCGCGATCGGCGACGGCCGCCTGCCGACCGAAGGCGTGGTGACGCACAAGCTTCCGCTGTCGGAGTTCAAGCACGGCTTCGATCTGATGAAGAAGGGCGAAGGCTCGATCAAGATCATCCTGATCCCTGAATGAGCAGTCGCGGACGGCGCAGGCTTCACTCCAGCCCATACGCGCAGGATCATAGGCAGAAGGCCCGATGAAGCAGACCGACCTTTCTTGCCGCGATACCGCGCCCTTGGCGCAACGATGACCCAGGCCACCAGGTCAGCTATCCGCCTCGCCCTGGCTTCGGGTGCGGCCGTCATCCTGCTGGGCGCGATGGCGATCGATACCAAGGTCGTCAGGATAGGCTCGACTGCGGACGTAAGATCCGACGTGTTCTCCCCGGCAACCTACGGGAGATCGGAGTTTCCGAAGGTGCAGGCCCTCGTCGAGAGCCACGCCACCGACGCGGCGACCGTGGCAGCGGCTCTTGCCAAGGATCAGGATGCGGCCGCAAAGCAGTATGGCGTCGCTGCGGATGCCGGTCCGGAAATACCCGTCAAGTTCACGGGCAAGGTCGGCAAGCAGGATTTCGGCGTCTACGATGTCGCTGTTCCCGGCATGCCGAATACGGTGCAGGTGACCGTGCAGACCGGCCCGGCGATCTCCGGGACCGATCTGCGCGATGCCACGGGGGCGATCACGTTCGGACAGTTCAGCAACCAGATCGAATACCAGAATGCTGGATCGGCCCTGAACAAGGAGATGAAGCAACAGGTCCTGTCGAAGCTCGGCACCAGCACTCTCACCGGGAAGACCATCTCGGTGGTCGGGGTCTTCCAGTTGACCGATATGGCAACCTGGCTGGTCACTCCGGTGAAGCTGGACGTACAATGAGTGCAGCACTTGATGTCCAGCCGATTCCCAACGGTCCCGTCTTGTCGGCGCGGAACATCGCCAAGTCATATGGCAATACGCACGCCCTTAAAGGTGTGAACTTCGACATCCATCGCGGCAAGGTCACGACGCTGTTCGGCGAGAATGGCGCGGGCAAGTCTACCCTGATGAAGATCCTGTCGGGGGTGGTGACACCCACCTCCGGAGACATCGACCTCGATGGCCGTCGCGTCACCTTCTCGTCCACGGTGGAGGCACGCGATCACGGCATCTCGATCATTCACCAGGAACTGAGCCTGGCGCCCAACCTGAGTGTCCGCGACAACATCTTTCTCGGACGCGAGCTGCGTCACGCGACCGGTGTCGATTTCGCCGAGGAGGCCAGGCAGACCAGGACCCTGATGGCCGAGCTCGAGGAAGACATCGATCCGATGACCCTGGTCGAGGATCTGCGCCTGGGGCAGCAGCAGATCGTCGAGATCGCCCGCGCGCTTTCGGTCGATGCACGCATCCTGATCATGGACGAGCCGACGTCGGCGCTCAGCGCCACGGAGGTCGAGGTGCTGTTCAAGGTCATCCGTGACCTGACCGGCCGCGGCGTGTCGATCGTCTATATCTCCCATCATCTCGAGGAGGCGCTGCAGATCACCGACTATGCGGTGGTCCTGCGTGATGGAACGATCACCGCGACCGCGGAGGCAAGAGACATCGATCTGCAGTGGATCGTCCGCAACATGGTGGGCGATCATTATGATCGTGGCTCGCCGCCGGGCGGCTAGGCCTTCGGCGAGGTGACGCTGTCGGTTCGCGATGTCTGCGTGGCCGACACGTCGGGCTCGGGCACCCTGGTCGTCGATCACCTGTCGCTCGACGTGCGGGCAGGCGAGATCGTGTGCATCTACGGGTTGATGGGCGCCGGACGCACGGAGCTGCTGGAGTCGGTCGCCGGACGTGTGCCGATGGTCGGTGGCCAGGTATTCCTTGAAGGCCAGGAGCTTGCCGGACTGAGCATTGCAGGCCGCATCAGCAAAGGTCTTGTGCTGGTTCCCGAGGACCGTCAGCGCGACGGTCTGGTGCAGACGATGTCGGTGGGAGGAAATCTTTCGCTTGCGAACATCGGCGCCTTCACCAGACGGCTCCTGACCTCTCCATCACGGGAGCGGACGCTGATCGACGCCTCCATCCGCAACGTGCACATCAAGACGGCCGGCGGAGCCGTTCCAATCGGCTCGCTGTCGGGCGGCAACCAGCAGAAGGTCGTCATCGGCAAGATGCTGGCGACGAACCCCAAGATGATCCTGCTGGACGAGCCCAGCCGCGGCATCGACATCGGCGCGAAGGCGGAGGTCTTCCGGTTGCTTGGCGAGAAGGCCGCACAGGGACTTGCCGTCGTGTTCTCGACGTCGGAAGTGCAGGAGTGTCTGAGTATCGCGCACCGGATCATCGTGATGCGCAGGGGCAGGATCTCGGCGGAGTTCGGACCTGATGTTCCGAAGGAGGACATCATGGCGGCCTCGGGTGAAGCCGTCGTCAGCTGACAACGAAACAACAGCCAGAGCGCCCAAGCATGACAGACACGATGGTACCCACCAGGCGCAGCCGCCCTGGTATTCTGCCCGCTGACCTGGAGCTGGGTAGACTGTTGCTTGAGGGTCGCGCTTTTTTCGCCCTCATTGCCATCATTCTCGTCTTCTCGATCCTGTCGCCCTACTACTTCTCCGTCGGCAATTTCCTGACCATGGCGTCTCATGTCGCCATCTTCGGAATCCTCGCGATCGGCATGCTGCTGGTCATCCTCAACGGCGGCATCGATCTGTCGGTCGGCTCGACGCTCGGGCTGTGCGGCGTCATTGCCGGGTTCCTGATGCAGGGCGTGACACTGGGCTCGCTCGGCATCATCTTGTATCCGCCGGTGTGGGTGGTGGTGATTCTGACCTGCGCCCTGGGTGGCTGCGTCGGCCTGATCAACGGTGTGCTGGTTGCGCGGTTCAAGGTTCCGGCCTTTGTCGCCACCCTGGGCGTGATGTATGTGGCGCGCGGTGTCGCTCTGCTGATCACCAACGGCCTCACCTACAACAATCTCGGTGGCAAGTCCGAGCTTGGGAACACCGGGTTCAACTGGCTCGGCTTCAACCATCTGTTCGGGGTGCCGATTGGCGTGGTCGTGCTGGCGGTCGTAGCGATTGTCGGCAATGTCGCGCTGAGTCGCACTGCCTTCGGTCGATGGCTGTATGCCTCCGGGGGCAACGAGCGCGCTGCGGAACTATCCGGCGTTCCGGTCAAGAGAGTGCAAGTCTCGGTTTATGTTCTGTCCGGTATCTGTGCCGCTGCGGCTGGTCTCATCTTGTCGTCCCAGCTGACCTCGGCCGGACCGACAGCCGGCGTGTCCTATGAGCTGACCGCCATTGCCGCCGTTGTAATTGGCGGTGCGGCGCTGACCGGCGGCCGTGGCAATGTCCGTGGAACCCTGCTTGGCGCGTTCGTCATCGGCTTCCTGTCCGACGGTCTGGTCATCATCGGCATCTCGTCCTACTGGCAGACGGTTTTCACCGGCGCTGTGATCGTGTTGGCTGTGCTGCTGAATGCCGTTCAATATCGTCGTCGGCCGAAGCGGGCCGGATCCATGTCGGGCGGCCAGACACCTGTTCCACAGCCGGGATGAGCGAGAAGGCCAGGTCGCCCTCAAACTCGCCACCCCGTCAGCCTATCGAACCCGAAGGAAAAACCATGTCCAAGATGAGAATATCTCTGAAGCTGACGATGCTCGCGCTGGCAGCTCCGGCTTTCGCCGCTCTTCCCGATCCGGCGACTGCTGCTCAGGGCGGGCTGATATCGATCGTCGTGAACGATCCCTCGAATCCGTATTGGCTGACCGAGGGCAAGGTCGCGTCTGCCGAGGCCCAGAAGCTTGGCTACAAGGCGAGCGTCGGCGCATCGAAGGGCGATACCAATACCGAGTCCAACCTGATCGATACGGCGATCACCAACCGGTCGGTGGCGATCATCCTGGATCCCGCCAATGCAAGCGGATCCGTGGGAGCGGTGAAGCGTGCGATCGCGGCGAATATTCCGGTTTTTCTTGTCAATGCCGAGATCAACCAGGAAGGCCTAGCCAAGGCGCAGCTCGTTTCCAACAATGCACAGGGCGCAGCACTCGGGGCGCAGCAGTGGGTAAAGGATGTCGGGCAGAAAGGGAACTATGTCGAACTCCTGGGCTCTCCATCCGACAACAATGCAGCGACGCGCTCCAATGGATACGAGACTGTGCTGAGCCAGTATACCGGTCTCACGAAGTCCGGCTCGCAGGTCGCCAACTGGGACCGGACCCAGGGACATGACAAGATGCAGAACCTGCTTCAGGCACATCCCGACATCATTGGCGTCATCAGCGGCAATGACGAGATGGCGCTTGGTGCGATCGCGGCGCTGAAGGAGGCTGGAAAGCTGTCGGGCATCAAGGTCGGCGGTTTCGATGGCTCGCCGGATGCAGTCGCGGCGATCAAGGCGGGCGAGCTGCAATATACCGTGCTCCAGCCGGTGGCGATCTTTGCGGCAAAAGCCGTGGATGAAGCCGATACGTTCCTGAAGACCGGCAAGACTGGGGTGGCGAATGAGAAGCAGCTGTTCAACTGCGTTCTCATCACGAAGGCCAACACGTCGCGCTACGTCTCGGCCTTCACCCTCCGCCGGTAAGCGTCGACGGGACAGCCCGGCATGGGCTGTCCCGACTCCGGATCCTCGCGCCATGGCGGAAGAGCAAGAGCTTGCCATGAAGCGGGCCTGTTGCTCGTCGTTGATGGCACGGATCATACCGTATCAGGTGGGATCACATGATGGCCGACGACAGGCTGCGCATGATAAGGCCGATATCAAATTCCGCGATGCGCTGCTGGCGGACCTGCGCAGGCATGCGGCCGTGTCCGAAGTGACGGATGTCGGCGTGGTGAAAGATGATGCCATCGCCTCTCTGGATTGATCAACCGACAAGGAGGTATGAGTCTGCCCAGACCGACAGTGATCGATCGGGAAGAAGCGGACTTGTCAGGTCTCTGAGCCAGAAACCACCTAGTCATGGGGGGCCTCCCGACTATACGATATGGCGGTGACAGCATGATCCTGGCAACCCGTTCCCTTGTTCTGGATCTTTCATGACCGCTTTGCCCATCAGCACGCCGCAGCCGATCGAGGATCACGGTGTGATCGGTGATCTCCGGACCGTAGCGGTCATCGCACGCGACGGAGCCGTCGCCTTCCTCTGCCTGCCCGAATTCGATAGCCCGAGCGTGTTCGCATCGCTGCTCGACCAGGCCGGCGGCACGTTCCGTATCCTGCCGCGGCACGACGCTCTGCGAACGTCGCAGATGTATCTCCCGGACACGAATGTG
>CAXTZG010000001.1:113184-116109 GCA_964248625.1 uncultured Acetobacteraceae bacterium | reverse complement strand
TTTCATGTCGGAGGATGGCATCGCCGAGTTGACGGACCTGATGCCGGTTCATAAATCCGGCGGTCCGCAGCGGCTGCAGCGCCGCATCCGTGTGATCCGTGGAGAGTTCGACTTCAACATGGTCTGTGCTCCGCGGTTCGACTATGGACGCGCGACCCATACGCTGGATGCGAGCGGAACATTTCTTCCGGCTGGCGATGGCCCCAGGCTGCGTCTGCGCGCGACTGTGCCGCTGCGAGAAGCGGATGGCGATCTTTACGCGGAGTTTCGACTGAAGCGTGAGGAGGATGCCTGCTTCTTCCTGGACGTTGACCCCGACGACACGCCTGTGGTGACCGACTGTGCGGCGGCGGACCGCACCTTCTCCGAGACGATGGCCTACTGGCATCATTGGGTGGATCGTTCCCAATATACCGGGCGCTGGCGGGAGGTGGTGACCCGTTCGGCCCTGGTGCTCAAGCTGCTCACGTCAGCGGTGCATGGAGCGCCCGTTGCCGCAGCAACCTTCGGCCTGCCGGAGGAAGCCGGAGGCGAACGCAATTGGGACTACCGCTTCGTCTGGGTACGCGATGCGTCCTTTGCCATGTATGCATTCATCCGCCTGGGCATGACAGAGGAGGTTGAGCAGTTCGTGGACTGGATCGCTGCGCGTGCCCGGCAATCGGACGGAAGCGAACGGCTGCACGTTGCTTATTCGCTGCGTGGCGAGAGCAACCTGCCTGAACAGACTCTCGATCATTGGGAGGGGCACCAACAGTCCCGTCCGGTGCTGATCGGCAACGCAGCGTCCAAGCAGTTCCAGCTCGACATCTATGGCGAATTGATGGACTCCGTCTATCTCGCCAACAAGTACGGCCGCTCCTCTTCCTATGAAGACTGGCAGGGAATCGTCAAAGCCGTGGACTGGCTGGGCAACAACTGGCGCCGTCCGGATGCCGGTATCTGGGAGGGACGGGGTGAGGCCAAGCATTTCCTGCATTCCCGGGTGATGTGCTGGGTCGCGGTGGACCGTGCGGTCCGGCTGGCGCAGAAGCGTTCGTTTCCAGCGCCGCTTCCCGACTGGAACGCGCTGCGACTGGAGATCCATGGTTCCATTCATACGGAGTTCTGGCGGGAGGACCTGCAGAGCTTCGTATCCTATCCTGACGCACAATCGCCCGACGGTTCCATGCTGCTGATGCCGCTGGTCCGCTTCATCTCCCCTTGCGATCCGCGCTGGATCGGCACCATGGCACTGATACAGCGTACTCTGGTGGAGGACGCGTTGGTTTTCCGCCGTACCGCCGAGGACCGGGTACTCGACGGCCTCAAAGGCGAGGAGGGTTCGTTCCTCGCGTGCTCTTTTTGGTACGTCGAATGCCTGGCACGGATGGGGCGCGTGGGCGAGGCGCGGCTGCTGTTCGAAAAGCTGCTCGGTTACGCAAATCCGCTGGGTCTCTACGCCGAGGAACTCTCGCCGACCGGCCGGCAGCAGGGCAACTATCCTCAGGCGCTGACCCACCTCTCCCTGATCAGCGCAGCCAGCTATCTAGACCGTGTCCTGAGCAAGAAGAAAGCCACGCCCTGGGCGTAGCAATCCGATGACTGGCCACGAAATACCGAGCGTGCACCCTGCTGTGCTGCGTCGAGGCAAGCCATGCTCTCCGAGAATGTCGAGACCAGACGCCACGTCGCCTCGCTGAACCGGCAAGTGCTTCCTCACCCTCTTCTATGCTGCTGGAGTAGGTGGTCGGCTTTGGGAGCGACTGGTAGATGACGCTTACGGTCGAGCTCCGGACATCCGGATCTTCTACCTGCTTCAGGTCGTTGCTGCGGTTATCTTCGTCTCACCTATCATTCAGTTTCGGCGGCAAGCGATCGGAGTGACGTATGGCTGATACGACAGTATGGGCTACGATACAGCTTCCGCATGACGCTGACCTGCAAAGTTTTTGCCTGCATAAGCAAGATGATCGCGATCTGGTCGTGGGTCAGATCGTGCTGAACGGCTGGCAGGCATTCGAACGGCCTTTGCCGGACTACGTTTACAAGGTGGCTCGCGCCTCTCCAGGTCTGATCGTCGATGCCGGCGCAAACACAGGTTTCTATTCCCTGCTTGCGGCATCCGCCGCTTCGGTTAACAAGGTGTTCGCTTTCGAGCCCGTGCCGATCGTTGCCAATATGCTCGATACAAATATCCGACAAAACGGGCTGGAAAAGCGCGTGCGTCCCATAAGCTGTGCGCTCAGTAGCTCAAGCGGTCGCGCCGTTCTCTATATGCCGACTCAGGAGCATGGTTCGATAGAAACCAGCGCGTCACTCGAGGCAGACTTCAAAGATGCCCACTCCTCCGCCAGTCCCGTTCTGGTCCGGACCCTGGACCGTGCCATGTTACGTCTAGCGCCATTTGCCAGACGGGTTTCGCTGATCAAGATCGATGTGGAAGGTCATGAAGCATCGGTCATGACCGGAGCCAGATGGACGATCCGGCGCTACCGCCCGATCATTTTTATCGAAATCCTGCCAAACGCCGATATTGACCGCCTCAACCAGCTTATCGATCAAAGCAGTTACCGTGACGTCCGTCTCTATGCGGATCATGCGCCAATCCTCGGTGAGCGCGCCGTCTATGATGACGCAAGCTGGAATCATGCATTTGTTCCGGAAGAAAGTTTGTCGTGGTTCTGCAGTCTGTAGACCTACTTGAGGATAAGCTGAAAGATACCACCCGCACCATGGCGGTCTACGCTGCAGCGCTGTCGCGCGGTTCTCGCGTTCGGGCCGGTGGCGCTGATGGGAAGCCGGTTCCGATGATGTCCGCCGCCCCGGAGGCCTGGACGCCGTCATCAAGCCGGATGTCGCCGGCATGATGGTGGATCTGCGAGTTCGGTCACGGCGGGCGCGAAACTGGACCGTTCTCGTGTTGAAGCCAGCAGGCCGGGCTGA
>CAXTZG010000001.1:73088-113174 GCA_964248625.1 uncultured Acetobacteraceae bacterium | reverse complement strand
GCTCGGCGGCAAGGCGCCTGGCGGCGTCGATCGAGCTGTATCTCAATCCACGCATTCCCGCCATGACGAGCACCGTCGGTTCCGCCTCGACGCCGCGAACGGCAACATACGGCCAGCCCCACCCGACCAGCATCGGGTCGTCCCACATGATATGTCCCTGTTGCTTCTCGCCGGGTATTGGCGAAGTGACCAGTGGGAAGTGTCACTCGTCCATCGGCATCTCCTCGATCGGATCTCGCACCGGTCTGGTTGGTCAGAACCCCGTCGTGACATCGACTGAAACTCCAGCAGCATGCCGGGACAGGCAATGTCGCAGACTGCGATATGGAACACGCCGGCGATGTCATCGAAGCGCGGGTTTCGATATGACTTTGGCCGGCTGGGAACCGATACCTGGCATCCAGATCGTAGGTTCTTTCTCGAACTGTGGCGCGAACGTCGTGTCGCTGGCCGGGCCTGTCGTGCTGGATGGGACCCGGTCGGAGACAGCGTCGGCGTGGGAGTCAATGCGTCAGCCTATGCTGCCTCGATGCCCTTGAACGCCATCATTCCGGATTAGCGGTATAGGCTGATGTCGTCGGCAGGCTCGGCATGGCAGCCGCGTGCCGCTGTCTCGTCCTGGCAGCCGTGATCCATGATCCCGCAGCGCTTCCCGACGGCACTCATGAGTCCGCAGCCAGGAGTGCCGCGGTCTTGGCGCGCAGGTCGGCGAGGTAGGGCTGTGGATCGAGCCCGCTGCCGGTGGCGTCGCGCAGGATGCGGTCGCGGCCGCGGCTGCGGCCATGCCGGTGCACATGCTCGCCGAGCCACGCCGTCAGCGGCTCGTAGCGTCCCGCCTGCAGGCCCTCGCTCACCGCGGCCTCGCGGCTGGCGGTCGCGAAGAACTGCGACGACATCACGTTGCCCAGCGTGTAGGTCGCGAACGAGCCGACATAGCCGTGCGACCAGTGCACGTCCTGCAGCACGCCGCGGGCGAGATCGGGCACCGCCAGCCCGAACGCCGCCCGGATGCGCTCGTCCCACAGGGCCGGCAGGTCCCGGACAGGCACCTCGCCCGCCACCAGGGCGGCCTCGAGCTCGCAGCGCAGCATGACGTGCGCGTCGTAGGTGAGCTCGTCCGCCTCGATGCGGATCAGACCCTGCCGCGGCTGGTTCACCGCGCGCCAGAACGTGTCCACCGTCACGCCGGCGAGCTGTTCGGGGAAGCAGTCGCGCAAGGCGGCGTAATGCAGCTCCCAGAACTGCCGCGACCGGCCGACGCGGTTCTCGTAGAGCCTGGACTGCGATTCGTGCAGCCCGAAGCTGCTGCCGCCCACCGCGTAGAGGTTGCGAAGGTCGGTGGCGCCGATGCCGCGCGTCCAGCGCGTCGCCACCCCCTGCTCGTAGATGCCGTGGCCGGCCTCGTGCCACAGCGCGAACAGGCCGCCCTGCACGTAGCTTTCGCGGAAACGAGAGGTGATGCGCACGTCGTCGCGTGTCATCGAGATCTCGAACGGATGCACGGTGTCGTCCACGCGCCCGCGCGAGGAGTCGTAGCCCATCCGTGCGGCGATGTCGGCGGCGAAGCGCCGCTGCGTCTCGACGGGAAACGGCTGCTGCAGGAAGCCGTCCACCGGCGGCAGCTCGCGCAGCGAGTCGAGCAGCGGCGCGATGCCCGCTTGCAGCGTCGCGAACAGCGGCTCGAGCGAGGCCCGGGTCATGCCCGGCTCGTACTGGCCGATCAGCGCGTCGTAGGGATGCTCGTCGTAGCCAATCACCTCGGCCAGCTCGCGCTGCAGCGCGAAGATGCGGGCAAGCGACGGCGCGAACACCGAGAAGTCGTTGCGCTCGCGCGCCGCAATCCAGGTCTCGTGCGAGACGGTCTTCAGCTCCGCCATCTCCACCAGCAGCCTGGCCGGCACCCGGCGCATCGTTTCCAGCCCGCGCGCGAAGTCGCCCAGCAAGGCGCGCTCGTCGGCGTCGCCGTCGGCGCGGTCCAGCGCACGGGCCACGGCATCGCGCAGGCGCTCGCCGGTCGCGACGTCGCGGGCCAGCGCGGTCAGCGTCGCCACCTGGTTGCCGCGCGCCGTGCTGCCGCTCGCCGGCATGTGCGTGCGCGCGTCCCACGACAGCAGGTTGATGCTGCACAGCAGGTCGTTCAGGCGTGCGGTCTCCTCGATGAGTGCGGCGTCGTGCGTCAATCGATCCTCCCGGGCTGGAACATGGATGGAACTCCAAATGCGGTCTGCTGCCGCTCGGCCGGCGGCGCCACCGACAGCCCGGCGACCTTGTGCCGCTCGATCAGCCGGGCCACCAGGCCGGACGCCTTCGCCTCCTCGACGAAGCCCGACAGGAACGCGGCTCCCGCCTGCCTGCCGCGCGCGATGGCGATCGCCTGCTGCACGGCGGCGAAGCGTCCGTCCAGCAGCCGGGCGCCCGGCATCCTGCCTGCATCCTCCAGCAGCCGCGCGCGCAGGCCCGCCAGCGCGTCCAGCCCGCCGGTCGAGAAGGCCTCGAACGCGGTGTCGAAGGTTTCCGAGCGCACCAGCGTCGCGTGGCGGATGTGGCGCTCGAGCCAGAGGTCGTAGGCGGTGCGGGCGGTCACCGCGATGCGGATGCCCGGCCGGTCCACCGCCGCCACCGTGTCGAGGGCGGAGCCGTCGCGCACCAGGTAGGTGGCGTCGATCTCGACATAGGCCGGGCTGAACGCAATCCGTTCGGCGCGGGCGGGCTCCGCGCCGATCAGGCCGATGTCCCATTCGTCGCGCCAGATCGCGTCGGCCAGCGCGCCGGGCGTGGGGTAGGGCACGTAGGCCACGGCGGCGTCCAGGCGTTCCGCGATCTCGCGTCCGAGGTCGGGCGCCACGCCGACCGGCTCCCCGGCCGGCCCGCGTCCGCTCACCAGCAGGAAATTGCTCAGGTTGATGCCGACGCGCAGCACCCCTCCCGGCGCCAGCTCCGAGCGCAAGGCATCGGACGGTCCGTTCTTCGTCACGGCGCGCCGCCGAGCAGCGCGAGGTAGCGGATCCAGCCCCGGATGCCGTCGCGCAGCCGTTCGATGCGGAAGAACTCGTTCGGCGCGTGGTAGTCCTCGTCCGTGGTCGAGAACGAGAAGAACACCGTGTCGAGGCCCAGCCGGCTGGAGAAGATGCCGGCAACCGGCAGCGTGGCGCCCATCCGCACCGGCACCGCCGCGCGCCCGTACAGCTCCTCCAGCACCTGCATGGCCAAACGCAGCCCGGGATGGCTGGCGGCGATGGCGGCGGGATGCGCCCCGCCCGCCTCCGGCGACACGGCAAGCGTGACCCCGGGGGCGACGCGGCGCTGCAGGTCGCGCGTGATCGCTTCCAGGATCGCCGCCGGGTCCTGGTCGGGAACCAGGCGGCAGGTGATCTTCGCGTGCGCCTCGGACGGGATCACGGTCTTCGTGCCGGGCCCCGCATAGCCGCCCGAGATGCCGTTGATCTCCAGCGTCGGCCGCAGCCAGTTGCGTTCCAGCAGTGTCCAGCCCGCCTCGCCGGCGCCGTCCGGCGCGCCGATCGAGCGCAGGTATTCAGCCTCGTCGAACGGCACCGCGGCGGTCTCCCGGCGCGCGGCGTCCGAGGGCGGGCGCACCTGGTCGTGGAAGCCCGGTACGGCGACGCTGCCGTCGCTCGCATGCAGTCCGGCGAGCAGCGCGCTCAGCGCCTGCAGCGGATTGGCCACGGCACCGCCGTGCCGTCCGGAATGCAGGTCCTTTCCCGCCCCCGTCACGGTGATCTCCAGCGCGCAGAGCCCGCGGCTCGACACCGTCACCGTCGGCAGGTCGAGCCGCCACATGGCGCCGTCGGCCGAGAGCACGAAGTCCGCGGCGAGCTCGGCTGCATGGTCTGCCACGAACCCGTCGAGATGCGCGCTGCCGATCTCCTCCTCGCCTTCCAGCAGGAGCTTGACGTTCACCGGCAGCGCGCCAGTCGCCTGCAGGAAGGCGGCCAGCGCCGACACCGCGACGATCACCGGGCCCTTGTCGTCGGACACGCCGCGCGCATAGATCCGGCCGTCGCGGATCTCCGGATCGAACGGCGCCGTCCGCCACTTGTCGAGCGGGTCGGGCGGCTGCACGTCGTAGTGGCCATAGATCAGGATCGTCGGCCGGCCGGGCGCGTGCAGCCAGTCGCCGGTGACCACCGGATGGCCGCCGGTCGGCCGCAGGGCGACGTTCTCGATGCCGCAGCCACGCAGGTGGGCTGCCAGGAACCCGGCGCCGCGCGCCATCTCCGCGCCATAGGCCGGATCGGTGCTGACGCTGGGGATCGAGACGAAGGAGAGCAGCGTCTGCAGGATCTCGCCGTCATGCTGGTCGGCCCAGTCCTGCGCCAGTGCTGCCGTCATTTGCCGCCATCCACGCTGAGGGTCTGCCCGTTGATCCAGCCGGCGAAGTCGCTGCTCAGGAACAGCACGGCGTGCACGATGTCGTCGACCGTGCCGAGCCGGCGCATCGCCACGCTCTCCATCAGGCGCTGCTGTCCGTCCGGTCCGTAGGACTCCCATTGCCGTTCCGTGGTCGGGTTGGAGCGCACGAAGCCGGGTGCCACGCTGTTCACCGTGATGCCGAACGGTCCGAGCTCGTGCGCGAGCTGCCGGGTCAGTCCGATCTCGCCGGCCTTCGCCGCCGCGTAAGCCTGGATGCCGGTGAGGCTGATGCCGAGCCCGGCGCCGCTGGAGATGGTGACGATGCGCCCGTGCCCCGCCGCCTTCATCGCCGGCACCACCGCCTGCGCCATCAGGAACGCGCCGGTGAGGTTGACCGACAGGATCGCCTGCCAGTCCGCGGCGGTGACCTCTTCCGCGGGCCGGCCCACCTGGCCGCAGACGCCGCCGGCGCTGTGCACCAGGATGTCGACCGGGCCGAACGCCTCGATGGCGCCGCGGATCGCCGCCGCGTCGGACACGTCGGTGACCGCGGTGGCGAGCGATCCCCCGGCGCCGGCCGCCGTCTCGGCCAGGCCGGCCGCGTTGATGTCGAGCCCGAGCGTCCGGGCGCCGAGAACCGCGAACGCGCGCGCGATGCCGCGGCCGATGCCGTGCCCGGCGCCCGTCACCACGGCGCGCCGCCCTTCGAAGCCGATCCGCATCAGCATGCCTCCAGGGGAGCCGGAACGAGGGCGTCGAGATTGGCGCGGTCGAGCCGACGCACGCCCTGCTCGATCTCGTGGATGAGGCCGATCAGGCGGCTGGTGAGCGGCGTTGCGATGCCGCAGGCGGCACCGTCCATGACCACCGGCCCGAGCTGCGCGTCCACCTCGGTCTTGCGTTTGCGGATCGCGAGATCGCGCCAGATCCCGCTATGCGACTTTGCCGAGCGGCGGTTGAACGCCACCATCTCCCGGAACGAGGCGTCGATGGCCGCGGCGCTGCCGTTCGGTGCGAAGGCCGCAGGATCGAAGCCGTTGAAGCCGCGTGGCTGCACGCCCCTGGCCAGCGCCACCGCGACGGCCTCGCGCCCGACCCCCAGCAGCAGCGCACGGTGCTCGGGTGCTGCCAGGATGTCGGCGATGGAGTCGTCGGTGACGGCGGTCGCGAACAGCAGCGCGCCATAGGCCAGCTTGCCCCAGAGATGGGCCAGTATGTCGTCGGTCGCCACCGCTTCCGGCTCGAACGGCAGCAGCGTCCGCCGCAGCGCCGCCACGCGCCCGCTCGGGGTGCCGTCCACCTCGCCCACCACGCAGGCGCCGCGTCCGCCGAACAGGATGCGTCCGGGTGCCAGGTAGTCGGCGCCGAAATTGACGAACGCGCCCACCACCCGATGCATGCCGGTGACGGCACCGATCACCGGCTCGTTGAGCCCGTTCTGGAACGAGGCGACATAGCCGGTGGGGGCCAGGTGCGGCAGCAGGGCGCGCGCCGCCTCGGCCGTGTGATGCGCCTTCACGCAGAGCAGGATGCGCTCGAAGCGGCCGGACACCTCCGCGGGCATCGCCGCCCGCACTGGCACGGCGAACCGTTCGATCGGTCCTTCGATCCCGAGCCCATCCTGCCGCATCGCCGCGACGTGGTCGGCAGCGCTGTCGACGAACAGCACATCCTCGCCGGCACGGACCAGGCAGGCCCCGATCGTGCCGCCGATCGCGCCGGCGCCCCAGATCAGGATCGTCCCGCTCATGCCCATCCGCTCTCGATGAGGGTGCGTGTCTCTTCGACCGCGACCGCCCAGATGGCGAGCATCTCCTCGTCGCTGCGCTGATACAGGCCGCCGAAGTTGCCGTCGCCGAGCATGGTCCTGACGTCTGGCGGCGACAGCAGCTTCAGCCGGTCGAGATCGGTCATCGGCTTGGCCTCCTCCGGTCCGCGCAGGTTGCCGAGCCGGGTCCAGGGGAAGTTTTCCATCCAGGAGGCGTGCGACGCCACCGGGTCGGTCTGCAGCACTTTCTCCATCGTCCGCGGCGCGCTCCACCAGTTATGCAGGCGCACCTGGCAGCCGGCATGCTCGGCCATCCATTCCTGCAGATAGTTCGCGGCCGATGCGTTGCCGCCATGGCCGTTGCACAGCACGATGCGCCGGAACCCGGCGCGGAACAGGCTGTCCAGCACGTCCTGCACGAGGCGCAGATAGGTCTCGACGCGCAGGGACACCGTGCCGGGATAGCTCGCGAAATACGGCGTCACCCCGTAGGCGAGCACCGGGAACACCGGCACCGAGAGCGGGGCCGCCGCATCCAGTGCCACCCGCTCGCTCAGGATGCTGTCCACCGACAGGCTCAGCTGCGCGTGCTGCTCGGTGCTGCCGAGCGGCACGACGCAGCGGTCGTCGGTCTGCAGGTAGCGTTCCACCTGCATCCAGTTCATCTCGCTGATCCGCATGAAACCTCCGATCGGGTTGGCATCGGCCGAGGACGGGCGCGTCCGGGATCCAGCAGCCCGGTGCGCGCCTGCGGCGGCGTCATGCCTGAAGGACGGCCGGCTCGATGGAGCCGGGAACCAGATGGCAGGCGACGCTGCGTCCCGGTGCTGCCGCGCGCAGGGCAGGCACCTCGGCGACACAGCGTGGCATCGCCTCGGGACAGCGGGCGCGGAACACGCATCCGGTCGCGGCCGCGACGCCGCCGCTCGCCGGCGTCTGCCCGACGCGGCACGGGACGTCCTGCATCGGCTCCAGCGTCGGCGCGGAGCCGATCAGCAGGCGTGTGTAGGGATGCAGCGGTGCCGCGAACAGCGCCTCGCTGTCGCCGAACTCGACCAGCCTGCCGCGATACATCACCGCCACCCGATGCGAGACGTGGCGCACCAGCCGGAGGTCGTGGGCGATGAACACGATGGCCAGGCCGAGCTCGTCCTGCAGCGTGACCAGCAGGTTGACGATCTGCGCCTGCACCGAGACGTCGAGGGCCGAGACCACCTCGTCCGCCACGATGATCTCCGGGCGCACCGACAGCGCGCGCGCCATGGCGATGCGCTGCAGCTGGCCGCCGGAGAACTCGTGCGGCCGCCGGTGCAGCACCGAGCCCGGCAGCCGCACCCGGTCCAGCAGCCCCAGCATCTCGTCCTGCACCGAACCGGGCGGGCAGATCCGATGCACGCGCAGCGCCTCGCCCAGCATCTGCGCCACGGTCATGCGCGGATTCAGCGCTGCCAGCGGGTTCTGGAACACCATCTGCACCTGGCGATGGAAGCGCCGCCGCTCGGCCGGCGCCATCAGCGCCAGGTCGCGGCCGCGGTACAGCACGCGCCCCTCGTCGCAACCGTGCAGCGCGGTGAGGCAGCGCGCCAGCGTCGACTTGCCCGAGCCGCTCTCGCCCACGATGCTGAACGCCTCGCCTGGCCGGACCGCGAGGCTGACCTCGTCTAGCGCGCGGATCGCCGGCGGATGCGCGCCGCGGGCGCGCTCCATCAGCGACGGGTGCCGGCCGAACCGCTTGCTCACGCGCTCGGCCTGCAGGATCGGGACGGCCAGGCTCATGCCGGCACCGGGTCCGCCAGCGCGCGCTGGCGCAGGCAGGCCGCCTGGTGGCCCGGAACCTGCTCCTCCAGCGGCGGCACGATGACGGCGCAGTCGGCGACCGCCGCCGGGCAGCGCGGGTGGAAGGCGCAGCCGGCGGGCCGGTCGGCGACCGACGGCGTGGTGCCCTCGATCGCGGCCAGCCGGCTGCGCGGCGGCGCTCCTCCCGGAACCGAGGCGAGAAGGCCGCGCGTGTAGGGATGGCGGGGTGCTGCGAACAGCGCCGCCGCGGTGCCGCTTTCCACCACCCGGCCGGCATACATCACCACCACGCGCTCGCAGAGCCGCGCCACGACGCCGAGATCGTGGGTGACCAGCACGATGCTCATCGCGAGCCGGTCGCGCAGCGACAGCAGCAGGCGCAGGATCTCCTCCTGCACGGTGACGTCGAGCGCCGTGGTCGGCTCGTCGGCCAGCAGCAGCCCGGGCTCGCTCGCGAGCGCGATGGCGATCATCACCCGCTGCAGCATGCCGCCCGAGAACTGGTGCGGATAGTCGTCGAGCCGGCGCGCGGCGTCCGGGATGCCGACCAGCTCGAGCAGCTCGACGGCGCGGGCGCGTCGCTGGCGTCGCGCCAGCACGGTATGCGCGCTCAGGCTTTCGTCGATCTGCAGCCCCACCGTCAGCACGCGGTTCAGGGCCGCCGCGGCATCCTGGGTGATGAGCGCGATCTCGCCGCCGCGCACCGGACGCAGGGCGCGCTCGTCCAGCGCCGCGAGATCGCGCCCGCGCCAGAGCACCGCCCCGCCCAGCCTCGCCTCGCGCGGCGGCAGGCGCAGCACCGCGCGGAGCAGCTGGCTCTTGCCCGAGCCGCTCTCGCCCACCACGCCCAGGATCTCGCCACGCCCCAGGCTCAGGCTGACGCCATCCACCGCGCACGGCGTGTCCTGCCCGGCGCCGAACCGTACCGTGACGTGGCGCAGCTCGAGCTGCGGCGGGGTGCCGCTCACCGGCGCACCCCCAGCAGCCTGCCGAGCCCGTCGCCGGTGAGGCTGAAGCCGAGCCCGGTCAGCACCAGCGCCAGGCCCGGGAACACCGTCATCCACCAGGCGGTCGACATGTAGTTCTTGCCGCCGGCGATCAGCGCGCCCCATTCGGCCACCGGCGGCTGCGCGCCGAGTCCGAGATAGCCGAGGCTCGAGCCCAGCAGGATCGCCAGCGCCATGTCGGTCATCCAGTAGATCAGCACCGCGGTCGCCGCATTCGGCAGCAGGTGGCGGAAGATGATCCGGGTCCGGCCGTAGCCCATCGCGCGCGCCGCCGCCGCGTAATCCAGCCGCCGCTGCAGCTTCATCTCTGCCATCATCAGCCGCGCATAGAACACCCACCCGACCAGAGCCGTCGCCACGTACATGTTGACCAGTCCTGGCCCGAGCACCGTCACGATGGCGATCACCAGCACCAGGAACGGAAAGGCGACGACCACGCCGACCAGCTGCACCAGCAGCACGTCGCCAAGCCCGCCGAAGAAGCCCGCGAGCGCGCCCAGCACGGTGCCCACCAGCAAGGCCGGCACGGTGGCGAACACCGCGATCTGCATGTCGACCGCATAGCCCCAGATCACGCGCGACAGCATGTCGCGGCCGAACTCGTCGGTGCCGAGCAGGTGACGCAGGCTGGGCGCGTCCAGCAGATGCGCGTAGTCGAACCGGAGCGGGCTGAGCGGTGCCACCAGCTGCGGCACGGCTGCCAGCACGATGCTGGCCAGCAGGATCGCCGAGCCGGCCGCGAGCGAGCCCGGCAAACGGCGTGGCGTGGTACGGGCGGCGAGCGCGGCGCTCAGGACGCGGTCCTCGGATCGAGGGCTGCCTGCAGCAGGTCGGTCAGCAGCAGCGTCAGCACCACCAGGGCGGCCAAAGTGAGGGTGAGCGCCTCGATCACCGGATAATCGCGCGCGAACACGCTGTCGACCATCAGCCTGCCGACGCCCGGAACTGCGAACACCGTTTCGGTGATCACCGCCCCGCCCAGCAGCGTGCCGGTGCTGAGCCCGAACAGCGCCACGGTCGAGCCCAGGGCGTTGCGCAGCACGTGCCGGCGGAGCACCAGCGCCGGTTCGAGCCCCTTGAGCCGGGCGAACTCCACGTGCGGCGAATCCAGCACCTCACAGATCGACGCCCGAAGGTTGCGCAGCAGCACCGCGGACAGGCTGAGCGCCAGGGAGATCGACGGCAGCAGCAGGTGCCACAGATGGCTCGCAAATCCGGTGCCGTAGCCGCCCACCGGAAACAGCCGCAGCCGGGCCGCCAGCAGCGTCAGCATCAGCAGGCCGACATAGAAGGCCGGCATCGACAGCCCGACCTGGAACACGCCGCGCAGCAGCAGATCGAGCGGGCGGTCGCGGTGCAGCGCCGCCACCAGCGCCAGCGGCACCGAGATCAGCAGCGCAATCGCCGCGCTCATCACGGTCAGCATCAGCGTGACCGGCAGGCGGGCGAGGATCAGCAGGCTGACCGGGACGCCGAGGCTGGTGGAGTGGCCGAGATCGCCGTGCAGCAGCCCGCCGACATACTCCCCGAACTGCACCAGCAGCGGCCGATCCAGCCCGAGCAGCGCGCGCTCGCGCGCCACCTCGGCATCGGTCACCGGGTCGCCGATCACGGCACTGGCCGGGTCGCCTGGCAGCAGATGCACGAGCAGGAATGTCAGCACCAGGACGGCCAGCAGCGTCGGCACCGCCTGCAGCACGCGGCGGAGCACCCGCGCAGCGCTCATCGCGCGAGCCACGCGCCGCTGAACACGTTGTTGCCGAGCGGCAGCTGCAGGAAGCCGTGGACCGCGCACCGGAGCACCACCACGTAGGGCGTTTCCAGCAGACGCACGATCGGGCCTGCCTGGAACAGCGCCTGGATCTGCGCATACTCCGCCGCCCGTCTGCCGGGATCGAGCTCGGTGCTGGTCGCGACATACAGCCGCTCCGCTTCCGCGCTGTGCCAGCCGCTATGCTGGGCGCCGTTGACCGGCGTGTAGACGAAGTACGAGGTGATCTCGCCGGGATCGGCGACGTCGTCGGTCCAGGTGCTGAGCCGCATCATGAAGTGGCCGGCACGATACAGATCGACGAGGCTGGCATTGTCGAGTTGCTGCAGGTGCAGATCGATGCCGACCTCGCTCCACATCTCCTGCAGCGCGGTGCCGATCTCGATCTCGTCCTCGCTGCCCGCCAGGATCTGCATCGTGAGGGAGAAGCCGTGCGGGTATCCGGCCTGCCGCAGCAGCGCCCGTGCCCGCGCCGGATCGTAGCGGTCGCCGTCCGCGACATCGACATGCATCGGCGTTGCGCGCGACATGTAGGAGCTCATCGCCGTCCCGATGCCGCGCGTCACGATCTCGCTCAGGCCCCGTCGATAGACCGCGTCGTTCAGCGCCTCCCGCACGGCAGCCGAGCTGAGCGGGTTGTTCCGCGAGGCGATCGTCGGCCGCACGTTCAGGATCACGTATTGGATGCGGGTCGAGGGGAACAGCTCCAGGTGCAGCCTTGGATCCGCCCGCAGCTCGGCCACCCGCGAGAACGGCACCAGCTCGGCGCCGTCGAGCTCGCCCGACTGCACCCGCAGGATACGGGTGGCGTCGTCGGGGATCACCTCGAAGCGGATGCCGTCGAGATAGGGCAGGGCGCGGCCATCGACGCCCTGCTGCCAGTAGAACGGGTTGCGCCGCAGCTGCATGGTCGCACCACGCACCCAGGAGGTCAGCATGAATGGACCGGAGGTCACCGGATGGGCGGAGAAGCTCACGGCCTTGTCCGCATCGCCGGCACCGGGCGCGGCCTCGAACTGCCGCCGCGGCATGATCGCGGTGTTGAACACGGTGAGTGCGGGCAGGATCGTCGGATCGGGATGGCGCAGGCGAAGCGCCACGGTGTGCGGGTCCTCGATGCGCACGTCGCTCACGGCGCCGAGCAGGTAGTTCCAGATCCCGTTGGCCGGGTTGCGCGCGCGGTCGAGCGACCATTCGACATCGTCCGCGGTGATCGCGGTTCCATCGGAGAACCTGGTCCCCGACCGCAGGGTGAGCGTCACCAGCATGCCGTCCGGCGACACCTGCCAGGCCGAAGCCAGTCCCGGCCGCAGCCCCCGCCCGTCGGCGGCCGGCAGCAGCAGCGTGTCGTAGAGGTTCGACAGGATCCAGATGTCGGCGTTGCTGTCGTTGAACACCGGGTCGAGCAGCAGGCTGTCGACATAGCGGCCATAGCTCATGATACCGCCGCGCATGACGGCCGCTGCCGGCAGGGAGGATCCGGATGCGTGCGCGCAGACGGGCAGCAGGGCGATGCTCACTGCGAGGGCACACCGGAAGTCCAATCGGAGGTCCCTTCTGTCGCATTTCCGTTCTAGGCGACTAGAACACTAGGGGGCCGGTTCTTGGATGGTCAACCGGTTTCCGTGTCATGGCGGGAGACGCCGACGCTTTCCGTGGACGTGCGAGACTCGGATCAGCGTCGCATCGGGATGGCCCGTGCGGACGGGCTGCGATAGGGTCTGCGTCCGTGCCAAGACCGTCTTAGACTGGTAGAACGACTCTTGCTCCTTGCTCGTGCCGATCTGGCCGCCTTCTCGATCGACCGGGACCTTCCGGTTCCGCTCGGCACGCAGCTGCGCGGACTGATCGAGTTCGGCATCGGACTGGGCACGCTGCGTGCCGGCGAGCGGTTGCCGTCAGTGCGCGAGCTCGCCGACCATCTCGGCGTCGCACCAATGACGGTGGCGCAGGTCTACGGCGAGATGAAGGCCGCGGGCGTGATCGTCAGCCGGACCGGATCGGGCACCTTCGTGGCCGACCTGGCGCCGGTCGAGCGACGGCCGGCGCGCCACGGGATCGGGCTGCACCACGCCATCGACGCCGTGATCGCCCAGGGACGGGCGCTCGGCCTGCGCGGCAGCGATCTCGCCGGCCTGATCGCTGCTCGCATGGGCGAGCCGGATCGCGCCGCCAACCGGCCGGTGATCGCTGTGGTGGGCCATTTCGCGCAGACCACGGCGACCTACTGCATCGAGATGGCACAGGCCGTAAACAATGCGGCGGCCTTCGAGCCGACCACCCTCGCCATGATCGAGCAGGACGCCGATGCGCGCCGACGCGCGTCACTCGCCGACATGGTGATCACCTTCCCGCATCGCCGCACGGAGGTCATGGCGCTGCTGCCCGACACGGCGGTGGCCACGATGACCTTCATCCCGTCCGCCGCGACACGTCAGGCGCTGGCAGCGCTCGACCCAGGCGCTCGTGTCGGCGTGGTCTCGATCTATCCCGAATTTACGCCGCTGATGAAGGCGGGCGTCCTGCGCTTCGCGCCGCACGTCGCCGAGGTGTCGGTGGCGCAGCACGACGCACCGGATCTTGCGCCGATGCTGCGCCGCGTCGATGTGGTCGTATTCGCCTCCGGGGCCGACAGCCTCGGGCTTGCGGTGCCGGATGGTGTCGTCTCGTTCGAGTATCGCCATACGCCTGATCCCGGCAACGTCCGGCGCCTGATCCGGCCGCTGCTGCACGACGAGAACGAAACCGGCTGGCCGCCTTGAGCGGCTGGCGTCGCGTGCTCACCAAGCCGGCCGGTTGGCGAACGGACCCGTAAGATGTCGAGAACAGGCCACCAAGGTCTGGTTTCGCGACTGGTCCGTATCCGCGTGACGCGATGCACCTCCTGTCATCCCGGGGATAACGGAAATCAGGAGGTTCGTCCGAAAGCAGATCGATGACCTAGTGCATCATCACCCGGTCATAAAGAATCCCGAACATCCAGGATGTCAGACCGACCGACAGGATCAGCAGCGGAACATTCAACATGAGGGTCAACGTGTTCCAGCGTTGAGCCTCCGAGAAGTTGAGGTGGAACAACAGGACGAGTTTGGCGATCGTGGTCAGGAATGCGAGAACGGATATGGTCGCCAACAGGTTGAACGCCGACATCGCGTGGTACTCGACGATCAGCAACGACACGCCCAGGAGGGCGAGCGTGAGCACATAGCCGAGGATATATTGACGTCCGCTCGACAGCTCGATCTCGGGATGTTCCCACGGCTTGGCGTTATTGACGCTCATCAGATCGAACCCCGCAGATAAACAAAGGTATAGACGAACGTCCAGATAAGACCCTGATACAGCCAATAGACCTTCAGATTGGCAAGCCGGTAGGTCACCAGGTGGGTGAACCCGTCCCGGGCAATCTGCGCCAGCATCACCACCATCCATAACAGGCCTACCGCCAGATGGACGCCGTGGGCGACGACAATCGTCCAGAAGATCGAAAGAAAGCCGCTACGCTGCGGCGGCCCGCCAGCCCTCGCGACCTCCTGCAGTTCGTGAACTTCCATCCCAATGAACACAAGTCCGATCAGGAACGAGATCGCGAGCCAAGCCATTGCCGGTCTTGGACGGTCATGTTTCAACTGGACCATCACCATGCCGTAGGCCAGCACGCTGCTGAACAGCACGATCGTCTCCACGTAGCCATAGACCGGCGAGGCGACGTCTCGCGGGGTCGGGCCACCTGCGAAGCTCGTGGGATAGCTGAGCACCGTGTAAGCCGCGAACAGCGCGGCGAAGATCAGCGAGTCGCTCAGCATGTACAGCCAGAAGCCGAGCATGCGCGTGCTCATCATGTCGTGCTCGTGGTCGGCCTCAGCCCACAGCCTGACGCCCGGAGCCGGTCCGGCATTCTGGGTGCCGGCAGTCATCGCGCGTCTCCCCGACCTGCGGCGATGCCAAGTGCTACAACGCCACCCGGCACGGGAACGTTTGGCCGTGAATGCATGCCTGGCCGTGCAGCCGAGCGTTCGAGCCGTCGGACTTCATCGGCCGGGATCGTCGATCCGGTATTACCACCGAAAGACCGGAAGATGATTATGGCGAAAATCGATATCAACGACAGGATCGCCAGCCACCAGATGCGCCAGATCATGGCGAACCCGAACGCCGCCGTGCAGGCGCCGATCAACATTGGTACCGGTGTGCTGAGCGGCAGTTCGATATCGTGGAAGTGGTCCGGCATCACCTGACCAAGACCGTGTTCGCGCCGCCAGGCCCACTCGTCACGGGCGTTGATCTGCGGGATTACTGCGAAATTGTAGGCCGGGACCGGCGAGTGTGTCAGCCACTCGAGACTGCGGCTCGTGTTCCAGGGGTCCTGGCCGGCCCGGTTCAAGGCTCGATCCCGAATGCTGACATACATCTGATAGATGAAGGCGATCAGTGCCGCGATGTCGACGAAGATGCCGAGTTCCTCGACCGCGAGCAGCGGCCACCAGCTCTCATAGGGAACATAGGCAAGTCGGCGCGGCATCCCTGTCAGGCCGAGCACGAACATCGCGGTGAAGACGACGAAGGTCCCGCCGACGAGCAGCCAGAAAACCCATTTGCCGCTTGTTTCGTGGAGGGTGAAGCCGAACACCTTCGGGAACCAGAAGGTGACGCCGCCGATGGACGCAAAGACCGTCACCATGACCACGCAATGGAAGTGCGCGATCACGAAGACGCCGTTATGGGTCATGTAGTTGATTGCCGGGATCGCCAGCATCATGCCGGTCCAACCCCCGATGATCTGCATGAAGATCGCCGAGACCGCCCAGAGCATGGGAGTCGTGAAGGTCAGGCGCCCGCGGACCATGGTCAGCGCCCAGTCGAAGACCTTAACGCCGGTCGGAATGGCGACCAGCATCGTCGACACGCTGTAGAACGCGTTGACGACCGGACCAGCGCCCATGGTGAAGAAATGGTGCAGCCAGACCGTCCAGGAGATACAGCCGATGCTCAGCGTCGCGGCCACCATGACCGGATAGCCGAACAGCTTCTTGTCCGAGAATGCCGGGATCACCTCGGACATGATCCCCCACGAAGGAAGGATGATGAAATAGACCTCCGGATGGCCCCAGATCCAGAAGAGGTCGGTGTAGAGCATGAAGTTGCCTCCGACACCCGACGTGTAGAAATGGGTTCCCAGATAGCGGTCCAGACTCAGAAGGCCGATCGCCACGCCCAGCACCGGGAAAGCGGTGAGTCCGATGACGTTGGTGGTCAGCGCCGTCCAGGTGAACAAGGGCAGACGCATCCAGGTCATGCCCGGCGCGCGCATCTTGATGATCGTCGCGATGATGTTCACCGCTCCCAGCGTCGTGCCGATGCTTCCTATCTGGAGCGCCCAACTCCAGTAGTCGACGCCGACGTCCGGACTGTAAGGAAGCTCGGTCAGCGGTGCCAGACCAACCCAGCCGGCCTGACTGAAATCGCCGACAAAGAGCGACATCATCGTCAGACCTGCGCCAACCGCCGTCATCCAGAAGGCGAGGGCATTCACGTACGGGAACGCCATGTCGCGGGCGCCGATCTGCAAAGGCACGAGGTAGTTCATGAAGCCGGCGAGTATCGGCGTCGCCGCAAAGATCAGCATGATGGTTCCATGCGACCCATAGATCTGATCGTAGTGGTAAGGCGGCAGATAGCCGTGATCGGCGCCAAGATAACCCGGGGATGCCGGTCCAGCCGCCATGACCTGCTGCGTGCGCATCATGATGGCGTCAACAAAGCCGCGGAACAGCATGACGGTCCCGACCACGGCATACATGATGCCGATCCGCTTGTGATCGAGAGTGGTCAGCCATTCATGCCACAGGTAGCCCCATTTGCGGTAATAGGTCAGCAGCCCAAGGATAGCGAGGCCGAGTCCGGCGGCGAACACGAAGGCGAAGCCGACGATGAGGTTGTCGTAGGGGATCTGCGCCAGCGTGAGCCGCCCGAAGATCGGATCCCAGTGGTCCTGGACGTCACTCATCAATTCTGTTCCTGGTCAGGAGAAAACGCTGCGTTGTTCGGCTGTTGGCCGCCATTCACCTTGTGCGTCTTCTTTTCGGTCATGTTGCTGGGCGTGTCGAACGTGATCCCCATCATCACGCTCTGCATGACGTGGTCGAAAAAGCCGTCCGTGACGTTCGAGAACTCGATCGTACCGCCGTCCTTGTTGATTGTCGGCTTGGCAAATTTCTTGAACGTCGCGTCGTCCAGATGCGTCGGCGCCTGCCCGGCGCCGGCAATCCAGGACTGGAAGTCGGCGGGCGACACCACCCGGGTGCGAAATCGCATCCATGAAAATCCCGGTCCGTTGTAATCCGAGGCAAAGCCTTCGTAGGTGCCGATCTGCTCTGCAATCAAACCCTGCCACGTCCGCATTCCGGGCATGACGTCGATCTGTCCGGCGAGCTGCGGAATAAAGAAATCGGTAGCGACAGTAGACGACGTCAGCCGAAACCGGATCGGCGTATGTACAGGCAGGACAAGTTCATTGGCGATCGCCACGTGCCTGTCCGGGTAGATGAACAACCACTGCCAATCTGTTGTAATAACGTCGATATTGACTGGCGGAGTTTCAGCGTTTGCGCTGGCACCTCTTGCCATCACACCCGGACCGGCCGGATCGGTCTCATAGGCTCCCTTGACCGCGTAGAAGCCGAGGGCGATGACGATCGCGAGCGGGGCGCCCCAGAACGTGATCTCAAGCGGCAGGGAGTGCGACCAGCCGGGCACGTAGCGTCCCTTTCCGGTCGACCGACGATACCGCCATATAGCCCACAGGACCAGCAGGGTCGCCGGCCCGATGACCAGAAACGTCGCGGCCGTATCGACAATCCAGGACTGGAGACTGGCGCTGGCGACCGGCCCCCGAGGATGCAGCAGCCAGAAGCCGTTCGGCGCGCAGCTGACGCAGATCGACGTGCATGACAGCACAACCGTTCGATAACACGAACCTAGTCGCGGCCTTTTCAAGCGAAACCCTTTCGTCGCGGCGGAATGGAAGGCGCATCGCAGCGTGTGCAAGAGGTGACAACAGAACAATGGCTGTTCGCTTCGGCCGTGCGTGGCACAAGCCGGCGACATCTGCGGGGATGGAGCTACTCTATCTTGCGCAACAGTCACCAAGCTATTCCGCAGAGCATGTCGGACGCCGAACGGTTGCGCTTGCATCTTTCGATCGATAGGGCGAAAGGCCGCGGATGAAGCTCATACGCCTTCCTACCGTTCAACAAGCGTAAAAGCGCATCACGGTTCAAGGAGCAGGGTCGTCGGCAAGAAGTCCCTCTGGCTGCCAGGGCGGGGATGCTCGGTGCTCGACTGGCCTTTTCTCGTTCATCGGCAGTCTGTTTGCCAACCGCTGCAGGGGCTATAGCAGCGGCGCAGGATTTGTTGGGCGATGCTCTGATCTTGGTCGGCCGGGCCGGAAGAAAGGTTATGCTTCAGTTGAACGGCATTGTCCTGATGAAGCGCAGAGCCACCATGAGCTTGTGCTCACTATAAGGTGACGATGGGTCCGTTATGGCCTCGGCCCGGGTCGTATCGTCGGTGACACGGTGAACGAGTTGGCAGCGCGCTTGCCTGCATATAGCACGCAGGACACGCAGCCGCACATCGCGCGGTCTCCGCTATGCGAGTCTGTGATGGGTCCAGCACAGCGGCATGCAGCGGATCTATCACCGCGAGCAAGGTCGGTGCGACCGGAATATGACAGAGATAACGTGAAGAAGAGCGCAACCCGATCCAGGTCAGCCCGCCCGGGATGCCACGATCGTCAACAAGCTGGCGTTCGACGGCACCTGGATGGCGAGGGCTTAGCCAGGCAAACCTGGCGCCGCCCGACCAATCGGACAGTTCGGCTCCGATCATGCGGCTGCTCGGGCGCACGGGTTGTATCAGGCACGCCGGCACGACGGAACTCCCGTCCGCAAGTGTTTGCGTAAGCGGAAAGCTGATGGATGAATAATTGGTCGAGGAGCACTCAAGCTCCAGGTCCGTCGCAACATCCAGCCAAGCCTAGCCTGTCGCTCCGCCACATCAGCCAGCTGTGATCATTCTCGACCGCTCTCCGACATGCCATGCAACGGCTTCACATCGCGGTGCGATAATGAAACTATGCTGGTGTCAATCAGCCCGACGATAGCCTGCGACGATTTTGAGCGACGACGCATCACAGTGTGGAAGCGGCACCCCATGGAGATCAAGCCACTTGTCGGATTGCTTGGAGTGGTGATTGCAGCCCTGACGGCGGAGTTCAACGACGGCGTATCGGGGAGCGCCTTGCCGGACATCCGCGGCGGCCTCGGGATCGACCTCGACCAGGGTACCTGGTTGACGAGCCTCTATGCGACAGGCCAAGTCATCGGCATGTCGCTATCGCCCTGGTGGGCAGTGACGTTGACGGTCCGTCGCTGGGTGTTGTTCGCGATCACGCTCTGTTGCGCATCGACGATCTTCATCCCGTTCACGTCCAATCTCGCTTTGCTCTACGGGCAGCGCTTTCTGCAAGGGTTCTCCGGCGGCCTCATCATTCCGTGCCTGCTGATTGTCGGGCTGCGTGTCCTCGCACCGCCGATCCGGCTCTATGGTCTGGCGCTTTATGCCTTGACCGCGACATTCGGGCCAAACATGTCGACCACGCTTGCCGCCTTGTGGACCGATATCGTCGCCTGGCAGTTCGTGTTCTTTTCGACATTACCCCTCTGCACGCTTGCTGCCTTGCTGGTCTGGTATGGCGTTGAACAGGATGCGCCAAAATACGAGCGGTTGCCGTCGTTCGACTGGTCAGGGGCGTTGCTTGGCGCCATCGGCTTCAGCGCCCTGGTCACCATGCTGGAACAGGGCGATCGATATGACTGGTTCAACTCGCGAACCATCTGCGTGCTCGCACTGATCAGCGTCGTGGTGCTGCCGCTTTTCGTGATCAACGAGTTCCTGGCTTCCTCACCGCTGTTTGGCTTCAGACTGTTGAAGCGGCGCAACCTGGCTTATGGATTGATCGCCCTGTTCACCTTCTTGCTGATCGGCCAATCGGCCTCAACGGTCCCGACCGTCTTCCTGACCGATGTCCAGGGATTTCGTCCGATACAGGCCTATGTGGTGACGCTGGTCGTGGCCGCGTCGCAGCTGGTCCTGTTGCCGCTGGTGGCGGTGCTGCTGAATTACCGCCACGTTGATGCGCGGATCGTGAGTTTTGCGGGCCTGGCCTGCGTGCTGACTTCCTGCATCGGCAACGTGTTTCTGACCAGCGTCGTCCAGGGTGGCGGCTTCCTGATCTGGCAAGGGCTCCAGGCAGTCGGCGAACCGCTGATCGTCCTGCCGTTACTGATGATGTCGACCAACACGATCACGAAGCCGGAAGAGGGACCGCTGGCATCGGCGCTGATCAACACCTGCCGTGGCCTGGCCGAACCGGTCGGAACCTGGCTGCTGGCATTGATCATGCGCTGGCGCGGCGGCCTCCATTACAACCGGATCGTCGACCAGTCCGGACAAGGCAGCTACAGCGTCCTCCGCGGGCCGGGGCTGATCCCCGGCGATCCGCCGCCGCTGCTGCCAGACAGCCTCCCCCGCTTTCCCGGCGCTCTTGACGCGTTCAGGGCCGACGTGCAGATCCAGTCGACGGTGCTGACGCTGAGCGACTCTTTCGTGGTGTTCGGAGCACTGGTCATCTTTCTCATGATCGTTCTGGCGGTGCTACCGGAGCGCACCTATCCGCCGCGCATCGCGCTGGCCAAGAAGTAGGAGGCGAGCCATGGCCGACGAGGACGACAAGGAGAAAGGCGGCAAGGACGAAAAGGAGAAGGGCGCCAAGGACGAGAAGGACGACAAGGAGAAAGACGGCAAGGACGAGAAGCCGGACAAGAAGCAGCCCAAGCCGCTCTGGCCCTGGCTGCTTGGCGGCGTTGTCGTGGTCGGGTTCATCGTCGGCGTGCTGGTGATCATCTACGCGCCGTCGAACTCGGTCTGGACCGACGATGCCTATGTCACCGCGCATTATGCGACGATCGCACCACGCATCTCCGGGCAGATCTCCAGCGTCGACGTCGACGACAACCAGCCGGTGCAGGCCGGCCAGGTGCTGGCCACGCTGGACGATCGCGACTTCCGGACCACGCTGGCCACCGACGAGGCGATACTGGCGCGCGACCAGGCACAAGCCGATGACATCGCGGCGCAGATCGCACGCCTGCCGGCGCAGATCGCGCAGTCACAGGCCAATGTCGCATCCTCCTCGGCACAGCTGATATTCGCGCAGCAGAACGAGATCCGTTATCGCAACCTCGCCAGCACCGGCGCCGGCTCGTTCCAGGAACGCCAGCAAGCCGACATGTCGCTGCGACAGGCGCAGGCATCGGTCGATGGCGCGCAAGCCTCGCTCAGCGTCACGCGCCACCAGTTGCCGATCCTGCAGGCGCAGTATCAGGCCGCCCTCGGGACCATCCAGTCCGATCGCGCGCAAGTGGAGCAGGCGCGACTGAACCTGTCCTACACGCGCATCCTGGCGCCACTGGATGGAACAGTGGGGCAGCGCGCCGTGCAGGTGGGCAACTTCGTCGGCCCGGGCACGGCGCTGATGGCGCTGGTGCCGCTCGACCGCATCTATATCGTGGCGAACTACCGCGAGGTATCGCTCAGGCACGTGCTGCCCGGGCAGCATGCGCGCATCCACGTCGATGCCTACAACCTCGACCTGGACGGCGTCGTCAATTCTGTGCCGCCGGCATCGGGTGCCGCGTTCGCGCCGATCCAGCCCAACAACGCAACCGGGAACTTCACCAAGATCGTGCAGCGCCTGCCGATCAAGATCCTGGTCTCGCCCGGCCAGAACACGGCCAAGCTGCTCCGGATCGGCTTCTCGGTGGAGATCACCATCGATACCGGACAGGCCGATGTGAAGGGTCGGCAGAGCACAACGCCGCAGCGCCTGACTGCGCGTTGAGGATGGCAACGTTGCGTGCAGTTCTGGCCGTCACGATGGCGGCTGCACTTGCCGGGTGCACCGTCGGGCCCGACTTCCACCGGCCGGACGATGATGCGCCGAAGACGTGGTGGAGCAGGCCGACGGACAAGCTCGCCAGCATGCCGACGTTCGGCGGGACGGTCGACGTCGCATGGTGGACCCGGTTCCACGACGCGGAACTCTCCTCGCTGGTGGACCGGCTCGCACGGCAGAACCTCGATCTGCAGGCGGCTGCGGAACGGATCGAGCAAGGGCGCGCACAGCGCCGGATCGCAGCGTCGCAGGGCCTGCCGACGCTGGATGCGAACGGCCTGTACAACCGCGTGCGTTCGTCGCCGCCGGTGCTGAACGCGCTGGTGGTTCCGGCACCGGGCGCGCCGATCCAGTTCGACCTGTTCCAGGACGACCTGTCCTCGTCCTGGGAGATCGATCTGTTCGGCCGGGTGCGGCGTGCGGTCGAGGTCCAGCGCGCCAACACCGCGGCGGCAGTCGAGGCGCGACACGCGATCGCGTTGATGGCGATCGCGGATCTGGCGCAGGATTACATGCAGTTGCGCGGAACGCAGGCCACCGAGGCGATCACGCAGGCAAGCCTCACCGACGCCGAGCGCAACGTGGCGCTGGTGCGCAACCAGTTTGCCAACGGCACCAGCACGACCCTCGACATCGCAAACGCGGAAACGCAGCGCGCGACGATCGCGTCCAATCTGCCGTCGCTGCACGCCGCGGAAGCGAGCCTCGTCAATGCGATCGGCTCCCTGCTGGCCGAGCCGCCGCGGGCGCTGCAGCCGGAGCTCGGACCGGCAGCACAGCCGCCGGTGCCCCCGACCGTGCCGATCGGGCTGCCGGCCGAGCTGGCGCGCCGGCGGCCCGACATGCGTGAGGCGGAAGCTCGCCTGCATGCGGCAACCGCGGAAACCGGGGTCGCGATCGCCGATTTCTATCCCGATGTCCGGTTGACGGGACAGATCGGCACCCAGGCGCTGCAGTTTCCGCAGGCGTTCAACCTTTATTCGGGCTACTTCATGGTCGGTCCGACGATCGATGTGCCGCTTTTCGAGGGCGGCCGGCTGCGCGCGACGCTGCGCCTGCGCCGGTCGCAGCAGCGTGAGGCCGCGATCAGCTACCACAACACCGTGCTGCAGGCCTGGCAGGACGTCGACAACGCGCTGACCGCCTACGCGGAAGCGCAGCACCGTCGCGACAGCGTCGCCGAAGCGGTGCGGCAGAGCGCGCTGGCCCTGGATGCGGCGCGTCAGCGCTATCAGCAAGGTGCGGTCGACTTCCTCAACGTGCTTTCGGCGCAGACTATGCTGCTGCAGAACCAGAGCACATTGGCCAACAGCGATACGCAGATCGAGACCGACCTCGTGGCACTCTATCGCGCACTCGGCGGCGGCTGGGAAATCGCCGACAAAACCGAAACTGCCCCCGTACCGCCAGCGCCGCGGCAGTGAGGGCGCGTCGCGCGCGCCAATCGGACGCGCGTACCCTGTGCGGATCGGCCAGGAGAAGGCCGCTTCCGTCAGCCGATGCGGGCAGCAGCAACCGGCATCGCCACCGCATCGGACAATACAGGCACTTTCCGCAAGGCCGCGCGTTCAATCGCCATGAGTGATCGCTCGTCTGTTCCCGTACTCCCGGGCCATGCCAGGCTCGGTACCGCCGAGATACGGATCGATGGTCCGGCCAAGGTGACCGGGCAAGCGCCGTATGCCGGGGATATGCGGCTGCCGGGGATGGCGCACGCCAAGCTGGTGAGAAGTCCGATCGCGCGGGGGCGGATCACGGCGATAGGCCGCGCTGCGGTGCTGGCACTGCCGGGCATCCTCGACGTGCTCACCTTTGCCGAGGTCGGCGAGGCGGTGAGGCCGGTCGGGCATGTCATGGCGGGTGGCTGGACGAACAGCACCGCGCGTCCACTGGCTTCAGCCGAGGTTCGCTACGGCGGGCAGATCGTGGCGGTCGTGGTGGGAGAGACGCTGGAGACGGCAAGTGCCGGAGCAGCCGCCCTGATCGTCGATTACGCCGCAGAACCGCACGTCTCGCGGCTCGAGGATGCCGAGGCGCCGCCAATTCCGCTCGGTCAGCTGCAGGAGACCTATGAAGATCGCGCCGTCGGCAATCTTGAAGCCGCACTCACCGCCGCGGCGCATGTGGTCGACCAGCGCTACACGACTCCCATCCAGCACCACAACCCGATCGAGCTTCCCAGCACGATCTGCTTCTGGTCGGGCGACGATCTCACCGTCTGGGAGCCGACACGCTTCGTCAACGCAGCGCAGCATGGGCTTGCGGCCCAGCTGGGGATAGAGCCTGAGCATGTACGGGTGATCGCGCAAACGATCGGCGGACATTTCGGATCGAAGCTCGCCTTGTCACAGCATACCGTGCTGTGCGCCCTCGCGGCGAAGCGAACCGGGCGACCGGTGCACCTAGAGATCGGCCGGCGCGACGCCTTCACGATCGCCAACCACCGTACCGAAACGCGGCACCACATCCGGTTGGGCGCGGATCGCGATGGCCGGTTCGTCGCCCTCGGGCACGATGCCGAAACGGTCACCTCGCAGTTCGACGATTTCGCGATGGAGGGCACCGACGTCAGCACCGGGCTCTATGCCTGTTCCGCGATCGCTGCGACCGAGCAGGTGGTGCGGGTGGACCGCAACACGCCAGGGCCGATGCGTGCGCCGCCGGAGGTGCCGTTCCTGTTCGCGCTGGAAAGTGCCGTGGACGAGATGGCGGCAGCCCTGGCGATCGATCCGATCCTGCTGCGCCGCCGCAACGACACCCTGGTTGATCCTGTCACCGGTCATCCCTTCACCACACGGCTGCTGATGCGCTGTTTCGATGTCGGAGCCGAGGCGTTCGGCTGGCGTGCGGGACCACCACGCAGCCATACGCGGCGGGAAGGCGACTGGCTGGTCGGGCAGGGCTGTGCCGCAGCGGCGCGACCGGTGAAGATCGCACCCGCGCGCATCCGGGTCACCCGGACCCCGGATGCCGCGCTGATCGAGACGGCGCATCACGAGATCGGCAACGGGATCGCGACCGTGCTCGCGATGATGGCGTCGGAGCGACTGGACCTGCCGATCGCCGCCATCGAGGTCAGGTTGGGCGATACGGCGTTGCCGGCCGCGGGCCTTTCAGGCGGCTCATCGACCACGACCAGTCTGGCCAATGCGCTCGGGCAGGCCTGCACCGTGCTCCGCGGGCGCCTATCGGGGGTCGCCGAGATCGGCTTCGTGCCGCCGGGCGCCGACGTTGGCGCGTTGCGGAAGCTCGATCAGGGCAAGATGACTCTGGCAACCCCGCCGGCGGGCAAGCTGGCCTGGGCATTCGGCGCGCACTTCGTCGAGGTGCATGTGCATGCATCGACCTGCGGGATCCAGGTGCGGCGACATGTCGCCGCGTTCGCGGCAGGGCGCATCCTGAACCCGCTGACGGCGCGCAGCCAGTTGCTCGGCGGGATGGTATGGGGACATGGATCGGCGTTGCTCGAGGAGACGATGGTCGACCCGCGCACCGGCACCTATGTGAACGAGGATCTCGCCGACTACCTGGTTCCCACCGCCGCCGATATCGGTGAGCTGACGGCGCTCACGGTAGTCGACGAGGATCGCGAGGCGGACGGCGAGGGGGTGAAGGGGCTGGGAGAGATCGGCATCATCGGCGCCAATGCTGCGATCGCCAACGCGGTGTTCGATGCCACTGGCCACCGCATCCGCACCCTGCCGATCCGGATCGAGGCCTTGCTGTAGGCAGGCATGGAGGCGTGGCAGCCACCATCGTCTCGTGCCGTGCGTCGCCACTCATTTTGCTGGGGAGTGGCGTGGGCGACATCACGGCGACAATGACCGTGGTCGAGAGGCCACCGTCCAATCCGCCGATCGGATGGCGCAAAGCTTTCGACAGCCGTATCGATCCCGGCGCAGGCCACGACTGCATCATCCGCCACGGTGCCGCGCCTGATCGGGTTGTCGAGAGCGGTCCAGAGCCCGGCAGATTATGCCGATACTCGGCAGATACTGCAGTTGCCGGCTTGCACCCATCCCGATCTTCCTGAAGCGTTGGATCGTGTGTGGCCGATTTTGGGCTGTTTGGCGTGGCACGGCCGTTGCAACTCATGGGGACCAACCCAGCCGTGATCGCGAACGGAAAACCTGCCATGTCGATCGATAGCATCCTCTCGAGCCTCAACCCCTGGTCACCGGCATCGTCAGGCACATCAACCGGCAGCAATGCCGCGTCGGGCGTATCCACCGATGGCAGCAGCGCACTCTCAAGCTTTGCCGACAACCTGCAGTCCCTGCTGGGATCGAGCACGTCGAGCAGTCAGGGGACCACGATGGCTGCTACGCGCTCAGGTTCGGCCAGCAGTTCGGGCACGGCATCCAGCACCACCACCGCGACGGGCACAGGGGCGAGCGGTGCTGGCGGAACCAGCGGCGCACACGGCCATCACCACCACCATGCCGGCAGTGCCCGACAGACCGGCAGCAGCCTGTTGTCGGCCATGCAGTCGTCCAGCGACAGCAGCGCCAACGCCTCTGCCGGCTCAAGCGCCAACGCCTCCGCCACGGGAACCTCGAACATGGCGACGTCCTCGACCGGTTCGGCCCAGACCGGCGTTGCAGGCGCACAGACACTGCAGCTGGCGATTCAGCAGGCGATGCAGGCTTACGGCACCGCGCCGACGAACAGCATCGACAGCCTGTCGGGCCTGAGCGCCTGAAGGCCTGCCAGCCGATCGCGGGATCATCACCACACTGATGCGATAGCTCGCGGGATCAACGCCGTCACCGTTCTGGCGGGTCGCGGTCTGGCCATGCACGACCGACATCAGGCTGACGATCCCGGTCCTGCCACGCAGCAGGCGGAGCAGCGGACGGCACATCCAGTATTGCGCCGACGATCCGCTCCGGTCAGCCTCGCCGGCATGACCACGGAACTGCAACGCGATACCACCCTGCGGCGACGGATCGGCCCATTGGCGCTGGCGGCCACGGTCGTGAACGGCGTGGTCGGCGCCGGCATCTTCACGCTTCCCGCAGCGATGGCCCACGCCGCCGGGGCACGCGCGCCACTCGCCTACCTGGTGTGTGCCATCGCGATGAGCTTCGTGGTGGTGTGCTTTGCCGAAGCTGGCAGCCGGCTGCCGACCAGTGGCGGCGTGTATGGAACGGTCAGGGTCGCATTCGGTCCGCTGACTGGCTTCGTGTGCGGGATCATGACCTGGACTGCCAGCGTGCTTGCCTGTGGCGGGATTGCGGGCGCCCTCGCAGGCACGATCGGCACGGTTCTGCCGACGCTGGCCTCCGGGTGGGGACGTGCGGCTGTGATCCTGGTCTCGATCGGCGCGATCACGCTCGTCAACCTGCGCGGCGTGCGGGAAGCGGCCTGGATGGTCTCGGCCGTCACCTTGATGAAGCTCGTGCCGCTGCTGCTTTTCGTGGGGGTCGGCACGGCGGTTCTGTTTGCGACGGGCGTGCCGGCGGCAACAGGGCTGCGGGCGTCGCCCGCATCGGGACTGGCCGATGCGGTGATCCTGGGGATATTCGCGTTCAGCGGCATGGAAACGCCGCTTGCGGCCAGTGGCGAGGTGGCGGATGGACACCGCAATGTGCCTCGCGCCCTGTTCGGCGCCATGGGCTTCGTGCTCGTGCTGTATGTCAGCATCCAGCTGGTCGCACAGTCCCTGCTGGGATCGGCCCTCGGCGTCCAGGCGGCGCCCCTGGCGGCCGCGGCAGCGCGGATCGGTCCGGTGGCGCGCACGATCATGGTGGCGGGTGCTGCCCTGTCGATGCTCGGCTGGATGGGCAGCGACATCCTCGGCGCACCGCGCATCCTGTTTGCTTTCGCACAGGATGGCTTGCTGCCACGGGTGCTGGCGCACGTGCATCCGCGTACGCAGGCGCCCGATCTGGCGATCCTGGCGCATGCCGGCATCGCAACGGCCCTTGCAGTGTCAGGCAGTTTTCACGGGCTCGTCGTCGCGTCCACGCTGAACACCATGGGGCTTTACTTCCTGGGATGCGGGGCAGCCTGGGTGCTGCACCGACGCGACACGCGGACGCTCGGCGTGCCTGTCGATTTCGCTGCCCTGCCTGCTTCGGCGCTGATCGGCATGGCGGCGATGGTGCTGCTGGTTTGCGTAGCACCACGCGACGAGATCCTGGGACTGGCCGCCGTGGTGGCTGGCAGCGTGATCCTGTATGCCATCATGACGGGGCTTCATCGAGTTGGTCGGCAGTCACGAGACTGCTGAGGAATGCTGCATATCGCAGATGCTGCCGATGGTTCAGCAGAGCGAGAACGATGCTGAAGCCGAAGATCTCGATTATGAAATAGGCTAGCGGTATCTTCGCAATCGAGCAGATAAAGATGCCAAGCGTTTTGTAGTTGGCGGACATGATCGACCAGTGCCGGACCGGCTTTGCGAACAACGCCCGATACCGTTTGCGGATGAATGCGTCATGCGCAGGATGCGACGTCAGGACCCGTTCCAGCTGCTCGTGAAAACTGATCGTGGAACCGATCGCCAGGAGCTGGACCCTTCCATAGAGACGCTCGAGCCGATCCGATAATCGCATGGACGCGGCATCTCGTGGCAGCCTCGTCGGCTCAAGAAGCCTCTTCGATTTCCGGTCCAGTCCCCAGAACTCGTATTCCTGGCGTTGCGCCTCGTAGGCGGCTGCCTGAACAGCATGGCAGACGCCAGCCACAACAACCGGAACCCAGACAAGATTGCCGTATTGCCGGCTCAGATTCAAACCGAGGCTCGCATAGACGGCGGTGAAGGTGACGTAGTCGCAGATACCATCGAGGATCTTTCCGAGCTGCGATTGCGACTGCGTGAGACGCGCGAGTTGCCCATCGGCGCCGTCCATGACGTGCCACGCGATCATCAGGATGAAGCCGGCGGCAGCCCACCAGGGATTACGATAGCGCCAGTAGGCCAGCGCCGCCATGACGCCGAACAGCATGCCCGCGAGGGACACCGCATTCGGGACGACATGCAGGTCCCTCAGCACGGGCGTGAGGCGATTGGCGATCGGGTGGATGAAGTAGAGGTTGGTGACGTCTTCGATCTCCGACGTTCGCCGAACCGGTTCGGGATCATCCGTGTGACCGGCCCTGTCGCCCTGCCGGTCGCCGCGCGGACCAGGATGCAGATCAATCAAAGCCGACCCGACTCGAGAAGGCGCTCGGCTTTTCCGAATGCCACCGGGTCGTCGACATCAACCCAAAGCAGCGTTCCGACATCCAGCACATGCGCCTTGTTCCATCCTGCCAGGACGTTCATGGCGCCAGAGATGCTGTCATCGTTGCGGGCCTGGCTTGCCTCGAGCGCAGCAAAGATGATCGGACTGCACAGGAAGGTACCCGTATCGATGGCATTGAAGTCGGCCAGCAGCTTGCCGATCTGCTGGATACGTCCGTCGACACATCTGACGCGAGTGACATCGTCCGGATCGTTGAGCGGGCTGTCGACATTATAGTCGACCGCCAGGGTGACCGTATTCGGATCATGCGGCGCAGCAATCAGGGTTCGGTAGAGTTCCGGGTCTGTCAGATGGTCGCACATCGTCAGCAGGAAGGGTTCCGCGAGATACGGCTTCGCAGCAAGCAGCGAGACGCCGTTCGCTCGACGCCAGTCGACATTGACGATGGGGGTGATGGGAACGGCCTGACGCGCGGAGATCGATTCGAGCTCTTTCTGCAGGTCGTCCATGCGGTAGCCGACCACGACGAAGAACTCGTCAACGCCTGCGCGACGGGCACGCTTGATCACGTGCTCGATGAGAGACATTTCCTTGATGAGCACCAGCGGCTTGAGGCTGCCGCGCTCCCTAAGCCTGACGCCCTGTCCGGCGGCGACGATCAGACACTTCATCGAGCAGCGCCGTGCAGTCTGGCGCCGCATGGCCTGCTCCGGACGCAGGCTTGCCTGCAAGCGCCACTCGTCGCGGAGCGTCTCAACGCAGTGGCGATGCGGCCTGGCCTTCTCGCCAAGGCCTGGATCCGGCTCATGATCGTTCCCATCCGCCCGGACAGGATGCATGAGATCGAATGATGCCGATGATGATAATCCTTCATGATCCAGATATGCTGACAGCAGCCCCGAGGGCCGAACAGTTCAGGCTTCGGCTGCCAGCAAATCCCGGTCCGTTCTCGACAGACGCATGAACCAGGTGGTCGCGCAACAGATGAGGCGGTGATTGTCGCCGTCATACTGACAGCGATGGAACTCTTCAAGCAGGTCAGATCGTCGCACGGTTGCATCCGGCCTGCCGGCAGGAGGGCCGCCGCGACGGGTGCGAGGCGCAAAGCCGTCTTGTTCCCCGTCGGGCCGGGAAGGGGTGCCCGGGCTCGCCGAGCTTCATGGTCAGCGACCCTGCAACCTGCTGACCACGAACCCGATCGCCTGGGTCACATCGGGAAGGATCGCCTCGACGCCACGCGCCATCATGAGGTTGTCGATCAGCGCGATGCCGAACTCCTCGACGGACATGGCATCCGCATCACGCAGGATGCCGTCCGCCATCCGCTTGACCGGCATGGCTGCCGACACACGCTCGACATAGGATCGTGCATCCATGGTGTAGCCCACGACCAGCTTTCCGAGCGCAGCGGCTGCGCCCATCTCATAGGCCGTACCGGGATCCATGGACGGTCCGCGGAAGGGCGTCATGTTCGCGACCAGGGCATCGCAGGACCTGATCATCGCCATGTTCGCGTCCCGGATCGCGCCGGGAAGGTCGACCGCCTCGGCGATCTCGCCATCGATGGGAAAGAGGCCGACGGCGCCGTGCAAACGGCTTTCAGCATGGCCCCTCGTGCGACAGGGTCAGGCACGAAGACATCGGGGCCTGCCAGATAGATGCGTGGGCCGGCACCGGGTTGTGGCGGCACGGCTCACATCACGCCGGCAGCGACGGACCGGCCCGCCCCGCGTCCGCGTGCTCAGGCTCCGGCCGGCGCATTGGTCACGTAGGGCAGGAAGCCGCGCAGCATGTCTACCGGCACGTCGATGAGCTGGTAGCTCGCCACGTCGACGAACATGAGCTGCTGCGAGCCCTTGCCGAGCAGGCCGCCATCGGCGCTCAGGATCTCGTGCTCGAGTGTCACGAATTTCCGGTTGTGCTTGCCGACGCGGATGCGCACCAGGATGGCCTCGAACTCGCGGGTTTCGCGCACGAATTTATGGTAGAAGTCGCGCGTCAGGATAAAGAAGTTCGTCGTCTTGAGATCGAAGTTCGGCACGCACCTGGCAAAGAACAGCTCGCGCGTCTTGCCGACCCAGCGCATGTAGTTGGCGAAGTAGACGTTGCCCACCGAGTTGGTGTCGTCGTAGGTCGGGATCACGTCGTACTGGAACCAGTTGCCGTCGAACCGCCCCATCAGCGGACCGCTCCCGCCCCAGCCCTCGCCCGGGACGTCTGCTGTCTCCGGAACCGCGGACCTCGATCGCTTGGCCACGGTGGCCGTCGTTGCCGTGGCGATGGCGTCCGACGTCGCCTGATCCGGGGTGGCGACGGCAGGACGCGTCAGCAGCGGGACGGCAGCCAGCAGCGGCAGCAGCGAGGAGATCGCCATCATCGGGACGAGCTGCGCGTAGTAGCCGATCGCAAAGCAGGCCGATGCTGCGATCCCGAGCAGGAAGCACAGCATGGGGTCATGGATGCCCGCGCGGTGCGTGACCTGAAGCAGCAGGCAGGCGGCGTAGCCCACGAACAGCGTGGCAAAGGGCGCCATCAGCAGAAGCAGCGGCGCGTTGGCGGCATAGGCCGTGCCGGCGACAGCGAAGGCTGCGAGCAGCATCCAGAGCGGGGTCTGCACCAAAGACCTGGGCAGCAGCGCGAACACCGGATTGCTGCTGCGCGTCGTCACCGAGATCAGGAACCAGCGGGTCGCGGCATAGGCGCTGTCGATGGTGGAAACGACGGCGATGCTTGCCCAGAGGCCGAACAGCCAGGCGGCCGGGGCTGCTGTCGGCCCGATGGCGGCAAAGCTGGCGGCCAGGATCGACGGGGCTTCCGCGATGCCGTCGAGGCCGCGATGCAGCTGCATAACCGAGGTGGCTGGCAGACTTGCCGCAAAGGCGGCGTTGATCGCGATCAGGCAGAAGAACAGCAGGCCACCGGCCGCATAGGCACGCGCGATCGAGGCGCCCTCCTGGCGGATGCGCAGCGCGCGCTGCCAGTGCTGCACGTCCAGCCAGGGACCGAGCAGGAAGCCGACCAGGGAGGGTACGATCAGGCCGTAGAAGCGCGGACCGGGTGTAGGTGCTGTGTGCAGCAGGCCGGAGACGGGAAGCAGGTGCAGGGCCGCGAATGCAAGCGTCACGCCGACCGCCAGCATGACGCCGTGCAGGATCTTGAAGTCCTGGATCCGCACGACGTGCCCGACCGCCGACGCGAGCAGGGCCAGCAGCAGCGTCACCGGGATCGCCAGGCTACCGATCAGGGGGTGCAGGTAGTCGGCCGCGAAGGCGAACAGGGTGATCGCCGTCGCCATGACCTGGAAGACCAGCAGGATGCCGCCATACCGGGCGGAAAGGCGCCCGAAGCCGCCCTCAAGGTCGGTGCGCGGCCCGAACCACTCGATCAGGCAGCCGAACAGCCCGAGCCCGACGGCGTTCGGCAGGGCGAAGGCCAGGAAGCCCGGCCAGCCATAAAGGAAGGTGACGTGGATGGCATAGAAGAAGCCCAGCCCCCACAACCAGGTCAGGGCGATGGTCGGGGACCATGCCAGGGATCGAGGCCACATCTGTGCCGATACGCTCCGAAGAAGGAGAAAATCCCGGGCGCCCGCCTTCAGCGACCGCCCAGGAGATCCAGTCTACGCCGAATCCGTCCAGCCGGCATCAGTCCTGCTTGAGGTGCGGACGGAGCAGGGTCAGGTCCTCCTCGGACAGACGGTCGGACGCGGTCGCGGCCTGATGCCAATAGGGATAGAGCAGCGGCGGCCGGCTGACGACCTCGAGCGTGGCGATCTGATCGGCGGTCAGGACCAGGTCCACCGACTTGAGGTTGTCGGCGAGCTGGGCGTCGGTGCGGGCGCCGATGACCACGGTGCTTACCGCCGGCCGCGTCAGCAGCCAGGCCAGGGCCACCTGGGCGGCCGAGACGCCATGCGCCTCGGCGACCGAGACCAGCGCCTCGACGATGTCGTAGAGGGCGTTCGTGTCGCGTACCGGCGGCTCCGTCCACTCCGCGAGCTGCCGCGTGCCTTCCGGCGTCGCCTGGTTGCGGCGATGCTTGCCCGACAGCAGGCCGCCGGCGAGCGGGCTCCACACCATGATCCCCAGGCCCTGGTCGAGGGACGCCGGCACCAGCTCGTACTCGGCCTCGCGCGCCTGCAGCGTGTAGTGGATCTGCTGGCTGATCGGCCGCGCCAAGTGGTGGCGCTCGGTGATCCCCATCGCCTTCATCAGGTGCCACGCCGAGAAGTTCGACACGCCCACATACCGCACCTTGCCGGAGCGGACGAGGTGGTCGAGCGCCTCCATGGTCTCTTCGAGCGGCGTGATGCCGTCGCGCTCGTGCAGCTGGTAGAGGTCGATGTAATCGGTGCGCAGCCGCTTCAGGCTGGCTTCGCAGGCCCGGATCAGGTGGTGGCGCGAGGAGCCGGCGTCGTTCTGGCCTTTCGCCATCGGGAAGCGGGCCTTGGTCGCCACCAGCACGTCGTCGCGCTTGCCCTGCAGCGCCTCGCCGACGATCTCCTCCGACAGGCCGGTGGAGTAGATGTCGGCGGTGTCGATCAGGTTCACGCCGGCGTCGAGGCACAGGTCGATCTGCCGCGTGGCGCCGGCGAGATCGGTGTTGCCGACCTTGGCGAACGGCCCGGTGCCGCCGAAGGTCATGGTGCCGAGGGTGAGCACCGAGACCTTCAGCCCGGATCGTCCCAGAGTGCGGTATTGCATGGCTCGTTTCCTTGCTCTTGCTGCCGTCGCGATCCTGACGCGGCGGCCTGTGGTGGGAGATCTGGACGTATCAGGACCGTTCTGGCGTCTTCAGGCGCAAGCCGGCGCAGGATGATGCCGGCGCCGGGAGCCGATACACATGGGCTCAGGCACCGGCATGCAGGTCCTGGTTCAGCCGTGCCATCTCGGCATCGCTGAAGACGCGGCTCCGGGTGAGGAAGCGCACGCCCTCGGGCGCTTCCAGGGAGAAGCCCGAGCCGCGGCCCGGCACCAGGTCGATGATCAGCTGGGTGTGCGACCAGAGCGCATGCTGGGCGGCGCCGATATAGACCTCGGCCTCCTCGATCGTGCCGAGATGGACGTCCTGCGCGCCGGTGCGGAACTCGCCCGCCGGATAGCACATCGGTGACGAGCCGTCGCAGCAGCCGCCCGACTGGTGGAACATCAGCGGCCCGTGGCGATCCTGCAGCTGCCGGATCATCAGGCGCGCCGCCTCGGTGACGGCGACGCGCGGGACCGGTTGCTCCACCATGGCGACGGCCTCAGAAGAAGCCCAGCGCCTTGGGGCTGTAGCTGACCAGCATGTTCTTGGTCTGCTGGTAGTGGTCGAGCATGACCTTGTGGTTCTCGCGGCCGATACCGGACTTCTTGTAGCCGCCGAATGCCGCATGGGCGGGATAGAGATGGTAGCAGTTGGTCCAGACCCGGCCGGCCTTGATCGCCCGGCCGAACCGGTAGGCGCGCGTGCCGTCGCGGGTCCAGACCCCGGCGCCCAGGCCGTACAGCGTGTCGTTGGCCAGCGCCAGCGCGTCGGCGTCGTCCTTGAACCGCGTGACCGACAGCACCGGCCCGAAGATCTCCTCCTGGAAGATGCGCATGCGGTTATGGCCTTCGAGCACGGTGGGCTGCATGTAGAAGCCGTCCTTGAGCTCGGGCCCGACATCGGCGCGCTCGCCGCCGATCAGGGTCCTTGCCCCTTCCTGGGCGCCGATGTCGATGTAGGACAGGATCTTCTGCAGCTGGTCGTTGGAGGCCTGCGCGCCGATCATGGTGCCGGCGTCCAGCGGGTTGCCCATCTTGATCCGGCCGACGCGGGCGATCGCCTTTTCCATGAAGCGGTCGTAGATGCTCTCATGCACCAGCGCGCGCGACGGGCAGGTGCAGACCTCGCCCTGGTTGAGCGCGAACATCGAGAAGCCCTCGAGCGCCTTGTCCAGGAAGTCGTCCTCCTCGGCCATCACGTCGGCGAAGAAGATGTTGGGCGACTTGCCGCCGAGCTCCAGCGTGACGGGGATGATGTTCTCCGACGCGTACTGCATGATCAGCCGCCCGGTGGTGGTCTCGCCGGTGAAGGCGACCTTGGCCACGCGCGGGCTCTGCGCCAGCGGCTTGCCGACCTCGACGCCGAAGCCGTTGACGATGTTGAGCACGCCCGGCGGCAGCAGGTCGGCGACGATGTCGGCCCAGACCATGATCGACATCGGCGTCTGCTCGGCCGGCTTCAGCACGATGCAGTTGCCGGCGGCAAGTGCTGGGGCAAGCTTCCAGACCGCCATCAGCAGCGGGAAGTTCCACGGGATGATCTGCGCCACCACGCCGAGCGGCTCGTGGAAGTGGTAGGCGACCGTGTCGTGGTCGATCTCCGAAAGCGCGCCTTCCTGGGCGCGCAGGCAGCCGGCGAAATAGCGGAAATGGTCGACCGCCAGCGGCAGGTCGGCGGCGGTGGTTTCGCGGATCGGCTTGCCGTTGTCGATGGTCTCGACCAGGGCCAGCAGGTCGAGCCGCTCTTCCATCCGGTCGGCGATGCGCAGCAGCACGCGCGCGCGCTCGGCGGGCGAGGTGTCGCCCCAGGCCTCGCTGGCGGCGTGCGCCGCATCGAGGGCCAGCTCGACATCCTCGGCCGTCGAGCGGGCGACGGTGCAGATCACCTGGCCGTCGATCGGCGAGATGTTGTCGAAGGTCTGGCCGCGGGTCGCCGCCACCCACCGGCCGCCGATGAAGTTGTCGTAGTGCGGACGGATCGCGATCGACTTGGCGACCTCGGCCAGGGTTTTCTCGACCATGACGTTCTCTCCCTGCGCGGGTCTCGACCGGTGCGCGGCGGCCCGCTTGATGTGAGCCTAGTCTGCGCCGTCTGCCGGCACATGTTCCAGACAGAACTCGGTGAACTCCTCGCGGCTGGCGAACGCCTTCTGCGTGCCGCTCCGGGTCACCGAATGGGCGGCGTAGCGGGTCGCCTGCCGCAGTGCCGCGCGCACATCGCCCTGCGCCACGTAGTGCGCCGCAAACGCGCCGATGAACGCGTCGCCCGCGCCGGTGGTGTCGCGCGGCTGCACCCGGACCGGTGGCACGTGCAGCGTCTCGTCGCGGGTGACCAGCAGCGCGCCGTCGGCGCCGAGCGTCACCACGATCGTCCCCATGCCGCGCTCCAGCAGATGCCGCGCCGCCCGCTCCGCCTGCAGGCGGTCTTCCGTCGGCAGCCCGGTCAGGATCGCGAGCTCGGTCTGGTTGGGCATGAAGAAGTCGACCCCGGCGATCCGCTCCAGCGACAGCGTGGCGGTGGCCGGCGCCGGGTTGAGCAGCACCCGCTTGTTGTTCGTTCGCGCCCAGTCGATGGCGTGATAGACGGTGTCGAGCGGGATCTCGAGCTGCAGCAGGATCAGGTCGCAGCCGAGCAGGTCGTCCGCCGCCTCGTCGATGTCGGCCGGCAGCAGGTGGTCGTTGGCGCCCTTGACGATCAGGATGCTGTTGTTGCCCTGCGCATCGACGAAGATCGGCGCGACGCCGCTGGAGCTGCCGGGCACGGCGCGCACGTGGCGGCTGTCGATGCCGAGCCGCTCCAGGTTGCGCCGCGTGTCGGCCCCGAACAGGTCGTCGCCGACCCGGCTGACCATCAGCACGTCGGCGCCGAGCTTGGCCGCCGCCGCCGCCTGGTTGGCGCCCTTGCCGCCTGCGCCCATCTCGAAGCGCGGCGCCTCCAGCGTCTCGCCGAGCTGGGGCATGCGCACCACCGTGGTGACCAGGTCGACCATGTTGCTGCCGATCACGCCGATGCGTGCGCTCATGGCGCGCCTCCTTGGCCAGGTTGCAGGGGGCCAGGTTGCAGGGGGCCGGGTTGCAGGGGGCCGGATTGCAGGGCCGCGATGCGCTGCGCCATCAGCACGGCCTGCGCTGCATCGAGATAGCCCAGCGTCAGCGCGAACCGCGCCTCGCCGCCCGGCGGCAGGATCCGCACATGCCCCTTGCGCAGCTCGGCCGCGTAGCCTTCCGGCTCGCAGGTCGAGGGCAGCGCGAAGGCGGCGACGCCCTGGTCGGGATCGTCGAGGATCCAGCGCACGCAGTGCGGCAGCTGGGCCGGGGCATAGTCGATCGCGAAGGCATCGCCCTCCGGACGGCGGAGCATCAGCGCGGTCTGCCCGGCCGCGTCGGTGCCGAGCCCGTTCACGTAGAACACCTGCTCGGGATCGTAGCGCTCCGGCTCATCAAGGCTCGCCATGCGCTCCGGCGCCTCGGCCAGCGCGTCGATCAAAGCGAGATAGGCCTGGTTCGGCCGGACATGGGCCGGCACCGCGCGACGCACCCTGACGGTGCCGGGCGCGAACGGCGCCGGCTGCACGATCTGCCCGCCCGCCACGAAGGCGAAATTCACGTGGGCCATGTACATCAGCTCCATCGGCCGGCCTGAGCGGTTCTCGACCGAGAGCGCCATGTCGAACCGCGTGGCATCCTGCGCCAGCGTGACCGATGGCCAGGCGCGGTAGCGCGGCCCGAAGCCGACCACGTGATCGCGCTCGCTGACCACGCGCAGCGACCGCACGCCATCCTCGTCGTGCAGCTCGAGCCAGGCCCGGCGCATCGACGCGCACGGGAACTCCCCATGGGCGGCGTGATCGTCGGCAGGTCCCGGTACGCCGTTGCGCAGCAGGCCGCTATGGAACGCAAAGCAGCCATAGGTGCCGGCGATGCTGTCCGACGGCAGCGGCATCTCGAAGCCGCTGCGCATCGTCAGCCCCACGCCGTCGAACCGCGCGTCCCAGATCATCTGGCCGAACCAGGGCAGGATCACCAGCTCGCCGCGACCGTTGCGCAGGCGCAGCGCCTCGATGCCGCTGTCGTAGCGGAACAGGGAAGCCGACAGCCCGTCCAGCTCGATCACCGTCCGGTCGGCCCGGGTCAGCTCGTCGCGGTGCAGCGGAACGGCGGCAAGACGCGGCATCGGCTCAGCGCCTCCGGCTGCGCAGCGCGTTGAGCGCGATCGACAGCAGCAGGAAGGCGCCCCAGATGAAGTCGACCAGGAAGTTGCTGAACCGCATCAGCTGCAGCCCCGACGACAGCAGCATCAGCGCCAGCAGCGCCAGCACGATGCCCGGCACCGAGCCGCGCCCGCCGGCAGGATTGGTGCCGCCGAGCACCGCGATCAGCACCGCCTCCAGCAGATAGGAGACGCCGTAGTCGGACTTGGCGGCATTGACCCGGCCGGACAGGATGATGCCGGCGATGCTGGCGAGCCCGCCGCTCAGCACATAGGACAGGAACACCGTGCGGCCGGTGCGCAGGCCGGCGAAGCGGGCGGCGCGCGGGTTGGTGCCGATCAGCTTCAGCGCGATCCCGAACGGCGAGCGGGCCAGCATCACCGCCACCAGCACGGCGACCACCAGGAACACCAGCAGCGGCACCGCGATGCCGAACAGCTGGCCGTTGCCGATGGCGCTCCAGAGGGCCGGAAAGCCCACCACCGCCGGGCCGCCGGTCAGCACCAGGGCGATGCCGGTGAAGATCTGGCCGGAGCCGATGGTCGCCAGGATCGGGGTGATGCGCGCGCGCGCGATCAGCAGCCCGTTGATGGCGCCGCCGGCCAGCCCGACACCGAGCGAGAGGGCGATGCCGAGCAGCACCGGCCCGGCGCCCAGCTGCATCAGCCCCGGCCCATGCGCGCCGCCGCGGGCGTGGAAGAACAGGCCCGCCAGGATGCCGGACAGGTTGGCGATGCCGATCACCGACAGGTCGATGCCGCCGGTCAGCATTGCCAGCATCATCGCGATCGACAGCAGCCCGAGCTCGGGCGCCACGTAGGTGATCGATTCGAACACGTAGGGCCGCAGGAACTTCTGCGGGTCGAGCAGCGACATCGCGACAAAGATCAGCGCGGTCAGCCCCACCAGCTGCAGCAGCGCCGGATCGAGGCTGCGCAGACGGTGCAGGCGCCCGCGCCCGGCGGCGGCACTCATGCGCCGCGCTTCCGGTCGCGCCAGGAGGTCACGCCGGCAGCCACGATGACGATCGCGCCGATGACGATGCGCTGCCAGGTGGTGTCGATATGCATGACGATCAGGCTGTTGCTCAGCATGACCAGCGTGAACACGCCGAGCATGGTGCCGACGACGCTGCCGCGGCCGCCGAAGATGCTGACGCCGCCCAGCACGACGGAAGCGATCACGTCGATCTCGGTGCCCACCATGTCGTGCGGGTTGGCGATCCAGATCATCGAGCCGTGCAGCAGGCCGGCGAAGCCCGCGAGTGCTCCGGCCAGCCCGTAGATGAAGAAGGTGGTGCCGCGCACGCTGAAGCCGGCACGCCGGGCGGCCTCCTCGCCGCCGCCCAGCGCGTAGATGCTGCGTCCGATCAGCGTGTGCCGCAGCAGCAGGTGCACGGCCAGCGCCAGCGCCAGATACACCAGCACCATCGCCGACAGTCCGACATGCTCGCCGTTGGCCTGCGTGACATGCACGAACTCGGCGCGGCCGAAGGCGATCAGCGAAGGCGGCATCTGGTCGATGTTGATCTGGCTGGCACTCACCGCCCCCAGCAGGAAGCCGCGCACCGCGGTGCCGGTGCCGAGCGTCACGATCAGCGGGATCATGCGCAGGCCGTGCACGAACACCGCGTTCACCAGCCCAAGCGTGAGCCCGATGCAGGTCGACAGGAGGAAGGGCAGCACCACCCCGTCATAGGGCAGCGCGATCATCGCCTTGATGGTGAGATACATCGCGGCGATGGCGAAGGCGGGAAACGACACGTCGATGCCGCCCGACAGCATCACGATCATCACGCCGAGTGCGAGGATGCCGGTGATGACGTTGGCGCGCAGCAGGCTGAACAGGTTGGCCGCGTTCCAGAAGGCCGGGTTGATGGCGCCGATGATCAGCATCGCCAGCACGGCGACCGCGGCGACCGCCAGTTCCGGACGCCGCAGCAGCGGACGCAGCAGGCCCGGACGCACCGGATCCGGGACCGTCATGGCGCTCATGCCCGCGCGCTCATGCCAGCCTTCCTCATGCCAGCGCCTTCCTCATGCCAGCGCCTTCAGCCGGTCGGACAGGTCGCGCTCGCGCTCAGGCACCGGGGCGTCGCCCGGAAGCTCCGCCACCAGCCGGCCGCGATGCATGACCAGGATGCGGTTGCAGTTGGAGGCGAGCTCGGGGAGGTCGTCGGAGATCATCAGCACGCCGAGGCCGCGTT
>CAXTZG010000001.1:6592-73031 GCA_964248625.1 uncultured Acetobacteraceae bacterium | reverse complement strand
CCCACCGTCGGCCCGTTCAGGATCAGCAGCCGCGGCTCCTGCAGCAGCCAGCGGCCGATCACCACGCGCTGCTGGTTGCCACCGGAAAGCTGCATCACCGGCCGGTTGCCGGTCGGCGTGGCGATGGCCATCCCGGAGATCGTTTCCGCGGCGGCGTCGTTGGCCGCCCGGCTCCGCAGCAGCCCGAACCGGCTCAGCGCGCCCAGCGAGGTGGCGATGATGTTGCGGTCGATCGTTTCCGGCAGGAACAGCCCCTCGGTCAGGCGGTCCTCCGGCACATAGGCGATGCGGTGCGCGATGGCGCGGCGCACGCTGTCGAGGCGGACCTCGTGCCCGTCCAGCCGGATCGTGCCGCGATAGCGCGGCCGCATGCCGAACAGCGCCAGCGCCAGCTCGGTGCGGCCGGAGCCCAGCAGGCCGGAGATGCCGACGATCTCGCCCGGCATCAGCCGCAGCGACACGTCGTCGAGCTCGCCCGGCACCGTCAGCCCCTCGACCTCCAGCAGCGGCGCCTGCGCGCTGGCCGGCCGCGTCCAGTGATACGGTTCCTCGGCGATGTCGCTGCCGGTCATGGCGCGCGTGATGGCGGCCTTGTCGAACTCGGCGATCGGGCCGCCGGCGACCACGCGCCCGGAGCGCATCACGGTGAGGCGCTCGCTGATGTCGAGCATCTCGCGCATCTTGTGGCTGACGAACAGCACCGCGATGCCGCGCGCCTGGATGTCGCGCACCACGCCGAACAGGGTGGCGACCTCGCGTCCGGTCAGGGCGGTGGTCGGCTCGTCCATGATCAGCAGGCGCGGGTCGGCCGTCAGCGCCCGGGCGATGGCGACCAGCTGCCGTCCGGAGGTGGGCAGGCTGTCGGTGGCGGCATCGAGATCGAGATGCACGCCGAGCCGTTGCACCGCGGCCTCCGCATGCGCGCGCATGCGCCGCCAGCTGACGATCCGGCGCCGGTGGCGCAGCTCGTCGCCGATCGACAGGTTCTCGGCGACGGTCAGGTTCCCGAACAGCGAGAAGTCCTGATAGATCACCTGCACCCCGAGCCCGATCGCGTGGCGCGGCGTCATGCCGGCGACCTCGGCGCCGTCGATCAGGATGGCGCCGCGATCGACCGTGTTGACCCCGGAAATCACCTTGATCAGCGTCGACTTGCCCGAGCCGTTCTCGCCGGCGAGGCAGTGGATCTCGCCGGGTGCGATGCTGAGCGACACGCCGTCCAGCGCCTTCACGCCGGCGAAATGCTTGGCGACGTCGCGCAGCTCTAGCAGGGGCACGGCCACCGGCGGATCCTGCCGGCTAGAAGTTGTACTCGCCCATGTTGGCCTTGGTGACGCCGACCCAGCCCGCGCCGAACAGCACGTTGGCGCGCTTCGGGTCGTTGGCCTTGAGGTCGTTGTAGCCCTTGAGGCCGATATTCAGCCCGGCCTTGATCGGCTTCTTGGCCAGCGCCATCACCGCCAGCACGTTCATGGCGTAGCCGGCAATCGCCGGGTCCCAGAACTGGATGTAGTCGATGTCGCCGTCCTTGAGATACTGGCCGGCCACCGACACCAGCCCGGTGCCGGAAAAGAACAACTTTCCTTTCAAGCCACGCTCGGCGATCAGGCGCCCGGCGCCGGCCGAGGTCGGCATCGGCGCGCCAAGGATGCCGCGCAGATCCGGATAGGTGGTCAGGATCTCCTTCAGCTTGTTGTAGTCGGTGGTGGCGTCGTCGTTGGTCTCGATGCGCCGGGTGACCTGACTCATCTTGGGGAAGTTCGCCGCCTGGTAGGCGACGGCGCCGTCGATCCACTCGTTCTGCGACGTCGAGGTCAGGCTGCCGACGGTAGCGACATACTGGCCGGTGCCGCCCATCTGCTGGCCGAGATCCTGCATCAGCTTGGCGCCGTAGGCGTGGTTGTCGAACGCCTCGATGTCGTAGTCGGTCGCGGCAAGGTTGGAGGCCTCGTGCGAGATCACCACGATGCCGCGCCCGCGCGCCTTCTGCAGCACCGGCTCCACCGCCTCGACCGAGAAGGGCACGATGCAGATGGCATCCACCCCCTGCGCGATCAGGCTCTCGACGATCTGCACCTGTGCCGCCGCGTCCGCCTGGCTCGGTCCCACCATCCAGGTGTCGTGGCCCTGATCGGCGCCGAACTGCTTCACGCCGACGCGCATGCGGTCGAACCAGGCGATGCCGTCGACTTTCACCACCGTGGCGATCGAGTATTTCTTGGTGGCCCCGGCGCTGATGTCCTTGGGCACCCCGCTGGCATCGACGGCCGCCGCCGCCAGGGCCGGAGCGGGAAGGCCGGTGCCGGCGGCAAGTGCCGCCGCACTTGCGGTCGCCAGCAGCGAGAACTGGCGTCGCGTGATCCTGGTCATGATGGTCTTCCCCTGTCGGCTGCCGGCTTGTTGACGCCGTGCTTGGCCCGTTGTGATCCTAGAACGGTTATGGACGGCCGGCTATCAGTAGCTGCCGGCGGCCGGCGCGGTCGCGGTGACGATGGCGATGCCTGAGCTCGTGCCGATGCGATCGGCGCCGGCTGCGACCATGCTCTGCACCGCCTCAAGCGTGCGCACGCCGCCCGATGCCTTGACGCCGATCGTCGGGCCCACCGCGGCGCGCATCAGCGCCACGTCGGCCACGGTGGCGCCGCTGGTGGAGAAGCCGGTGGAGGTCTTGACGAAATCGGCCCCGGCTTCCACCGACAGGTGGCAGGCGGTCCGTTTCTCGTCGTCGCTCAGCAGGCAGGTCTCGATGATCACCTTGAGCACCGCCCCTGGGCAGGCCGCGCGGACCGCCGCGATGTCGGCGCGGACGGCGTCGCGGTGCCCGTCCCGCAGCGCGCCGACCGGGATGACCATGTCGATCTCCTGTGCGCCAAAGCCCACGGCCTGGGCGGTCTCGGCCGCCTTGATCACGGACGGCATGGCGCCGAGCGGGAAGCCCACCACGGCGCAGACGCGCACCTCGCTGCCGTGCAGCTGCTCGGCCACCAGCGGCACGTGGATCGAGTTGACGCAGACCGACCGGAAGCCATGCTCGCGCGCCTCCTCGCAGAACTGCCGCACCTGCGCCTGCGTCGCATCCGGCTTGAGGATGGTATGGTCGATCAGCAGTGCGAGCTGCGCACCGGACAGGGCATCGGCCACCAACAATCCTCCCATCCCGGGTGCTGTGTGCACCGGGTTGTTAACCATCTCACATTTGATAATCTAGTCACAGCCGGTCACGACCCGTCAAGCCGTCCACGGGTCCGGGCCGGCCCGTCGGGGAGCAGATGAGCGCACGATCCAGGAGCACGGCGCCCGGGCCAGCGGGCTTGCCCACCCGGCGTGACAGCCGGCTCGACCGGCTGCGCGGCCTGGTGGCGCAGGAGGGCGCGATACGGCTCGACGAGGCGGCGCGGGCGCTCGACGTGTCCAGCATGACCCTGCGCCGCGATCTTGCCGACGGCGACAGCGGTTTCGACCTGCTGGGCGGCACCATCGTCGCCCGCGGCCGCAGTGAGCCGTCCGCTTATACGCTCGATGCCGAGCAGGGCAGCCACGCCACGGCGAAGGCCGAGGCCGGACGGCGCGCGGCGGCTCTGGTGCGGCCGGGCGACACCATCTTCGTCGATTGCGGCACCACCATGCCGCATCTGCTGGCAGCGCTGCCGGCGGACCTGCAGGTCACGGTCGTCTGTTATGCCCTCAATGTCGCGGCCAGCGTCAGCCGGATGCCGCAGGCGCAGCTGTTCCTGCTGGGTGGGCTGTTCCATCCGGCGTCGGCGACGTTCTTTTCCGAGGATGCCATGCGCAGCCTGCAGCAGATCGGCGTCAACAAGGCCTTCCTGTCGGCAGGCGGCGTGCACGAGCGGCACGGGGCGAGCTGCTCGAACTTCAACGAGGTCCCGGTGAAGCGGGCGGTGCTGGACCGCGCGATCCGTTCCTTCCTGGTGATCGACAGCAGCAAGCTCGGACAGGTGAAGCCGGCGCATTTCGCGCCCGTCTCGGCATTCGCCGCCGTCGTCACCGACGTCGAGACCCATGCGATCGACGTTGACAGCAAGGGTCCGGCCCCCTACGGCTTCTCCTCATAAGAGCGCGTAACGCTCGAATGTGAGGAACACCATGAGCAGAACGATGGGTCGGACCGGACTTGGAACGCTGGCGATCGTCGCGGCATTCACCGGCGCGTTGCCGGTCGCGCAGGCCAAGGGCCTGCTGATCGGCTTCAGCCAGGCGACGCTGCAGTCGCCCTTCTACGTGCAGCTCAAGAACGGCGCCGAGGCGGCGGCCAAGGCATCGGGAGACAGCATCGTCGTGCTCGACGCCAATGGCGACGTGAACAAGCAGAACAACGACATCCAGGACCTCATCACCCGCGGCGTGAAGGTGCTGATCGTCAATCCGGTCAATCCGGACGCGGTGGCGCCGGCGCTGTCGGCTGCTGCCGACGCGCACATCCCGGTCATGACCGTCGACCGGGCCGTGCATGGCGACGTCGCGACCTATGTCGGCCGCGACAACCAGAAGATGGGCCAGATCGTCGGGCAGGATCTGGTGGCGAAGCTGAAGGCGGCCGGCGCCAAGCCGGGGGCCAAGATCATCGAGATCCAGGGCGATGCCGGCGGCACCGTGATGGCCGCGCGCCGAGACGGCTTCAACGCCGCCGCCAAGGCCGCCGGCTACGTGCTGGTGATGGGGCCGTACGCCGAATACGTGCGCGCCAACGCCGTCACCGCGATGCAGGACCTGCTGCAGGCCAATCCCGACGTGAAGGCGGTCTATGCCCACAACGACGACATGGCGCTGGGCGCGCTGCAGGTGCTGCGCGAGAACAACCGCACCGACGTGCTGGTCGCGGGCGTCGACGGACTGTCGGAGGCGGTCAAGGACATCGCGAGCGGCAGCCAGTACGTGGCGACCACCGCCAACGATCCGATCCGCCTGGGCCAGGTCACCGTGGAAACCGCGCAGAAGGTCGCCGGCGGCCAGAAGGTGGCGCCCTTCATCGATGCCGGCACCGCGCTGATCGACAAGCAGACCGTGGGCCGGTTCAACACCGACGGCCTGTTCGCCCGAAGCAACTAGCAGCCATCCGAGCGCCGTCCTCACCAGCCAGGAAGACATCGCCATGCGCGCAGCCGTCATGTATGCCCCGGGTGACATCCGCGTCGAGGATGTGGCCAAGCCGGTCGCAGGACCTGACGACGTCCTGCTGAAGGTGGCCGCCTGCGGCGTGTGCGGGTCCGACATCCCGCGCATGCTGACCAAGGGCGCGCATCGCATGCCCATCATCTGCGGGCACGAGTTCTCCGGCCATGTGGTCGAGCTCGGGCGCGACGTGGAGGGCTATGCCGAGGGCGAGCTGGTGTCGGTGGCGCCGCTGATCCCGTGCCGGCGCTGCGACCAGTGCCTGACCGGCAACTTCTCGCGCTGTCGCGACTACGACTATTTCGGCAGCCGCCGCGACGGCGCCTATGCCGAGTACGTGTCGGTGCCGCGCTCCAACCTGCTGAAGACGCCGGCGGGCCTCGATCCGCGCGCTGCCGCCATGACCGATCCCGCTTCCATCGCGCTGCATGCGATCTGGAAGCATCCGCTGACCATCGGACAGACCGGCGGTGTCGTCGGATGCGGTCCAATCGGGCTGTTCGCGATTCAGTGGATGCGGCTGATGGGGGCGTCCGCGGTGGTCGCGGTGGACGTGTCGGAGCAGAAGCTCGAGCAGGCGCGGGAGGCGGGAGCGACCCATACCTTCCTCAGCCACGGGCCCCGGCCCGAGGTGCCGCTCTGCAACCTGATCATCGAGGCGGCTGGCCATCCCTCGACCGCCAACCTCGCCGTGCGCATGGCGGGTCCGGGCGGCCATGTCGTGTTCATCGGCATTCCCACCCAGGATGTCGGGCTGGAGATCGCGACCTTCAACCAAATGCTGCGCCAGGAGATCTCCCTGCACGGCTCCTGGAACTCGTTCGGCGCGCCGTTTCCGGGCGCGCAATGGACCACGACGCTGGAGAAGCTCGGCACCGGCGAGCTGCGCTGGGAGTTCATGATCACCCACGAGCCCGGCCTCGACGAGCTGCCCGGCATCATGGGCAAGTTCCGGGAACGCAACGAGTTCATCGCCAAGGTCATGGTCCGGCCGTAGCGCCGGTCGCGGAAGGTCCGCTGCCATGAGCCTGCTGCTCGGTCTGGATTTCGGCACCGGCGGCGTCCGGGTCGGGCTGTTCGATTCCGAGCGGCGGATGATCGTGGCGACCGCCGAGGAGACCTATGCGACGACCCACCCGCAGCCGGGATGGGCCGAGCAGTCGCCGGATGCCTGGTGGACCGCACTCGGCCGCGCCTGCCGGCGGACGATGGCGCAGGCGGGCCATCCGGAGGTGGCCGCGATCGCGGTGGCGACCACCGCCTCCACGGTGGTCGTCTGCGATCGCGACGGCACGCCGCTGCGCCCGGCGCTGCTGTGGATGGACTGCCGCGCCGGCGACGAGGCGTTTCGCACCGGCGGCAGCACCCATCCGGTGATGGCGCAGAGCGGCGGCAGCGATGCGGCGGAGTGGCTGGTGCCCAAGGCGATGTGGCTGGCCGCCCACGAGCCCGGGACCTATGCGGCGTCGGAGGTCATCTGCGAGTGCGTCGACTGGGTGAACCACCGGCTGACCGGCCGCTGGGTCGGCTCGCGCATGAACGCCACCTGCAAGTGGAACTACGACGGCGAGGCCGGGCGCTTCCATCCCGAGCTCTATGAGAGCTTCGGCGCTCCCGGCTTGGCCGCGCGCCTGCCCGACACGATCCTGGCGGTCGGGGCGCCGATCGAGCGCCTGTCGGCGCAGGCGGCCGAGCATCTCGGCCTGGGCCCGCAGCGTCCGGTCGTGGCCCAGGGCGGCATCGACGCGCATATCGGCATCCTCGGCGCCGACACCGTCGATCCCGGCCAGCTGCTGATGATCGGCGGCACCTCGGTGGTGCATCTGTTCCACATGCCGGCGCACCGCCCGGTGCCGGGCTTCTGGGGCCCCTATCCGGGCGCGCTGATCGACGGGCTGTGGATGGTCGAGGGCGGCCAGGTGTCCGCCGGATCGGTGCTGTCCTGGCTGAGCGGGCAGATCTTCCAGCTCGACGCCGAGGGCACCCGGCAGCTGATCGAGGCGGCGGCGCGGCTGCCTGCGGAGCGCAGCGGGCTGCTCACCCTCGACTATTTCATGGGCAACCGCACGCCCTACCGCGACCCGCATCTGCGTGGCGCGATGCTGGGGCTGTCGCTCGGCCATGACCGGGCGGCACTGTATCGCTCGGCGGTTGAGGGGGTGGCGCTGGCGTCGGCCAACGTGGTGGCGCAGGCGCGCTCGCTCGGCGTGCCGATCGAGCGCATCGTCAGCGCCGGCGGCTTCGCCAAGAACGCGCTCTGGCTGCAGGCGACGGTGGATGCGATCGGGCTGCCGGTGATGCTCGCGGCGGAAGAGAACCTCACCATCGTCGGCACCGCCGCAGCCGCGGCCACCGGCCTCGGGCTGTTTGCCGACCTGCGCACCGCCGCCAGGGCGGTCGCCCGCGACGGGCGGCTGGTCGAGCCGGATCTGGCGGCGCACCGGCGCTATGTCGAGGGACTGGAACGCTACCGCGAGGCCACCGCCTGCCTGACGCCGATCCTGCACGGCCTGTCGTCGCAGACCCGCCTCGCCGCGACGGCCCCGCTTCCGGCGCCGATGCCGCCGCACCCGCAGGATACGAGCCAAGCCCGTGCGTGCTGAGCCGGACGAGGTCGATCTTCGCAGCCTGTCCAGCGAGGGGCGCGACCTGCTCATGCTGCAGGTCGCCAAGGGCTACTACACGCTCGACCGGACCATGGGCGACATCGCCAAGCAGCTCGGCCTGACCCGCTGGCAGGTGGCGCGCCTGCTCAAGGACGCGCGCGAGCAGGGCATGGTCAGGATCGAGATCGTGCCGCGCACGCAGCGCCGGCCCGACCTGGAAAGCCGCCTGCAGCGCGCCTACGGCCTGCGCGAGGCCATCGTGGTGCCCGACCGCGGCGAGGATGACGGCATCGCCGTCGACAGCGTCGCCCAGGCCGCCGGCCAGTTCCTGGCGGCCCTGACCCCGCGTCCGTCGCTGGTGGGCGTGTCGTGGGGACGCACCATGGCGGCGGTGGCGCACTGGCTGCCGCAGCGCTGGAACGACGGCGTCGAGGTGGTGCTGCTGAACGGGGCGATGAACATCCGCGCGGCGGCGACCCGCACCAACAACATCGCCGAACTGTTCGCGCTTGCCGGCAACGGCCGCGCCACCCTGCTGCCGGTGCCGGCCGTGGTCGGGCGCGCCGAGACCAGGACAGTGCTGGAGTGCGATCCGGTGATCGAGACGGTGCTGACGCTGGGCCGCGAGGCGCCCGTGGTGTGCTTCGGCCTCGGCGGCATGACGCCCGACTCAGTGCTGGTGCAGTCGGGCTTCATCGCCGAGGCGGAGATCGCGCGGCTGCGCAAGGCCGGCGCGGTCGGCGACATTCTCGGCCGCTTCATCGATGCGGCAGGCGTCGTGGTGGATCCGGCGCTGGATGGCCGCACCATCGGGCTCGACCTGGACGCGCTGCGGCGCAAGACGGTGTCGATCGGGGTGGCCGTGGGCATCAGGAAGCATGCGGTGGTGCTGGCGGCGCTGCGTTGCGGCTTCGTCAACGTCCTCGTCACCGACGAGTCGACGGCGCTGGCCGCCCTGGAGAGCGCGCATGACGCCTGACCCGGCAGAAATCGTCCTGGCGGTCGAGGGGGCTGCGAAGATCTTCCCCGGCAACGTGGTCGCCCTGGAGGATGCCTCGCTGTCGATCCGGGCAGGCGAGGTGCACTGCCTGCTGGGCGCCAACGGTGCGGGCAAGAGCACGCTGCTCAAGATCATCGCCGGCGCGCATTCGCTGACCCGCGGCGCGCTGACCCTGGGCGGCGTCGCCTGCCGCTTCCGCTCGCCGCACGAGGCCGCCGTCGCCGGCATCTCGATGATCTACCAGGAGCTCGACCTGGTGCCGCAGCTCACCGTGGCGCAGAACATGCTGCTGGGTCGCGTGCCGGGACGCTGGGGCCTGATCGACCGTCCGAGCCGCCTGCGCCAGGCGCAGGAGGCCCTGTCGCGGGTCGGCGCCGGCTTCAGCCCGAACGCGCCGGTGGGATCGCTGTCGATCGCCAACCAGCAGCTGACCGCGATCGCCCGCTCGCTGACCCTCGATGCCCGGGTCATCATCATGGACGAGCCGTCGGCGGCGCTGAACGAGACCGAGCTCGAGCGCGTGTTCGACGTGATCCGCGAGATCACCCGGCAGGGCGTGGCGATCCTCTATGTCAGCCACAGGCTCGGCGAGATCCGCGCGATCGGCGACCGGGTGACGGTGCTGCGCAACGGCCGCAGCGTCGACACCTTCGACGTCGCCTCCACCAGCGAGCAGACGCTGGTGGAGGCGGTGCTCGGGCGCAACCAGGCGCTGCTGGAGCGCAGCGCGCGCCTGCCCGCCCGCGACGTGCTGGCGCTCGACGTGACGCGGCTGCAGGGACCGCAGGGGCTGGACGTGCGCGAGCTCCGCCTCCGGGAGGGCGAGATCGTCGGGCTGTCCGGCCTGAACGGCTCGGGCCGCACCAGCTTCCTGCGCGCGCTGTTCGGCGACCTGAATTTTGCCGGCAAGGTCGCGCTGGCCGGCGCGCCCTATCATCCCCGCAGGCCCCGCGACGCGATCGCGCGCGGCGTGGCGCTGGTGCCGGAAGACCGCAAGCTGCAGGGCTTGGTGCTGGACAGCGCGATCTACCGCAACGTGATGCTGCCCTCGCTGCGCCGCCGCCGGCTGATCACGCACCAGCGCATGCGCGACGCGGCGCGGCCGGTGCTGTCGGACCTGTCGACGCGCTTCCAGGCGCTCGACCAGCCGGCGCGCCAGCTGTCCGGCGGCAACCAGCAGAAGGTGGTGTTCGCCAAGTGGGTGGTCGATGGCAGCCGGATCCTGCTGCTCGACGAGCCGAGCCGCGGCCTCGACGTGGGCGCCAAGGCCGAGCTCTACGCGCTGATCCGCAGGCTGGCCGAGGATGGCGCCGCGATCATCGTCGCCAGCAGCGAGCTCGACGAGATCTACGTCAACTGCGACCGCATCTGGGTCTTTCACGAGGGCCGCAACGTGCACTGCTTCGACCCGACCACCGCCTCCCGCGACGAGATCCTGAAGGCCGGCCTGGTGGGCGCGCACCGGCCCGAGGAGACGCTCTCATGAACACGCTCACCAAGGCCCTGCAGCTGGACCGCGACGCCCGTATCTCGTCCGGACAGCAGGTCGTCGGGCTGCTGCTGCGCTACAACTTCATCGTCATCTTCTTTGCCGTCGTGGTGATCGCGACGCTGCTGTCCGACAACTTCCTGACCATCCGCAACATCTCCAACCTGTTCCAGCAGGCCAGCATCGTCGGCATCGTGGCCGTCGGCATGACCTTCGTGATCCTGACGGCCAACATCGACCTGTCGGTGGGCAGCGTGGTCGCCTGCGGCGGCATGGTCGCCTCGCTGCTGATGGCGTCCGGCACGCCGCCGCTGCTGGCGGTGGCGGCAGCCCTGCTGGTGGGTGCCGGCATCGGCGCGGCGCTCGGCGCCATCTCCGCCTATGCGGCGGTGCCCAGCTTCATCGTCACGCTGGCGGGACTGGTCACGGTGCGCGGCGTCACCTTCCTGATGTCGAACGGCGTGCCGATCGGCGGCCTGCCGCGCGGCTTCGGACAGTTCGGATCGCTGGAGGTGCCGCTGCTGCCGGGCCTGCACTTCCCCGTGCTGGCGCTGCTGTTCCTGGGGGTCTGTGCGCTGGCCGCCTGGGTGCTGCGCTACACCGTGTTCGGGGAGTACGTGTTCGCCTCCGGCGGCAATGCCGAGGCGGCGCGGCTGTCCGGCCTGCCGGTCAGGCTGATCGTGACGGTCGTGTTCGCCATCTCGGGCTTCCTTGCCGCCTTTTCTGGCGTGCTGCTCACCGCCCGGCTGCGGATCGGCCAGCCGACTGCCGCCCAGGGGCTGGAGCTCGACGCCATCGCCGCCGTGGTGCTGGGCGGCACCAGCCTGTTCGGCGGGCGGGGCGGCGTGATCGGCACCGTGTTCGCCGTCATGCTGCTGCAGGTGCTGCGCAACATCTTCAACCTGCTCGGCCTCGGCTCGTTCTATCAGATGACGATCACCGGCCTGATCATCATCTTGGCCATCCTGCTGAACCGGGCGATCGACAGCCGGCAGGGGCGGCGCTGATGCCGGCCCGGCGGCGGCGCGATCCATCGATGGCGCTGGGCCGGCGGTTCTGTCATGGGGTCGGCCCTGCTGCGGATGATCTGCCATGACCCCTGGGCTTCTGTTCGACCTCGACGGCACGATGGCCGACACCGACACGCTGCACTTCGAGGCGTTCAACCAGCTGCTCGACGGGTTCGGACGCTCCCTCACGCTCGACGCCTACAAGACGACAGTGATGGGGGCCGCCAACGCGCGCATCATGCAGACGCTGTTTCCCCAGTTCGACAGCAGCCGTCACGCCGAGCTCGCGGATCGCAAGGAGGTGCTGTTCCGCAGCCGGTCCGGGCATCTGGAGCCGCTGGCAGGCCTGCGCGAGCTGCTCGCGGAGGCTGCCCTGCATCGCCTGCCGGTAGGCGTGGTGACCAATGCGCCGCGCGCCAATGCCGAGCACGTGCTGCGCGTGCTCGGCTTCGAGCACCTGCTGGAGACCGTCGTGGTCGGCGAGGAGATGGCCCGCAGCAAGCCCGATCCGCTGCCCTACCTGACCGGTCTCGCCCGCCTGGGCCGTACCGCCGGGCAGGCGATCGCGTTTGAGGATTCCACCGCCGGCATCACCGCATCCTCGGCCGCCGGCATCTATACCGTCGCCATCAGGACGACCCTCGACGATGCCGCCCTCGTCGCGGCCGGCGCGGACATGACGGTCGACGATTATCGCGATCCGGCCCTGCTGGCGCTCCTGCGCGGCGCGATCACCGGCGAGGCACCGCGGAGGTCGCGCGGCCGCTGAGCCGGGCAGGCCCGCAGGGTTCTGCTCAGGCCGCCTGCACCCTGATCTCGCGCAGGCGCTGCAGCAGGTAGTCGTGCGCCGTGATCGGGTCCGGATAATGGTTGCCGTCGGCGCCGATGCAGCCGGGCAGCGTCTCGATCAGGTAGTCCATGTTCGGCGCCAGGAAGAACGGCATCGAGTAGCGGCTGGATCTCGCCGCCTCGCCGGTGGGATTGACCACCCGATGCGTGGTGGACGGGTAGGCGTCGTTGGTCAGGCGCTGCAGCATGTCGCCGACATTGACCACCAGCGTGCCGGGCTCGGCCTCGACCGGCAGCCAGTCGCCCGCGCGCGTCAGGATCTGCAGGCCGGACGCGGTGGCGCCCACCAGCAGGGTGACGAGGCTGATGTCCTCGTGCGCCTCGGCGCGCACCGCCGGCAGGTCCTTCGGGTCGATCGGCGGGTAGTGCAGGGCGCGCAGGATCGAATCGCCGCGACCGGCGATGCCGGCAAAGAAGCCCGGTGCCAGACCCAGATCCAGCGCAAGGCCCGACAGCACCTTGGCACCGGCCGCCTCCATGGCGCCGAACAGGGCGACCGCGTGGGTGCGAAAGCCCGGCACGTCCGCAGGCCAGACGTTCGGCCGCAGCACCGGATCGTCCGGCGGCGCGTCGTCGCGGCCGACATGAAAGAACTCCTTGAGGTCGGGGATCGTGCTGGTCCTGGCGGTCTCGATCTTGAAGCCGACATAGCCGCGGCCGCCGCCGCCCCGGGTGCGGACGATGCAGACTTCCTTGCTCGCCGCCGGCAGCGCGAAGAAGCGGGCGAAGTCGGCATAGGCCTCGGCGATCAGCGTGGCATCGATGTCGTGATGGCTGAAGCAGCAGAAGCCGTAGCGCCGGCAGGACGCGCCGAGCTCGGCGGCGAAGGCCGGGGCGTCGGTCTCGAGCCGGCGCAGGTCGAGGGTCGGGATGCGTTCCATCGGTTAGACCAGTCCCTTGATCCGCAGCAGGCCGATCGCCGCGATCGTCACCATGCAGGTGATTCGGCCGTCTGCGATCATCGCCTCGACCTCGGCCAGCGGAAAGGTCCGTGACACCATGTCCTGCTCGCTCGGCTCTCGGTCCGGCACGGTGTGCCCGAGCCCGGTTGCCAGGAACAGGTGGCCCTTCTGGTTCGAGTAGCCGGCCCCCTGGAACAGCGTCCCGACATGGGTCATCGAGGCTGCCGTCAGCCCGGTCTCCTCGGCGAGCTCGCCCGCGGCGATCTGCGCCGGCGTCGCATCCGGCCGCTCTTCCCACATGCCCATGGGCAGCTCCCACAGGCGCTGGCCGATCGGATAGCGGAACTGCTCGACCAGGGCGATGCTGCGCGCACCGTCGGTTCCGCCGGCGGCGACGATGACCACGAAATCGTCCCGCTCGACCACGCCGTAGAGCCCGTCCGAGCCGTCGGGCCGGCGGATGATGTCTTCGCGCAGCCGGAGCCAGCGATTCTCGTAGGCGATCCGACTGGACAGGGTGGTGAAGCCGCCATCGTTGCGCATCGGCCGTCGAACTCCAGCTGTCGCGACGTCCGGGCGGTCACGGCATCGGCACATGGTAGCAGCCTGCGCCGGTTCGCGGAGCCACCTGTCTCGGTTCTGCGACCGTCCGAGGCGGCGCGTCCGCGGCGGCGGTCGAGCTTACCTCTCGTCGGCCGGTCGGATAGGCTGCGGCACCACCCGATCCCCCGCGGAGCTTCAGGCGATGCCGAACGCCCTCTCGTCCGTCGCCGTGTTCTGCGGCTCGCGCCTCGGCAACGACGCCAGCTACCGCACGGCGGCGGAGACGATCGGGCGCGGTCTGGCCGAGGCCGGCATCCGGCTGATCTATGGCGGCGGCAGGGTGGGGCTGATGGGCGTGCTGGCGGACGCGGCGCTGGCGGCGGGCGGGGCGGTCTCCGGCGTCATCCCGCATTTCCTGCAGACGCGCGAGGTGATGCATGCGGGCGTTGCCGACCTGACGGTCACGGATTCCATGCACAGCCGCAAGCAGCGGATGTTCGCCGAGGCGGACGCGTTCCTGGTGCTGCCTGGCGGCCTGGGCACCTTCGACGAGTTCTTCGAGATCGTCACCTGGCGGCAGCTGCGGCTGCATGACAAGCCGATCCTGGTGGTCGATGTGAAGGGCTGGGCGCGCTGCCTGCTCGAGACCATCGACCGCGCGATTGCCGATGGCTTCGCCGACCCGTCCTCGCGGGCATTGTTCGAGCAGGTGCCGGACGCGGCAGCCGCACTGGCGCGCCTCGGCAGGATTGGGCCGCCGACCCGTGCGGGCGATACCGCCAGGCTGTGAGGCGCCGGCCACCGGCCGACCGCTCTTGCCTCCCCCGCTGGTGGCTTGTATGACGCGCTCCAGCCGGAGTGTAGCTCAGCCTGGTAGAGCACTGTGTTCGGGACGCAGGGGCCGGAGGTTCGAATCCTCTCACTCCGACCAGACCTCCCGCGACCGGTCTGGCGGCATTCCGCTCCTGCCGCCGATGCGATGTTCGCCTGCCGCGCTGCCCGATCCGCGACCTTAGATGATGCCCTGCGGTGTTGGGACAGATAGGTTTTGTGGTCGATGACCCGCAAGCCCGTTCCGTCCGACCCTGCCGCGCACCAGCGGATGCCGACCCTCCTCTCTCCGGGACAGCCGCTCGTCCGGCCTGAGACCGGCCATGCTGTTGCCCGGCAACGTCTTGCGCGGCCGGGCCGCGGCATCTACCGGCTCATGATCGACTTCAGGATACTCAACATGAAGCATCTCGGCGTGGCAGCGCTCGTGGCAGCGGGCCTCGGCGCCTGGACAGTCGGGGCCGCGCGTGCGGACGGCCTGTCGGCGGTGCAGCTGCAGAGCCTTCTGGCTGCCGGATCGAGCGCCGGATCGCCGGGCGTCGACGCCATCGCGCGCGCGGCCGCACTTGGCGCCATCCAGGCGGCAGGCGGCAACGCCTCGGCCGCCATCGCCGTGGCTCCCGGCGAGACGATCGGGCGCACCTTCGCGGCCAGGCTGTCGGATATCTACAACATCGCCGACCATGGCGCGCTGGGCGACGCCGTGTCCGACGATGTGACCATGAACAAGGCGATCGCCTACGCGGCAGCCAATCCCGGCACGCATATCCTCATTCCCGACGGCGTCTGGGCCTTCACGGTCAGCACGAGCTACGGGTTCCAGATCCCGTCCTTCACGACCGTGGAAGGCGAGGACCAGGCTGCGACGATCCTGACCTGGAACGATACCGCAGGCGACTACCTGTTCACCGCCGCATCGAACACCAGCAGCACGCGCACCGCCGACATCACCTTCCAGGAATTCACCGTCAAGGGCACCTGGGGCACCGCCGTCGGCAGCATCACCGCCTATGCGCTCGGCAACGCGCCGTTCATTCCCGCGAACACCGATGGCCTGACCTTCTTTCACATCACCTCGGAATACAGCCGCGGCTTCGGCATCTCGGCACGCGGCAGCACGGCGGTCACGGTGCATGACAACCACACCCGCTACACCGACTCCGATGCCATCAACCTGTCGCAATGCTCCGACGTCAGCGTCGACAACAACCACATCGAGCATACCGACGACGACTCGATCTCGGTGCATTCCGACATCTACGACACGCTCGGCGTGCGGCGGAACATCGACATCGTCGGCAACCACATTGTCGATGCCCAGGGCATCGACGTGCTGGCGGCCCGCCAGGCCAACATTTCCGACAACACGCTCGATACCGTGCGGCAGACCGTGATCAGCGTCACCACCACGGCGGCGGGCACGACCGCCACCGAAGGCAACTCGGCCGACGAGGCGATCCTGATCACCGGCAACAAGGCAACCAACCTGCTCAGGCGCGACAACATCGACAACGTCAACCAGGGCGCCAACGCCATCGTCATCAACGGCATCAGCGCCCGCGCCGGAGGCTATGGCGCAGCACCGGGAGAGAACGTCGCCGCCACCGCCAAGGTGGTCGATCCGTATCCGGAGTTCATGGGCAACAGCCAGTCGGCGACGGTGGCGGTGGCGGGCGGCCATGCGATCCTGGTCGCCAACAACATGATCGCCCGGACGCTGCCGGCCAGCAACGGCAGCGACAGCCGCTACAAGAGCTGGACCGACTTCAGGCAGGGCACCATCACCAGCCGACTCGGGCCGCAGAACCCGACGCTGGGCGAGACCGACCTGGAGAATGCCTGCGTTGCCTTGACGGGCGGGTCTCTGCGCGACGTGCTGATCCAGGGCAACGACTGCAACGGCATGTCCGACGGCCTGACGATCAGCGGCGACGCCAACTCGCACTATGCCGACATCGTTTATCGGGGCAACAACGACGTCGATTACACCGGGCACGGAATCCTGGTGAACACGAACGGCAAGCTGAGCCTGCTCGCCGAGAACAACCTGTTCGACGGCGATCCGTTCCAGAAAAGCACCGCGCGTGGCGCCAACGGGACCTGGGCCAATGCGGGGGGCCCGAGCGGCCTCTACAAGCAGGTCGGCACCGGCGTGGTGTTCCGCAACAACACCCTGCTCAACCTCGCGATGGACACCAACATCGGCACGAGCGACCCGGCCGGCGGCTACCTGTTCGAGGGCAATACCGACGAGGGCGACCCGCTCAACTTCAACAGCTTCCAGACCACCAACAAGGGGATCGGCTGGGTTCACAACGCCGGCTTCCGCCAGGTGCAGCTCGACAGCGACCCCGCCAGCGCCACCTACGACACGATCCTGAGCGTGCCGGTGCCGGCTGCAACCGCCATGCCGACGACCGGCAAGTGGATCCAGGGCGCCTATGTCGCCAGCTCGATCCCGACCGCCACCGGACCGACCGGATGGCTGCGCCTGACGACGGGTTCAGGCAATGTCGCCGGGAGCGACTGGCTGGTCCTTTGCCAGGCCTGCGGCGGGGTGCTGTCCGGCCTGCTTCAGCCGAATGCCGGTATCGCCGTGGCAACGACTGGGCTGACGATCTCCTCGGCCGGCGCGCTCGCGACCACCCAGAACACCCAGATCAACGGCGGCGCGACCCTTGCCGTCGGCGCCTATCCACAGGCCACGCTGACCGCGTCCCAGGCACTGGGCACCGCCCAGTGCGGCCAGAGGCTCTGGGTCAATGCGTCGTCGGCCGTGACCGTGACCGTGGGCTCGCTTTATAGCGGCTGCGAGATCGAGCTGATCCAGCAGGGCTCCGCAGCGGTGACCGCGGCGGCAGCGAGCGGCGCGACCATGCTGCTCAGCGGCAGCGGCGCCAACGTGACGAACGGGCCGGGGACCGGCTTCCGGATCACCGTGTCGCCGAACAACACCGTGTTTCGCGTCAGCACCGACTGAAGCCTCGCTCAGCGCCAGCCGCCCAGTTCCCGGCGCACCAGGCGCTCCAGCATGGTGATCGCGTCGGGGCTGTCGTTCAGGCAGGGCACAGTGACGAAGCGCTCGCCGCCGGCATGCAGAAAGGCTTCGCGCAGCTCGTTGCCGATCTCGTCGAGCGTCTCGATGCAGTCGGCGAGGAAGCCCGGCGTCAGCACCGCGATCCTGCGCACCCCGGCCGCCGCCAGCTTCTTCACCTTCGGCTCGGTATAGGGGCCGAGCCACCGGGTCGGGCCGAAGCGCGACTGGAAGGTCAGCGGCAGCTCCTGCGGCGTCATCCCGAGCGCCTCGCGCAGCGCGTTCATGGTGCGGGCGCATTCCGTCACGTAGGGGTCACCGCGCTGTACGTACTCCACCGGCAGACCATGAAAGGAGGCGATCAGGAGCTCCGGCGTCCAGTCCAGCCCGGCCAGGGTCCGGCGCACGCTGGCGGCCAGCGCCTCGATATAGGCGGGATCGTCGGGAAACGAGGGCACAGTGCGCAGGGCCGGCTGGCGGCGCAGACGCATCAGGGCGCGGAAGGCCTGATCGTTGGCGGTCGCGGTCGTGGTGGCGGAATATTGCGGATAGAGCGGCAGCAGCAGGATGCGGTCGCAGCCGCGCGCGATCAGCCGATCGATGCCCAATGCCGTCGTCGGCGCTCCGTAGCGCATGCCCCATTCCACCCGGACGCCGTCGGCTGCGAGCCGTGTCTCGAGACCTTCGGCCTGGCCGCGCGTATAGGTGCGCAACGGGCTCTCGTTGCGCTCGGTGTTCCAGATCCGCCGGTAGTTCGCCGCACTCTTGCGCGGCCGGGTGTTCAGCACGATTCCCTGCAGGATCGGCTGCCAGATCAGCTGGTTCGCCTCGATGACCCGGCGGTCGGACAGGAACTCCGACAGATAGCGCCTGACCGACCTGGTGTCGGCGGCATCCGGGGTGCCGAGATTGACCAGCAGCACGCCCGCCACACCGGTCTTCACGGTCGCGGCAGCGGTTCCGGGATTGCCGGTCTTGCGGTTTCTGGCGTCGATGAAGCTCATGATGATGCAACCATAGCTGAACCGTGCGGTTCCGCGAGCAGCCATCGGCGCGGCGCCATCACGGCGCGTGCCAACCCATGCCCGCAGGCACGCCCGACCCTACCGTCCGGAAGGACGATCCACGGCATCAGCGACCGTGTCGCGGACACGGGACGTCGTCTGATGCAGCGTCATGGGCATTGCCGCCGTCAGGGATGCTCGCCACCGATCGATAAAATCGATCGGCCTTACCATCTCGATAGGGATGAGCTATGAGGCTGCGCCTGGAGGGCTAATGGCGCAACAACTGAGCGGCCTGTCGCTACGCGATCTCGACTACGCGCTGGCGGTGGCGGAGCTGAGCCACTTTGGCCGGGCGGCGGAGCGCTGCGGTGTCAGCCAACCGGGCCTGAGCGAGCAGATACGCAAGCTGGAGGCAATCCTCGGAATGCCGCTGTTCGAGCGCGGTCGAGGCGGCGTCAGTCCGACGGCCGACGGACAGGTGCTGCTGCGCCAGATTGCCGTGGTCGTCGGCGAGGCGCGCGGATTGATGGAGATGGCGCGCAGCCGCACGGGCGCCCTGAATGGCGGGCTCGCACTGGGCGTGATCCCGACCCTCGGGCCGTACTACGTGCCGCTGGTGTTGCGCGACCTCCGGCAGCACTTCCCGGAACTGGTGCTGCGTCTGCAGGAGAACCAGACTGGGCTGCTGCTCGACGCCCTCGCCCGCTTCATCCTCGACGCGGCACTGGTTGCCCTGCCGGTGGAGCAGGACGGGTTGTTCTCCCGGGCTCTGTTCTTCGAGCCGTTCCGCGTGCTGCTGCCGGCCGGCCATGCGCTCGCCGACGAGCCCAGCCTTGAGCTGGCCGTTCTTGATACCGACGATCTGCTGCTGCTGGAGGACGGCCATTGCCTGCGTGATCAGGCGATCTCCCTTTGCAGGCCGGCGGATCCCGTGACGTCAGGCCGGGTTGGATCCATCCAGCATGGCAAGGAGCCGCGTTTCGCGACCAGCCTCGAGATGCTGCGTCACATGGTCGCGGCAGGAGAAGGGTTCTCGCTGATGCCGGCGCTGGCGACCCGGGAGGTGTCGGAACTGAGCGGGCTGGTGCGCCTGCGCCCGCTCGCCGACTCGACGGCTGGACGCACCATCGGGCTTGTCTGGCGGGCGACCGACCCGCGCGGCCCCGATTTCGAGCGGCTGGCAGCGGTGCTGCACGAGAACATACCGGCTGGGACGACCCCGATCCCTTCCAGCTAGGGTATCCGGATCGCGGCTTCAGTCGGTGCCTGGCCCGGATGCGCGAAGCTCACCGAGATGTCGGACCACGATGCGGTGCGTCTCGGTCGCGAACGCCCGAAGTTCCGGATTGGTCCCGCTCCTGGCCTCGGTTGCGAAGGCGGCGCCATCCTTGAGGTGGATCGCCTCCATGTCCTTCAGGTAGGACGCGTCGAACGCTGTGCCGGACAGGGCCTTGAGATCGTCGAGTTCCTTCTGGAATTGCACGTTCAGGGAATCTGCCAGCGTGATGCCAGCCTTCGAGGCGATCGACTTCAGCTTGTCGCCGACCAGGGCGTGATCATGCGCCTCGGTCGCGCCCTGATCCCTGATGTCCTGATCGTGCCCCTGGTCGGCCGCGAGTTGCCCGGCCTTCACCTCGAACATGCCGCCCTGACTGACCTTGGCGACGAATGCCGTGTCGGCGGCGGACACCATACTGGCCGCCCGGGCCGCCGGCAGCGACACCGCCATCAGCGCGACAGGCAGGAAACAGATCGACAGGGTTTTCAAGGCTCGTCCTTTGCTTATGCTTCGTATCAACAAATTCCGGCAGGATCGGTTCCGCTGCCAGGGGCCTGGGGCGCTGGACGGATGCGTCAGGCAGCGGGCCGCAGATTGGGGTGGAACAGCGTACCTGATGGCGCGGCCTCGCAGACCGAGGGCGTCCAGCCAGCCACCAGCTCGGCGATCCGGGCGCGGAGCGCGTCGCGGTCGGCCAGGATCAGCGCTGTCTCGGTCTTGCGGTCCGCGTCCGGCAGTGCTGCGAGAGGTGCTAGCCGTTGTGCGGCAACCGCCGCCGGCACCTCCGACAAGGCGACGAAGCTGAGCGGCAGCACCAGCTCCTGCGTCTGGCCGCGTGTGCCGCTGGCGGTGACCGCCAAGCCGACGACGGCGGAGCCGACGGTGAAGCCGCCGGTGGCGGAAAAGCTTCCGGTGAGATCGAGGGTGAGATCGTGTGCCATCAGCGGCACTTCCGGATTGGCCTGTTGGGCTGCGCATTGTGCCGCCCGCGCGGCAGCGGCGAAGCGGGTCGGGTTGCTGCCGACGGCGCTGACCGCGCCGGCTCCGGCCAGCTCGCGTTGCACTTCCTGCAGCGCCTGCGCGATCGTGATGGGCGCGCTGGCGCGGGCACAGCCGCTCAGCAGCAGGCAGGCGAGCATCGTGCCGCAGCAGCGAGCTGAGTCGAGCATGTTGTCTGGTCTCCCGTTCGCCTGACAGCTTGTCAGCCGGCGGTGTTGTTTGGAACCACCCCGGCCAGACTCTGGGTGATGACCATAGCCATCTCGACGGCTTGCGGGCACATGCCTTTTCTCGACCGTTTGTTTATGGTTTGTGCTTACCGAGGATCCAACTTAGGGAAGAGCGGAGGTGAGCGAACAATCGACGGGGATGACCGGGCTCTGGAAACAGTGGCAACTGGCCGACAGGCAACTGCATCAGATTGCAGCGACAGGTCTTAATAACGCCGACCACTGACAGCGGGTCTGGCAATCAGGACGCCACGTTGGAGAACAAGGGGGGCAGCAGGCCCCCCTGCGAACGCTTCAGCCCTGTTTCGGTGCGATCTTCGCCGCCGTTTCGCCGAGCGTACTGGCGTACTCGTCTGCCTTGTAGATGTCGGCCACGATGCTCTTCAGCTTGGTCACGTGCTCCTTCATGCCCAGGGCCTCGGCATAGGCAGCAGCCGAGCCGAAGCCTGCAAGGCCGTAGTGGCTCATGCGCTGATACTGAGCGACAATGACGATGTCCATCAGATCGCCGGTTTCCGGTGCTTCCTTGGTCGTGTGCTTCAAGGCTTCCTTCACCAGCCCTTCCATGCCTTTGCAATGCTCCTTTTCGACCGTCTCGCCGGCCTCCTTGAGAAGTGCCTTCAGGGAGTCGGCATGCTGGTTGATCCCCGCGACCGACGTTTCGAGCATCTTCTTGAGCTTCGGATCATGGGCTTTCTCGGCCATCGCTTTGACGACCGGCGTCATCTGGTCGTTCGCCGACCACAGATCCTTCAACTCGTCGGCGTAGACGTCCTTGAGACTCTCGGGTGCTGACATGAAACCTGGTCCTTCTCTCTGTCTGATACCGGCAGCGTCGTGTCGAGCTCTGCTGCCTCATGCAGGAGAGCAGGCAGCACAGTCGCACCAGATCGTGGTGATCATGGCCTGCGATGGCTTTGATCGGGCGTAGCGATAAACCCATCCCGCCGCCGCGGTTGCGCGAGCTGCAAGGGGTTTTCAAGGAAGGCGGGGTCGTCTGGCCGTCCTGTCCGGTTGTCACCGAGCCAGCGACAGCCGCGGTCCGACCTATCTACCGTGCGAGGGTTGTCCAGCTGTCGTATGCGCGGAGCAGGTCGGACGGATCGCGGTAGATTGCGACGCAGCCCGCATCTCGCAACACGGCCTCATCGACTCCGCCACAAAGGACGCCGATCGTACGCAGGCCGGCCTTCTTTGCAGCTGCGGCATCGTGCGGTGTGTCACCGATCACAAGGATCTCCGCGGCCTTTACGCCGGAAAGCTTGTCCAAAGCGGCATGGAAGATATCCGGGTCCGGCTTGGATCGTTCCGCGTCCTCGGACGAGACGCTGTGGTCGACCAATCCGTCGATCTTGACGATGCCCTGATAGACCTCCATCTCGTCGGACTTCGACGACGATGCCAGGAGCCGCTGAATTCCGTCATCGGCGAGTCGCTGGAACAGCTCGCGCACCTTCGGGAATGGCTCGAACTTGTCCAGGTAGCGTTCCTTCAGCAACTCGCTCCTGTGCTTCTCGATCTGCTTGCCCTTGCTTCTTATGTCCTCCTCGGACAGGAACACCGGCAGAAGCTGATCTCCGCCCTTTCCGATCTCCTTGCGGATCGCTCCAAAATCGAACGCATAGCCGAAATCCTTGAAGGCCTCCTGCCAGGCTCGTGCGTGGTAGTCGACGGAGTCCAGCAAGGTGCCGTCCATATCGAAAATGACAGCCTTCAGCATCAATTCTTTCCTGTGCTGGTGAACGGCCCGGTTGGCCTGCGTGGAAGTTGCCGATGGTGCGGATGATCAAGCTCGAGAAGGCCAGCGGCAGGACAGCCTGAACAGTTCGACTCACTGGCAACCGCAGCAGCGTCATCCTGACCGTTGCCTCCTGTCTCACAGGACAGGAGCGACGACCGCGTCATCAAGGAGCTTGCTTGGGCACGTCAGCGGGGTTCGGGGATGTCGCTTGCATGGCGGTTGTCGTCGCGGGGGCCAGTGCTTCGATCTCGACCTCCTCGCTCCGCAAATTGTCGCGGATGGTTTCCACCCGCTCGGTGACGTCCTTGTGCAGAACGATCTCCTCCCGCACACGAGCCACCTTGGCGATGACGACCTCCTCCCTGACCTCGGTCATCTCGATGATCCTGTCCGCAAAAGCATCCGGACCCACGACGGCGCCATCGGCGACGACGCGACGCTCGATGGAGACCGTCTCGTCACGCAGGGTGATGGTTTCCTCGATCGCTTTCGTTCGGACGAAACGATGCAGCCGCGTGGTGCCGCGGTCGATCGCACGCTTGCCCACCGTGAGGCGTTCCTCCGACAGTTGGAGGGTCTGCTCGCGGCTGGCCTCTGTGGCAACGATGGCAGCCGGAGCCCCGGGCACGGCAGCCGAGGCAAGGCTATAGGATGCGGCACGCTCCGACACGTCGACCGGACCATACTTCTCAATGATCAGCATGACGCGGTCAGCATCGTGTTCACTGTCCTGCAGAAGCACCGTGACCACCTCGCCGCCGGCGCGGACGACCCGGTCATAGACGGCGTTCTGTTCGGGCGTCGTCGCGTCACCGAACAGGTAGCGCCAGAAACCTCCGGATCGCGTTGCCTCGGGGGCTGTGGACGCAGTCGCGCCCAGCGCCTCTCTGGCGTGCCGCTCGATGGCAGACGATGGGATGTCGGAGCGTTCCAGCTCGTCGACCGCGGCGTTCGCATGGGCCGCGCTGTCGAACACCGCGACCAGGGTCTCTTGCGCCACCGGGTCAGTCCCCGCCCAACAATGTTTCGGTCGCGCCCGTCGGCCCGTGACCCTGGCCGATCTCGGCCTGGATGCGGGTGACGACCGCCTCCTGCTGTCGAAGGATCACCGTTTCCCGATGAAGCGTGGACGTCTGGACCCTGCGGACATGCACTTCCTCCTTCAGGACCAGGCGCCTCTGGACGATCATCTGCTCCTCGACAACCGGCATGATCGTGACGTCGCCTTCCTGCCGGATTTCCGGAACGGTATCGACGACACGACCGACCGGCACCCGAAGCACCTCGACCCGCTCGTGGGTCAACGGCTCCTCGACGAGTTGGCCATGTTCCGTCGTGACCGTCCGCACCCGTACGGTCTCGCCCGGACGCCGCCGGCGCGATACCTGCAGCTGCTCGGCATGGAGACGAAGAACTTTGTCGTCGTCGGCCTCGATCATGGATGGTCCTGTCTAGTTGGGCAGAGGCGTCTGGTCGTCCTGAGCGGCGTCGTTCCGACCCGGCAGCTCCGGAAGTGACGTCGCCGGGCGATCCGCGTCCTGTCAGCCACGGCCGCACCCACGCCGGAATCCTGACGCTGTCGGTTTCAACGATGGTCGCCATCAACCGGAGCCTGTGAAGTAGCATCAACGCGGTCCGTCACCGCGAGTTGGGCACGTCGTGCGCACAAACGGCATGAACAGGCAGCCATCGGTATATCGGAGGCTGAACACCATGACTTTGACGTTTGTTTGATGCAAGACGCCGGTTGACCGGGGCAGCACCGCTCAACAGACAGGCATTGCAGTTTGCGGTGGCTCGTTGTTACGGCACTCTGTTGGCCTTGTTTGCCGGATGCCTGCCTCCAGGGTCAGGCAACCATTCGCCTATGGCTTACGATTCATCCGGCGCGATGGTGCTGCCGTGCCGCATCGGCCGTGCGGATGCGAAGTGCCGACCCGTCATTCGGCAGGCTCAGTGCAGGATAGCTTCATGGACGATGTCACTCCCATTCTGCCGGCGCATATCGAGGAGACGATCCGGTCGATTGCCATGCTGCATGCCGAGCATCATCGCACGGCGACGCCCCTGCAGCGCATTGTCGACCGCCTTACCGCCCTGGTCGGACGTCCGCGGTTCATTGGGCTGCTGACCTTGCTGGTCATTCTCTGGATCGGGGGCAACGGCCTCGTCGCCGTGGCAGGATACACGCCCTTCGACCCGCCGCCATTCGCCTGGTTCGACGGCGTGGTTTCCCTGGGGGCGCTCTACATCGCCGTGCTCATCCTCACCACCCAGCGACGGGAAGACCAGCTGGCACAGCACCGTGAGCAGCTTACCCTGGAGCTGGCGATACTCAGCGAGCAGAAGACCGCCAAGGTCATCGAGCTGCTGGAGGAGATGCGCCGCGACAACCCCAACCTCCGCAATCGCGTCGACGTGGAAGCCGAGGCGATGGCGGTGCCCGCCGACCCGCAGTCGGTCCTCAACGCGATCAAGGAGACGCATGCGGAGGCGGAACTGCTGCAGGGTTCTGGCGAGCCTCCGCTTCCTCTCGAATAGAGGGCTCGCATGACGCAGGCCTGGAACGGGCGAACGACCGCGCCCTGTGTCGATGCCTGGATGCCGCAGGACGATGCAGGGCGGCGACCGCGTCGCGCCGGATCGCCTTACGATCCGCCACCTCGGAGGACCGGCGATAACCGCAGGCTCGTGCAGCGTGCAGACGTGTTGTAGAGTGGCATGGCCGTGGAACAGGTCTGACGGCCGATCAGGTCAAGGGCTCACGCAAAGACGACGCGTCCGCTCAGGCACGTCAGCCGGTCCTGATCGATGCCTTGGCGGACTGGCTTGCGACGCGCGCACGAAGGATCATCGCATGGTTCCGAACTATGTTCCCGACCGCGGCGCGCCACGCGACTATCGCCGGTCTCCGCTGGTCATAAGTCCGAAGCTGATCGCGATCAGCCTGGGTTGCCTCCTGCTGGCGGCCGGGATCCTGAGTACCGGCTATACGGTGTCGCCGAACGAACGGGCGGTCGTGACCAATGCCGGCGCCTATGCCGGCACCGCCGATCCCGGCTTCCACCTGAAATGGCCGTTCATCGGCGAGGTGCATTACTTCAAGGTCGACACCCAGCAGTTCGAGACGCCGATGCTCAACACCTACACCATCGACAACCAGGAGATCGATGCGGCCCTGACGGTGCAGTTCCAGATCCCGGTCGACGAGGTCGGCTATATCTATGCACACAATCAGGGCTACCAGCAGAACCTGCTGTCGATGGTGGTGAACGAGTGGAAGATCGCTGCCGGCACGGTCAATGTCAGCGATGTGGCGAGCAACCGCGGCGTGCTGGTGAAGCGGGTCGACACCATCGTCAAGGAACGCGCAAAGGCCCTCTACCATCTCGACGTCACCGACGTGCAGCTGACCAACCTCGACTACGCGCAGAGCTTCCGCGAGGCGCAGGCGCAGGCTTCGGTGGTGAAGACGCAGGTCGAGCAGGCCCAGGGACTGCAGCACAAGGCGCAGATCGAGGCCGACACGGCAAAGATCGTGGCGGCGGGCCAGGCCAACCAGGCGATCGAGCAGGCACGCGGCCTGGCGGAATCGACCAAGCTGCAGGCCGATGCCACCTCCTATGCGACGCAGAAAAATGGCGAGGCCCAGGCCAATGCCGCCCGGCTGCTCGCCGCTGCGGTGTCCGCCAACCCGGCTCTGGTCGACTACACCCGCGCGCAGCGCTGGAACGGCACGCTGCCGAGTTCGGTCTATGCCGGTGCACCGATCCCGTTCCTGCAGACCGGCAGATAGTTGCCGGACGGGTCTGCCGGGATGCTGGTCGTCGGCATCCCGATGCAGGCCCGTGCGGGCTGAACCGTGAGGGCCGTTCGACGTCAGGCCGAGTCCGGTCCTGCGTCCTGCTGGTCCCGCGGGCCGGCGGCCGTCACCTCATCCAGCAGCGATGGTCCATTGTTGCGCACCGAGTTGACCTGGCTGGCGACCTTCCAGCGCCTGAGCGCGTCGTCTGCCGCTGGACGCAGCAGCTCGACCGGCCCATCATCGAGCCAGATCGTCCAGTCCGTTTCGCCGAGAACCACGGGCATGCGGTCATGGATCGAGGCCAGCGTCGCGTTGGCGGTCGTGGTGATGATGGTGAACGTCCGGACCAGTTCGCCGGCCGGGTCGGTCCAGCTTTCCCAGAGCCCGGCCAGCATGAGCGGCGTCTGCCCGGACCGCGCAAAGGCATAGGGCTGCTTCGGCTTGCTCGCCTGATCCCACTCATAGAAGGCCCGCATCGGCACGACGCAGCGCCGGGCGGCGAGCGCGCCGCGGAACATGCCCGATGAGGCCACCGTCTCGGCCCGCGCATTGATTGGCTGCCGTCCCTTCTCCTTGCTCCAATGCGGGATCAGGCCCCAGCGCAGCCGATCGAGCCGCCGTTCGCCACTCTCTGGATGCCGGCGCACCACCGGCACGCTCTGCGTCGGCGCCACGTTGTAGTTCGGTTCGTCGTTGGGCACCGGTCCGGTGGTTTTGAACCAGGTTCGGATCAGGTCGATGGGAAGATCGGTTGCGAAGCGGCCACACATCCATGCATCGTGGGACCATGATGCACGGATGTCGAGCGCCTGCCTGCGCAGGCGGTGGCGGAACCCTGCTCCCAGATATCGACCGGGCGCACACCCGCCCGGGCCGCGTGGCGTGACGCCGCGGCACCGAGCGGCAGCCCCCGTCGGACGCCTCTACTTCACGTTGATCGTCGAGCTGCTGTCGACCAGCAGGTCGAGGCGGGCATATTGGGCGGAGGTGGTCAATCCGGCCGCACCATACGGGATGAAGCCGGAGACGCCATTGATAGTGACAGAACCGGTGCCTTTCTGCACGACCGTGAGATGGCAGCCGATCGGCCAGCTCGCCGACACGGTGAATGTCATGCTCGATCCTGAGTTCATCAGGAAGACGAGACCACAATCATTCACGTTCGCGACGTAGCTGCCGGTCTTGGTGAAGACGCCGGCATAGGTCCCGACCGCCCGGTCCACGTAGGCGGTGGAAGAGAGCGAGCCGCTGTTGTTCCCGATGCCCTGGGTCGCGGTGGTTCCCGTGATGATGCCAGATGGCAGGATCGTCGCCGTGCCGTTATTGACGCTGACGCCGCCGTTGGCATTCTGAACAGCCAGCCAGTCGATGCCCGGCACGTTGCTGGAACCCGTCGTCAGGCGCAGCCAGCCGACCGGCGCCGTCGCGGCCGGAGCGGCGTTCCGGACATAGGCTCCCAGCATCCACTTGCCGGCGGTCGGCGCCGAGAAGGCGGCCGAGACCGGCGCCGACAGGAGGGTATCGTAGGTCGGGCTGCCTGGATCGCTGTCGAGCTGGGCAAGCCTGAAGCCAGCGCTGTGGACCTCGGCGATGCCCTTGTTGGCGGTGGAGAAGCTGTTGATCACGGATGGGTCGGCTTCATCGATGTTGCCCTCGATCAGGCAGCCGCCCGTCGGCAGGGTCGGGTCGACATTGGTGTCGATCGCCACGTTGAGCAGGGTGTTGTCGCGAAACGTCACCCCGGTGCCGGACTGCACATAGATCCCGGCCGGACCGGAGCCGTTCGTCCAGGTGCCGTTGGCTCCGCGCGCGGGGCTTTTCTGGAAGGGATCGCCATTGAACAGGTTGTTCTCGGCGATCAGGCTCAGCTTGCCTGCGGTATTGACCAGGATGCCGTGCCCCGTGAAGTCGACGACGTTGTTGTCCCGGTAGACGACATCGGCGTAATGCGAGTTGCCGCTTCCCGCGACGCTGAGGCCGTCCGACATGCCGTGGCAGTCGTTGCCGGTGATCATCACGTCGCGCAGGCTTCCGCCGGTGAGTGCGACGCAGGCGCCCTCCATGTCGCTTTCCGCCAGCTTCGGGTTCTGCGGTCCGATCCGACTGGTGATGAGGCCCTGTTTGAAGTCGGTCCACTGCGTGTAGCGGCTGTCGCCGCCGTTGCTGGCCGGGAGATCGCGCATGATCATGTTGTTGGCGACCAGGATGGCGTGGCCGCCCGACACCGCGACGCCGGGAAGCTGGCTGTTGGCCATGAACTCCCGGTAGGGATCGATGACCTTGCCGGTCAAGGCGATGGCTTCGCCAGGCGCTGCGGAATACTGACCGGCGCGTGCGCTCAGACCGTTGATGACGATGCCGACAACGCCCTGGTTGATGTTGTCGATGTTCTGCCGGTTGAGGAGGTTGGTCAGCTTGTTGCCGGTGATGAGGATCGACTCGTCCGCCGAGTTGCCTTCGGTCGGACCGGTGAGGCTTGAGGCCGGACTGGTGACGACGCTGATGCCGACCTGTCTGATGCTGTCGAGGGTGTTGTCGGAAATGTTCGCCTGACGCGCCGCCTCGACATCGATGCCCTGGGCATCGAATATGTGGTTTCCCGTGATCTCGATATGGCGACGCACGCCCCACGTGTCATAGATGTCGGAATGGACCGAGATCGCGTCGTCGTCGGTATGCTCGATGAAGTTGTTGTTGATGCTTGCGTTCGAGGTCTGCGACAGATTGATCGCATCGGAAAAGGTCTGGAGCGTGTGGCTGTCGCGGACCGTGACGTTGGTGCTGCCGCGCGCCGAGATGCCGAAGCCGCGGCTGTACTCGGACGTGATGTGGTCGAAGGTCAGGCCATCGACGCCTGTCGGCAGGAATGGAGCATTGCCGATCTGGTACGCGGTGTAGCCGTTGGTCGCGGTGCCCCAGGTGCCCTTGACGGTGAAGTTCTGGAACGTGATGCTGGTGGTACGCGCGGCACTGGTGTTCGACGTCGCGCTGAACAGATACACGCCGGCCGTATCGTTCCAGGTGATCGTAGTCGCGTTCTGATCCTCCCCAGTCAGGGTCGTGAAGGACGGGATCTTGAACCCGTAGCCGTTGCTGCTGTCGACGCTGAAGGCCCAGGTGCCGGTCGGAATCAGGATCTGGGTGCCGGGGTGCAGGCCGGCATAGGTGAGCGCCAGGTTCAGGGCCGAGTTGTCGGACGTCGCGTCGCCCGCAGCGCCATAGTCGGCGATGTTGTAGACATCCGGCCGGGTAGCGGTTGCTCCGTTCGCCAGCGCCGGCGCAATGACGTTCGTCACCATCGCGATCGACGCAGCGAGGTAGACATGCCTCATGTTGCAAACTCCTCCGTCGCGGGAAGGGTGCGACGGTTCTAGCGAGTTTCAAAAGCTTGAATCGGCATCCACCTCGATCTGATTGTTTCGTTGTCGCCTCGTTGCGGCAATTCTCGAGCCCGGCGACCTTGCGCATCCATCGAGACGAGAACCGATATCGTGAGCAATCGCCACGCCGCTGAGACTCGCGCCACGGCCGGATCAAGACGACGACGGGCCTGCGCGCGTCCTACTGAAGGCGGATTTTTTGCTGGCCGTCGCCAGCCGGTCGGCGGCGATCATCGTCTCGTGTCCGACGAGGCGATCTTCCAGCAGGTCAAGACGATCGCGCAGGATGTCCAGATCGGACTCGGCAAGACGCGTGCAGCAGCCGTCATAAACGCAGCGGCCACGAGCGGCGAGGCGCTTATGGATCCCGGCGTCGTCCGTGCTCATGGCGATATCGTCCAGCGCGCGCAGCAGGCGGGCGCTGACGACGACATCCGTCGCGGCATAGTGGCGGATCTGCTCGAACGCGGTATCGAGCAGCCCGTCGAGCTCGATGGCCGGCATGACGACCCGGACCACGTGCGGCGGATCCGACAGGATGACCTCCGGACCGTAGCGGGAGATCCAGCGGATGAGGATCCGGCTTAACTGGTCGAGGCACGTGATGGCCGTGCTGGGATCGTTGACCGCGGGAGAGATCGCCTTGAGCGCGATGTCCACGATCTGGATCACGCCGAACTCGACATCCTGCTGCAGGGTTCGGATCGGGCCGATGTCGAAGGTGGCCAGAAGAGCCGTCGCAAGCGGAGGCTGGAGCGCCCTCCTGCTGCCGACGATGAGGAGCGGGATCCCCGCCGGCACGAAGTGACCGACCCGGCGCAGGACCCGGATCTGCAAGCCGGACGCCTTGGCGACGGCCACCAGGTTGTCGATATCGACAAAGCGGATGTAGCCGGACACCATGTTCAGCACCGGGGTCTGGGTGCCGTTCAGGTCGAGGGCGGGAACGCCGTCGCGGTAGTCGTTCGTCCGGTCATGGGGCATCAACCCGTCGATGACGTCCTCGGTCTCGCTGGCGATGCGGTCGACGATGTGGTTGACGCTGATCGCCTGGCTGATGTGCTGGATGAAGAAGATGAGCCATCCGACGCACAGCAGGGCAAGCGCCATGGCGCCCACGGTGGTGGCCACCGGTGCGAACGGGTGCGGCATGGTGCGGGCGGCCGGCAGGGCTCCCAGGCAGTAGGCGAAGGTGCCAAGGAACAGGCCGAGCGTCCATTGCGTCGCCCGGTCCCGCACGAAGCTGACCAGGATTCTTGGCGAGAACTGCATCGAGGCGAGGGTCAGCGTCATCAGCAGGATTGCGAACACGATCGAGACCACGGTCATGATCGAGGCGGCGATGCCGGCGAGGATCACCTGCGCAACCTGCGGATCCGACCGGCTCGGGAACAGCAGCCGGGGCACCCAGGCGGCAAGGACCGGATAGGTCTCCTCGAGCGAGGACAGGATGGTGCCGCTCAGCCCCAGGCTGATGGCGATCACCATCGGGCGAACCAGGAAGCCGCCGCGCAGCGCGTAGAGGAGGTGACGCAACACCGTCGAGGGGCTGCGACGCATGCGCGGACGCGCGGCCCGGGACAAGGGCGGCTGTTGCATGGATGACGGTCCCCGCTCGGAAATGGCGCGACCAGGCTGAAGACTGCTGTCGACCAGCATTAGCTGGCCCATCGGCAGACGGCGCGCAAGCGTCACTGCCGCTGCGGCTGGACGCTTCATGACCGGCCGGACGACGCTGTCACCGCCGGGACGGGCGCAACCAGGATCTGGCCAGGACGGGTGCCGGCAGGACCCTCGGCTGGCACCGCGATCGGGGCCGAGCCGCGCGATCCGTCCTCACAGCTCGACCTGTCGGCCGATCTCGATGAAGCGGTCTCGGGGCAGTGCGAAGCGGTCGGGAGCGCGGACCGCGTTGCGATACAGGAAACCGAACAGCATTCGCCGCCAGGCAGCCAATTTCGGCGCGGATCTGCTTTCGGTCACGTCGTCGCTGGCCGCGAAGAGAACCTTCTCAAGATCGACGAGACAGCCTTGCGCCCGGGCTTCCTCCAGCGCCAGGAGCAGGTTCGGAACCTCGAAGAAGCCGAAGCGGACCTCGAGATACCAGACGTCGTCCATCACCCTCTCGACGGTGACACGCGTGCGGTCCGAGACCCGGGCGATCGGCTCGAACCTGATGTAGAGCGTGACGATCTGCTTGGGCAGGGCGCCGAAGAGACTGATATGACGCGACACCAGGGGCGGCAGTCGCAACGCCTTGCGACTGAGGAACACAGCGCTTCCGTCCGTGCGGGGCAGGGCTCCGCTCTTCAGGAGCGACAGCAGGTCGCGACCGTGATGCGCCTCAGGCGCAAGACCGGCCCTGACAAGAAAAACCCCGCGGTGCCACGTGATCATGATCGTGAACAGGAGCGCGCCGAACAGCAGCGGAATGAAGCCGCCATCCAGGATCTTGAGAAGATTGGCGCAGAAGAAGGCGATGTCGATCAACAGAAAGAACGCCACGACGGAGACTGCGCTGATCAGGCGCCAATGCCAGCGCTCCCGCATGACGTCGTAGAGCAAAAACGTGGTCAGCATCATGGTTGTCGCCACGGCCGTCCCGAAGGCGCCGGTCAGCCGCGCCGAGCTGCCGAAGCCGATGGTGATCGCGATGGTGGCGACCATCATGATCCAGTTCACCAGCGGGACGTAGATCTGGCCGTATTCGGTGTCGGAGGTCTGGTGGATGACCATGCTCGGCAGCCACCCGAGCTGCATCGCCTGCCTGGTCAGCGAGTAGGCTCCGGTGATGATGGCCTGGCTCGCGATGATCGTGGCGATGGTGGCGAGGATGACGAGGGGATAAACGCCCCAGTTCGGCACTTCGGAGAAGAACGGGTTGTCGGCGAGTTTCGGATCGCGGAGCAGTTGCGCCGCCTGGCCGGCGTAGTTGAGGAGCAGGGCAGGCAGCACGATCCCGGTCCAGGCGATGCGGACGGGCCGTCGGCCGAAATGGCCCATGTCGGCATAGAGCGCCTCGCCTCCGGTCAGGGCGAGGAACACCCCGCCAAGGACGATGAAGCTGCCCCACCCGTGGGTCGCCAGGAAGCGCAGTCCGAGCAGCGGATTGAATGCTGCCACGACGCCGGGACTTCGGATGATCGCGATCAGGCCGATGACGGCGATGACGGCGAACCACACCAGCATGATCGGTCCGAACAGCCGTCCCAGCCTGGCCGTGCCGAAGGGCTGCGCGCTGAACAGGGCGATCAGAACCAGGATGGCGAGCGGCAGAACGTATGGCTTGAAGACGCTGGTTGCGACGTTCAGTCCTTCCAGGGCGCTCAGCACGGAAATGGCCGGCGTGATGATCCCGTCGCCATAGATCAGCGCGGCCCCGAGCAGGCCGGCGGCGACCAGCAGCTTGCCGCGACTGAGAGGGCCCTCGAACGGTCTGCTCAGCAACGACATCAAGGCGAGGATGCCGCCTTCGCCCTGGTTGTCGGCGCGCATGACGACCAGGCAGTACTTGACCGAGATCGTCAGGATCAGTGCCCACACGATCAATGACAGGCTGCCGAGTGCTACCTCTGCGCTGATCTTTCCGCCCGCGTCGCCGACCACCGTCTGGAAGGTGTAAAGGGGGCTGGTCCCGAGATCGCCATAGACGATCCCGAGTGCCGCGACGCTCATCGGCAAGGCTATGGTGGGCTTGCTCGCCATCAGAACGAAACGATCACGTCTAGGCTCCGGCGTTAGGGGAAACAGGCTAGGCCGGGCATCATAAAGACGACATTCTGAATACGGTGATTCTCATCAAGAGCGCATAAGCGACTTCTGCTGCAGCGCAATGAAATTCTGGTCGCGACGTCGGGCTGTGCGGGTCGGCCCGTCTAGCCGGGCGCCCGTGTCAGCCGGTAACCGACATTCGGCTCGGTGACGATCATCTGGGCAACGGCTGCTCCGAGCTTGTGCCGGAGCTGTCCGATATAAACGCGAAGATATTGAACGTTCTCGCTGTGCGCCGGTCCCCAGAGCGTCGTCAGCAGCTGGCGGTGCGTCAGCATCTTGTCCTCGTGACGCATCATCATGGCCAGGAGCTGATACTCGCGCGGGCTCAGGACGACCTTCTCGCCATCGACCCTGACTTCATGCCGACCCGGATCGAGCGTCAACGGCCCGCAGGCGAGGGTCTCGTCGTGCCGGATATCGGTTGCTGCCTCATGACGGCGGCGAAGCACCACCCGCAAACGCGCCAGCAGTTCGCCCAGTCCGAACGGCTTCTCGACATAGTCATCGGCACCGGCATCGAGCGAGGCGATCTTCTCCGCTTCCCGGTCGCGCGCGGACAGCACGATGATCGGCGCCGATGAGAACTTCCGCAGCCGCTCGAGCACCAGCTTGCCGTCCATGTCGGGCAGGCCCAGATCGAGCACGATGGCGCCGGGCGCCTGCGATGCGGCGAGCCGCAGCCCTTCCGCCCCATTGAAGCCGGACAGCGTGCGGTAGCCGATCGCTTCCAGGGCCGGCCGCAGGAACCGGTGGATCTGCTTCTCGTCGTCGATGATCAGGACCAGGATCCCGTCGATCTCGTTCATCGCACGGCCGGCAGGGTTATGGTGACGAGGGTGCCGAGGCCTCCTCCAGGCAGGCCTTGCGGCACCGGACTGACGGCGATGATCGTTCCCCCCATGACCTCAACCAGCCCCCGGGCGATGGCAAGGCCGAGGCCGGTGCCCGGAACCACGCGATCTCCATGCTGTGCGCGGTAGAAGCTGTCGAATACGTGCGGCAGATCCACCTCGGCGATCCCGGTGCCGCCGTCGGCGATGCGGATCACCGCCTTGCTGGCCTCGAGCGCGATCGTGACCTGAGCCAGGGCAGACCCTGCTTGCGGAGGCGGCGAGTATTTCACCGCATTGTCCAGGACGTTGAACACCGCCTGATCCAGCAGCAGCGGGTCTGCCAGCACGAAGGGGTGGGGCTTGTCTTCCGTGACCATGACCAGGACCGGATCGTCCAGCCGGGCCACCGCGTCCCTGACGATGCGCGCCGGTTCCACGCGCACAAGGCGGGGCACGACGGCGCCGGTATCGAGGCGGGTCATGTCGGTGATGTTGGCAAGGAAGCGCGTCAGCCGCATCGTATCCTGCTCGATCGCCAGCAGCAGGTCGTCGCGCGTGTCCGGCGTGAGATGGTTCCATGCGGTCCGCAAGGTCTCCGCCGAACCCCGGATGCCGGTGAGCGGCGTGCGCAGATCATGCGACAGGGAGTTCAGCAGCGCCGTGCGCAGCTTCTGGGTCTCGTCGCGCGCGGTGGCATCGGCCGCGTTCCGGACCAGCCGGACGCGCTCCAGCGCCAGGGCGGCCTGATCGGCAAGGGCCTGCAGGGCCTGCAGGGCCGGTCCGTCGAGCATCATGGCCGACTGCACCGCGAGCAGGCCGAGAAGTCCCTCCGCGCCGCCATCGGCTGCTTGCCCGGCGCCGATGATCCGGATCGGCAGGAACCGCCAGGGGGCGGACGGCAGGGTGGCGGTGCCGCGCCCGGCGGGCTCGCCGTGCCGCCATGACCAGAGTGCTGCCGCCCAGGATCCGGCATCCATGGTGTCGGCGGGCGGCTCGGCGGCACGGATGTCGAGCGCCTGGTCCGGCTCGCGGGTGGCCAGCACCATCGCGCGCGCGGCGATCGATGCGGCCTGACGGACGATCTCGTCCTGCAGGTCGCGTTCCGTCACCGGACCGCCGAGGGCGCGCGAGAAGGCGCCGATCCGCCGCAGCCCCTCGATGCGCCCCTGCGCCGAGCGCGCCGCCGCGCCGAGCCGGCTGGCGACCAGGCCCGTCGCGGCCGCGACCGTGCCGAAGACGACGATCGCCATGACGTCGCGGGGCTGGTCGATGGTGAACTGGTAGAGCGGCGGGATGAAGAAGAAGTTCCAGGTCAGGAAGGAGACGAGCGCGCAGCAGAGCGCCACGCTCAGGCCGTACAAGGCAGCCGCCCCGACGACGACCGCGAGGAAGAGCATGCCGAGCGCATCCGGCTCGATCAGGCCCCGCAGCAGCTCGCCCAGCCCGACGGCCAGCACGACCAGCAGGCCGGAAACCAGCCAGGGCTGCCAGTCTGCCGGCAGCCCGGCACGGACGGCTCGCGACCGGGCCGGCCCTGCTCCTGTCGGCACGACGTGGACCGCATAGTCCGGCGCGCGGGCCAGCAGGGTCGCCGCCAGGTTGCCGCGCAGGCCGCGTCCGGCGGCCAGGCGGCGGAGCAGGGTGCGCCGCACCACGCGACCCACGACGATCTGCGAGACGTTGCGGGCCTGCGCCACCTCCAGCGCGATGCCGACGATCCCCTCATGCGGCGTGCGGACGGCCCGGATCTCGATCTCGGCGCCGAGCTCGGATGCCAGGGTCATGATGCGGCCGACAGCCTGGGCGGCCTGCGGCGCCTCGCCCGCCGCCTCGACATGCAGGGCCAGCCAGGGCGCGTGCAGCGCATCGGCGAGGCGCTTGGCGGCCCGCAGCACCGGCTCGCCCGCGTCCGGTCCGACCAGAGCCAGAACCCGCTCCCCGGCCGGCCAGGGCCCGGCGATCCCGCTCGCCCGCATGTAGTCCAACAGTCCGGCATCCACATGCTGGGCCGCCTGCCGCAGCGCGATCTCGCGCAGGGCCTGCAGGTTGCCTTCGCGAAAGAAGCCCCCGAGTGCTCGCGTCGCCACATCCGGCCGGTAGATGCGTCCCTGCGCCAGACGCGAGCGCAGATCGGCCGGCGACAGGTCGATGAGCTCGATCTCGTCCGCCAGCTCGAGCACGTGATCGGGAAGCGTCTCGCCCACCCGGACGCCGGTGATGCGCAGCACCGTGTCGTTCAGGCTTTCCAGATGCTGGATGTTGAGCGTGGTCCAGACCGGGATCCCGGCAGCGAGCAGCTCGACCACGTCCTCCCAGCGCCGGGCATGGCGGCTGCCCGGGGCATTACTGTGGGCAAGCTCGTCGATCAGGATGAGCGCCGGACGCAAGGCCAGCGCCTCGTCGAGGTCGAACTCTTCCAGCGTCTGCCCGCGATACTGGATCTGCAGCCGCGGCAGCACCAGCAGATCGCCAAGCTGCGCCTCGGTCTCGGCGCGGCCATGCGTCTCGATGATGCCGGCGACGACGCCGACCGTCCCTTCCAACAGCAGCCGACGCGCCTGGCTCAGCATCTCGTAGGTCTTGCCGACACCGGGTGCGGCACCCAGGAAGATCTTCAGCTTTGCCCGCGACGCCTTTTCCTGTGCCGCGAGAAGTGCGTCGGGACTGGGCCGGCGCTCCGTTTCACCTCGCATGGATGGTCCTCCGGCGGCCCGTCCAGCCGATCAACGGCTGCTCGTCTCCGTTCCCGGGCCATTCTTCGTCGCCAGCCCGTCCAGCGCGAGGTTCAGGCGCAACACGTTGACCCGTGGCTCGCCGAACACCCCCAGCAGCCGGTCCTGCGTGACGGATGCCAGCACCTGTCGTACCTGCTCGACCGGAAGATGGCGCGCGCGCGCCACCACCGGAGCCTGCAGCGCAGCATAGTCGGGCGAGATGTCCGGATCGAGGCCCGATCCGGAGCTGGTGACCGCGTCCATCGGGATCGCGCCAGCCGCCGCTCCCTGCTTCTCCAGCGTCGCGACGTCGCCGGCGACCCGGTCGTGCAGGGCCTTCGCGGTCGGGCCGAGGTTGGAGGCGGACGAGGCGCTGGCGTCATAGGGGGTGGCGACGGTCTTGCTCGGGTCCTTGGGATCGGTCCCGGTGATCGCGGACTCGCGGGTGTGGAAGTAGCGATCGGACGTGAAGTTCTGGCCGATCAGCGCCGACCCGACCGGCTGTCCGTTCCGCTCGATCAGGCTGCCATTGGCCTGGAAGCGGAAGGCGAGGTTGCCGAAGCCGACGAACCCGAGCGGGAACACCAGCCCGAGCAGCAGGGTGAAGAGCACGACCAGCGACAAGGCCGGACGAAGATGAGCAAGCATGATGCGGATCCTCAGGCGAAGATATGCAGGGCGGTGAGCAGCATGTCGATGATCTTGATGCCGATGAACGGCACCACGATGCCGCCCAGCCCGTAGATCAGCAGGTTGCGACGCAGCAGCGAGGCGGCGCTGACAGCCCGGAAGTTCACGCCGCGCAACGCCAGCGGCACCAGGGCGATGATCACGAGGGCATTGAAGATCACCGCCGACAGGATGGCGCTCTGCGGTGTCGAGAGGCGCATGACGTTCAGCGCCGACAGGCCCGGATAGGCGACCACGAAGATCGCCGGCAGGATCGCGAAATACTTGGCGATGTCGTTGGCGATCGAGAAGGTGGTCAGCGCGCCGCGGGTGATCAGCAGCTGCTTGCCGATCTCGACGATCTCGATCAGCTTGGTCGGGTCGCTGTCGAGATCCACCATGTTGGCCGCCTCGCGCGCCGCCTGCGTGCCGGTCTGCATGGCCACGCCGACATCGGCCTGCGCCAGCGCCGGCGCATCGTTGGTGCCGTCGCCGCACATTGCCACCAGCCTGCCCTCGGCCTGGGCGCTGCGGATGTAGCCGAGCTTGTCCTGCGGCGTCGCCTCGGCGATGAAGTCGTCGACGCCGGCCTCGCCTGCGATCGCGGCTGCGGTGACACGGTTGTCGCCGGTCACCATCACCGTGCGGATGCCCATCCGACGCAGGGCCGCGAACCGGTCGCGGATACCGGGCTTGACCACGTCCTTGAGCTCGATGACGCCCAGCAGCCGTCCGTCCTCGGCCACCGCGAGCGGCGTGCCACCGGAGCGGGCGATCTTCTCGACCGCAGCCGTGAAGGCCAATGGCGGCCTGGTCTCGCCGACCGCGGCGAGCAGCGAGTCGACAGCCCCCTTGCGCCAGGAGCGTCCGCCGGCATCAAGCCCCGACAGCCTGGTGTTGGCCGTGAACGGCACCGGCACGGCATTGGCGGGGGCCGTCAGGACGACGTTGAACGCGTCGCGTGCCAGCGTGTGGATCGAGCGTCCTTCCGGCGTCTCGTCGCCGATCGACGCCGTGGCGGCCGCCTCGGCGAGATGACGCTCCTCCACGCTCGGCACCGGATAGAAGGCGGCCGCCATCCGGTTGCCGAAGGTGATGGTGCCGGGCTTGTCGAGCAGCAGCGTATCCACGTCGCCGGCCGCTTCCACCGCGCGACCGGATGTGGCGACGACGTTGAAGCGCACCAGCCGGTCCATGCCGGCGATGCCGATCGCCGAGAGCAGGCCGCCGATCGTGGTCGGGATCAGCGTGACCAGCAACGCCGCCAGCACGGGCACCGACATGATGGTGTTGGAATAGTGCGCAAAGCCGACCAGCGTCGCGACGGCGACCAGGAAGATGATGGTCAGGCCGGCGAGCAGGATGTCGAGCGCGATCTCGTTCGGCGTCTTCGACCGGGACGCGCCTTCCACCAGGGCGATCATGCGATCGATGAAGGTGTTGCCGGGCTCGGCGGTGATGCGCACCAGAAGCGAGTCCGACACCACCTGCGTGCCGCCGGTGACGGCGGAGCGGTCGCCGCCCGCTTCCCGGATGACGGGCGCCGACTCGCCGGTGATGGCGCTCTCGTTGATGGAAGCAATGCCCTTGATGATCTCGCCGTCGAGCGGGATCAGGTCGCCGGTCTCGACCAGCACCACATCGCCGACCCGCAGGTCGGTCGAGGAAACGGTGCCGAACAGGGCAGGATCGTCCGGATTGGGCACGCGCTTGGCCAGCGTCTCGTTGCGGGCGCGGCGCAGGCTCTCGGCGCGCGCCCGGCCCCGCCCCTCGGCCATGGCTTCGGCAAAGGTCGCGAACAGCACGGTCAGCCAGAGCCAAACAGCGATGGCGAGCGCGAACGCCGGATGCGCACCGTGCGCGAACAGATCGCGGACACCCAGGATCGTGGTCAGGATCGCCACGATCTCGGTCACGAAGATGACCGGGTTGCGCATCAGCTGACGCGGGTTGAGCTTGGCGACCGAATCACGCGCCGCCCGCGACGCGATCTTGCGGTCGAAAAGCGAGAACGCTACGGCGCCCTCGCCCGGAATCGAGGTGGTGGCGGACATCGTCTGGCCCTCAGTAGGTCGTACCGGTGCGGAGCACCACATGTTCAGCGATCGGTCCGAGCGCGTCGGCCGGCAGGAACTGCAGTCCCCCCAGGATGACGATGACGCCGGCCAGCAGGCCGACGAACAGCATGCCGGTCGTCGGGAACGTGCCGTTCGTCATCTTGAGCTTCGGCTTGGCAGCCAGCGAACCGGCGATCGCCAGGACCGGCACCAGCACGGCAAAGCGCCCGAACAGCATCGCGAACGCCTGTCCGTAGGCCAGCAGCGGCGCCGTGGCGGTGATGCCGGCAAAGGCGCTGCCGTTGTTCTGCGTGGCAGACGTCCACGCATAAAGCATCTCGGTCAGCCCGTGCGGTCCGGCCGCCGAGATCGCGGCGAGCCCAGCCGGAAGCACCAGCGACAGCCCGGCGCCGCACAGGATCCAGAGCGTCAGGATCAGCAGCGCCAGCATGGCGAGCTTGATCTCGCGCGCCTGCACCTTCTTGCCGAGATATTCCGGCGTGCGACCGACCATCAGCCCCGCCACGAACACCGACAGCAGGGCGAACACCACGATGAAGTAGAAGCCCGAGCCGATCCCGCCGGGCGTGACTTCGCCAAGCTGCATCAGGAACAGCGACACCAAGCCGCCGAGCGGCATGAAGCTTTCAGGCGCACCGGCGACGGCGCCGGTCGAGGTGCCGGTCGCACCGACATTCAGGAGTGCCGTCAACGCCGTGCCGAGCCGCACCTCCTTGCCTTCGAGATTGCCCTGAGCCTGATCGACGCCGAGCGCGTGCAGGATCGGGTTGCCGCCGGCTTCTGCCGCATAGGAGCAGAACACGCCGATGACCAGGATGCCGACCATCGTGACCAGCAGGGCTCGGCCCTGGCCGGGCTCGCGAACCATGCGGCCGAAGCAGACCGGCAGAGCGAACGGGATCAGCAGCAGCATCAGGGTCTCGAGTCCGCAGGTGAGCGCGGTCGGGTTCTCGAAGGGATGTGCGCTGTTGGCGTTGAAGAAGCCGCCGCCGTTGGTGCCGAGCTCCTTGATGGCCTCCTGGAACGCCACCGGCCCCAGGGCGATCGTCTGCTTGACGCCTTCCAGCGTCGTCACCTGCGCATATCCATGCAGCGTCTGCGGCACGCCGCTGGCCATCAGCAGGATCGCGAACAGGCAGCCGAGCGGCAGCAGCACGTAGAGTGTCGCGCGCGTCATGTCGACCCAGAAGTTGCCAAGCGTCTTGATGCCGCCGGTCGCCAGGGCGCGCATGACTGCGACCGCCACGGCGATGCCGGTCGCGGCCGACAGGAAGTTATGCACCGTCAGGCCCAGCATCTGCGCTCCGTTGGAGACGCCGCTTTCGGGCACGTAAGCCTGCCAGTTCGTGTTGGTGACGAAGGAGGCCGAGGTGTTGAAGGCGAGCGCTGGCGGCATGCCGACGATCTGCTGCGGATTGAAGGGCAGATAGAACTGCAGACGCAGGATCAGATAGAGCAGCGCGAAGTGCAGCGCATTCAGCAGCAGCAGCGCGGTCACGTAGCTGCGCCAGGACATGCCCTGCAGCGGCTCGATGCCGCACAGCCTGTAGGTGATGCGTTCCACCGGACCCAATACGGGCGACAGGGCTGTCGGACCGCCTTCCATGACCGTGGCCAGATACCGTCCCACCGGGACTGCGCAGGCGATGGTCAAGCCGAGGATGATCAGGATTTCGAGGATGCCGAAGGACGTCATGAGGCACGCTCCTCAAAAATCTTCCGGGCGGATGAGCGCCCAGCCGAGGTAAATCAGGAGGCCGAATGCGACGATGCCGGCCAGGATCAGGTCGAAGCTCATGGTCTAGATCCGAGCACACAGTGATGCATACCCATCCATCAGCAGGATGGTCGCGACGCCTGCAAGGAGCAGGAGAATGTCAAGCATGGAGATGCCTCGTTCGAGATTGCCGGAGATTACGGCCCGACCGCGTAAAGAAGACATTCGTCATTCCAGGCGGGGCATAAAGAACGCATAAGCGTCGACGTCGCAGCCGGCGATGCCGTGCGACCGGGATCCGGACATCGCCTGCATCGGGTTGCTGGTGGTTAGTGCCCGCCGTTTCAGGCGCTGTCGGACGGGCGTCAGAAGCCGAGGATGATGTCGGCAGCCAGCGTGAAGCTGCCATTATCCATCAGACCGTTATAGGGATGGCCTCCGCTGAACGACTTGTCCCATCGAAGCTCCGGCCTGAAGGCCAGAATGGCGACGTGAGGAACCGTCGGCTTGTAGGTAACGCCCCAGGTCCACTCGCTGTAGGTCTGGCGACCGGCGGAGAAGGCGGTGTTCGGCCGTCCATCGAGCGATCGCACGGCATCCAGGTTGCCGGGATCGGCGGCAATAAAGAAGCCGGCATTGTCGCGATAGACCTCGCCGCGAAAGTTCGCCGTCAAGGCAGGCGTCACGGCGTAGCTGACATATCCGGCAGCACCGTAGGCGTCCGCTCCCACCAGGTCATCATGCAGCCAGTTCAGCTCCAGGGTGAGGCTCAGTCTGCTTGTCGCCTTGTAGGTCGAGATGACGTCCGTCTCGTAACGCATCTCCTTGTTGGCCTGTGTTCCGATCGCATTTGTCGGGTTTTCCGGACCGAGATGCGACAGTGCCAGTATCGTCAGCTTGCCGCCGGCCAGACTGTTCAATCCGAGTCCGACCAGACCGGCGGGCTCGGCGTTGTTGTCGCCTCCCGCGAACGTCGTGCTCTCGCCGGTGTCAACTTCCCCGTACAGGTCGAGCGTCGGGCTGACATGGGCGACGGCCTCGAGACCGGTGTGCTGGAACGGTCCGAAATTGAACATGTAGGAATGCGAGTAGAACGGGTTGGTGCTCGGATCGGTGGTCTCGAAGCCGATGGGGGTCACGAACTGGCCGAGCTTGAAGTCGATGCCGCCCTTGACCAGCCAGGGAGCATGCAGGAGCAGGTCGGCCTGCAGCAGGGTGAGCTGGTTTCGGTCGCTTGTGAGGTAGTTGAATTCTCCGAGATAATGAGTATAGCGCACATCCGATCCGTAGCTTCCTTGCAGGATGAAGCCGAGATCGTAGCCGCTGGACGAGCTGTCGATCGGACGCGTGGCGGTGAGCTGGATCTGGTTCAGCAGAACCGTGTTGGCTTTGTCGTCGAAAAGACGTCCGTAGTTCAGGCCGTCCGACGGCCGATCGAAATTGCCGGTGATGCCGGCATCGACCTGAGCGCCGTAGGTGATCGTGCTTGCCCAGCTCTTCGATGCAGCCGGAGCAGCGGGTGAGGCCGTCTGGCCGGACGCTTCGGGACTCGCGGCTGGCGTCGGCGCGGGTGCAACGCTCTGTGAACGAGCTGCGTCATGAGGCAGCAGAGCCCAGACACCTGCCAGCAGTGCAATCCTTCCGGGAGAGCGCTCCGGATTCATGCCCAAAATGCGCCGGCGCGACGGAAAAGGCGGCTTTTTCTTGATCACTGGTCGGCATCCAATTTCATCCTGGCGATACCGCACGCGTACGCGAGGAGCGGCGATCGGGTGCCGGGCACCGATTGCGTCGCTCACGCGACATCGGACATATCGCTACGGCAATCAACAGGTAACAGGCATAAAGGCGCAACGCTGATTTCGCGTGTTTCCATAAAGCTCTCGTAAAGAGATCGAAATATTACTTGATCCTTTATGTCACGCGCACGAACCTGCACCCTTGAGCAAAGCAGAGTTAAGGTCTATTCGAGTCCTTGCTCAAAGACTTATCGAAGGTTTAGCCTCAGTGCGCTGAAGTCGCGTTCAGCAAGTCGATCACCAGTCTGGGAGATCTGGTGATCTTCATGGTAGCCCTCCGCGTTTCGCGACATGGATCGAGAACGGCGGTTCGCGAAGCAACTACGTCGGACCGTCGGGCGAGGCCAGGGGAAATGCGGGTCAACATTCCAGAACCGCCATCATCACCAAGCCCGCCCGCCATGCACCGCGTTATCAAGCGGCCAGCTAGTGCTAGCGTGTCGTGCGGACGCCGCCAATGAAGCTGCCCACCTCGCGCGACAGCTCGCCCGCTTGGCGGGACAGGTTCTGAGCTGCGCTAAGTATCTGACCTGCCGCTGTGCCAGTATCGTTCGCAGCTTGGCTGACCTTCACGATGTTGGACGTGACGGTCTGGGTGCTGGCGGATGTCTGCTGCACGTTGCGGGCGATCTCCGCGGTCGCCGCTCCCTGCTCCTCCACCGCTGCCGCGATGCTGGTCGAGATCATACCCACCTGCTCGATGATCCGGGTGATGCCACGGATCGCCTCCACCGCTTCGCGCGTCGCCGACTGGACCTGTCCGATCTGGCTGGCGATCTCGTCGGTGGCTCAAGCAGTCTGCTGCGCCAGGCTCTTCACCTCCGATGCAACCACGGCGAAACCCTTTCCGGCATCGCCAGCACGCGCCGCCTCGATGGTGGCGTTCAGCGCCAGCAGGTTGGTCTGGCTGGCGATGTTGTTGATCAGGTTGACGATCTCGCCGATCTTCTGCGCCCCGCTGGACAGCGTATCCATCACCAGGCTGGCGTTCTGCGCATCGCTGACCGCTTGACCACTGACCACCGCCGACTGGCTGACCTGTCGGTTGATCTCGCTGATCGACGAGGATAACTGCCCGGCCGCGGCCGCAACCGTCTGCACGCCTGCACTCGCCACGTCCGCGGCCGAAGCGACCGTGCCGGCCTGTTGGTTGGTCTCGGTGGCGGTCGATGACATCGCCCGCGCGGTAGCCTCCATCTCGGCTGAGGCCGCGGACAGCAGGCTCACCATCTGGCCGATCGTGTGCTCGAAGCCGCCGATCAGCCCCTCCAGGCGTTGTGCACGCTGCTCCTTGTCTTGGTGCTCGGCCTCCTGACGCGCGGCAGACGCGTCGGCTTGGATCATGCCGTCCTTGAAGATCTGGACAGTCCGCGCCATCGCGCCGATCTCGTCGCGGCGGTCGGTGCCGATCACGGGCATGTCGAGGTCGCGCTGCGACAGCCGGTTCATGATGAGGGTCAGCTCGCGCAGCGGCCGGAGCGACCGGTTCGACCAGAGCATGATCCCGGCTCCGATCAGGATCGCGGCGCCGCATAACGGCAGCATCGATAGGCGGAAATCCTGCGCCTGGGTCTGCGCCTGCCGGCCGACCAAGTGGTTCTTGGCTTCCTCCAGGTCGATGAACTGGTTGATGACCCGGAGCCACTCGATGAAATCGGGACGCGCCTCGTCCATGAGGACCTGATGAGCCCGGTCCTGCTTGCCGGCGAGCCTGAGGCTGACGACGGTCGCGGCGACCGGCATCGTCTTGGCCTCGATCTGCTTGATGCTGTCCAGTATCTGCCGCGCGTCGTCGGTGACCCCTACGTTCCTGTCGAACATCTCGTCCATCGCGTGTGCCGAGGTCTGGTAGTTCTCGAGCTGCTGGCGAATGTCTTGCAAGGCCTGATCGATGTCCTTCCGGTCCGACAGCAGCACCACGTCGCGGAGCAAAATAGCGCGGTTATGCACGCTGCCGCGGAAGTTGATTGCATATCGCTGCTTGACGCTGTTCACGTCGTTGACTGCATGCAGCGCGGAGGCGATCGACTGCACCTTCATGATGCTGAACGCTGCCAGCACCAGGAGCATGAGTAGGATGACCAGATAGCCGCAAAGAAGGCTGGTCGAGATCTTCGTCCGCTGCATGATGATGAGTTCCCTTTCGGGCAGCATCACCGTGCTCGCTCAATATTAAGTTACTGGGTCGTCCCGCCAGCACTAACTGATCAGGCAGTGGCCTGAACCGTTTCCTGTGATGCGGGTACCCAACGTTGGGCATGAGGCAGACGGAGAAGCTGGTGGGTTCTGTCAGCACTCGCGCAGGAATCGTATGGGTTGAGTGTCTTCTGGTCTGGCTAAATGTATGCCATGCCGTTCAGGCATAACACGCCGCGACGTCGTCATGCTCCGAAGGTCGGTCGCCGGATCACCAACTGGCCGCCTATGAGACGGGCCTACAGCGGCGGCGATGACCTGACGTTCCGGCTCGACGGGGCCGCGTTGTCAGAATGGACCGCCCTACGGCGAACGACGCGAGGTGGTCAGCCGCTGTCTGGTCTGGAATCTCACGCTGGCTCAGGCCGAAGGCTTCGCGCGCTCGGCGCCGCGCCTGCTCAAGCCGGATCTCAGCGTGCGGGATTATACCACATTGAGCCGACACGGCCGTGGCTTCAAGGGGCGCCAGCCGCGGACTGCACAGCGCGACGGCACGATCACAGTGCCGTGGTCGACAGCATCGGCCTGCAGGTGTTGGGGCAGGGCGAGTGGATGCCAAGACGCGCGGCCACATATCCCGGCGTTGGTGCCAAGCCGCATCTGGCCCTCAACGCAGAAACCGGCGAGATCGTGACGCACGTCCTGACCGATGAGGATGTGGGCGACATCACCGCTGTCCCGAGCCCGCTTGCGAGGGTGGAGGGACCGCTCGCCAGCCTGATCGCCGATGGCGCAAAAGGCAGCGACTATGGCCGCCGCAGTTTCCTCGAAACCGCGATCGGCCGCCACAAACGCAGTATCGGCTCCAGGCTCCAGGCCCGATCATCCGACAGCCAAGAGGGCGACATCGCCATCGCCGTCCAGGCCCTCAACCGCATGATCCGCATCGCCAAGCCGATCTCCTCTCGCCCGAGCTGACAAACTCGATGATCAGCCCGATCCAGGCCTCCTGTCCGCTCCATGCACCAGCGCCGTCGCGTCCGGCCAGTCCGTCACGGCTGCAGGCCGGAGCAAAAGCAGTTCACCTGTTGGGCATCCCGCTGCCATCACCGGTCATGCTACGTCGGTCACACAGCCGCCAGCAGAGTCGCTGTCAGCGGGAAGTCAGTCATCTAAAGGAACGCCGCCACAGAGAAGAAGATGCCACGTCCGGCCTGCACCCAGTACAGCGGCTGCGCTTCAAGCGTTTCACCGGCATATCCCGTCAGGGAGCGATGATTCAGCAGGTTGGTCACGTTGACGGTGCTGCGAACCCGCACGTGCTGCAGTGGCAGCACGTAGCCGGCATTCAGGTCGAGCTGGTTGTAGGACTTGATCGGAAACTGGTCGGCCTGGTTTTCGAACGCCGTGTCGAGCCCGTATTGCGGACCAACGCTCTTGATTGTCAGGTTGCCGAACAGCTCGTCCTTGTCGCGGATGAGGTTGTTCTTGTCGTACAGCAAGGCCACGGCGGCCGTACGACGCGGCGTCTGCGCAAGATTGTTGCCATTGTTGCCGTAGCTGGAGTCATTAAGCGAGCCGTTGGCATAGACGGCGAAACCGTGCCCAAGCGTCACGGTGCCTTCCACCTCAACGCCCTTGAAGGTGGCGCCGCCCTGGTTGAAATAGGTGGTGAAGCCGGCAACGGTGTTGCTGGTGATGTAGTTGTGAAAGTCGATGTCATAAGCATCCACACCGAGCTTGAGCCAGTCGCGCTGAAAGACCGTGCCGACCTGATAGCTCCAGGTGGTCGATGGCTGCACCTCGTTGATGCTGGTCGCCGAGAACAGGTTGAGCGGCGGTGTCAGGAACCCTTCGGCCGCCTGCGCGAACAGCGACCACCCCGCGGCAACGCGCCAGTTTGCGTCGAAGGACGGTAGCGGCTTGTTGTAGGTGGCATGATCGTCGGCAGGCCCACCGGTCAGCGTGATCGGGCCGTTGAGATAGCGGGTCACCGAGCTGTATTTGATGCCAGCAGTCAGCGTCACCGTGCTGATGGGTTTCCATGCGTATTCCGCATATGGCTGCACCGTCACCAAAGAGGCGTAGTATTTGTTGAGGTAGGGCGAGACGCCAGGACCAGAAGAATAAGGCATGGCATCGCGGGTGAAGTCGACGCTGACCGTATTGGTCGTGAAGCCTTCGCGTTCCGCCCAAAAGCCGACGCGGAACTGACCACGTCCAACATCCTTGGTGATGCGGAACACGTCGCCCCAGTTGCGGTAGTCGTATTGCGAGCTGACGCCGGGAACGTCGTTGTCGACGCTGGTCTCGATGCCATTCAGCAGGATCGGTCCGGACAGGTTTGGTGCGCTGCCGCCGGGATCAAGCCCGTGCCGGCTGCGCTGGTCGTAGGCGGTTGTGTAGGCTCGATTATCCAGAATCCAGCCGTTGCCAAGTTCGGATCGGACCGAAAGATATTCGAAATCAGTGGTGTAGTCGTCCCGGTTATAGCCGTTGAAGGTCTGCGAGGTCGGATCGGAATTCAGTGCAAAATTTCTGCCAAACGCATTCATGCTGGCCAGTGTCGCGCCATAAGGCGTTTTGGTGTCGTCGTTATCGAGATTGACGACGAGCGTGATGGTCGTGCTGCGTCCGACCGGCTGCTCTGCCTTCAGGAACAGGTTGCGCCGCTCAGTTCTGACACCTGACAGCGCGCCGCGCGCCTCTTCGCGGGTCAGGTCAAGCAGGGCGCTGCCACCGCCAAGGCCGTCCTGAATCCCGGACTGGCCCTGCAATCCGAACAGCTTGGTTCCAAAGCTGCCGAATGTTCCGTAGGTTTCAAGCCCGGGCGCGGCAGCCAGCACCGGCGACGTCAGTGCCACCGAGCCGCCGAACGTGGCCGAGCCGATCTGCGATGCTGAGCCCGGTCCGCGGTTGACCGTGACACTGCCAAAGTCGCGCGACATGAAGTAGGCGCCCGGTTGCGGCGCCAAGTTGAACGGGAAGCCAGGGATCTGGATCCCGTCGAACAATACGCTGAACTCGGTATATTGCAGGCCGCGGATGCTTTGTCCGAAATCCTGCTGCAGGCCGGGGCCCACGGGATTGATGTTCATGGCGCTCGGCGTGAGCGCGACCACATCGTCGTAGTCGGCGGTAGGAACAAAAGCTTTCTTCAGCGCTTCGGCGGTAACGGTGCTGGTCGGCTGGGTTTGATCGAGACTCGGCGCACTCGGCGCGAAACCGGCTGCGGTGGTTGGCGCTGCGTTCCGTATGCCTTGGACGTCGATCTGCTCTGCAGACGACATCGTCTGTGCCTGGACGCTCGCAAGGGGCAGCGCCAAATCAAAGACGCAGGCTGTTCCGAGCATGAGGAACCGACACAGTGTGATCGTCTGGCCGCAAACGAGTTGGTCCACGATACCATGCCCAGGCCCGAGCTCGGTGGCCGGCTGCCGCAACCCGGCTGAAGGAGATGTCAGGCCGGCGCCCGAACGCGGCGGCCATTGCCTGGAGAAAAGACCCATCTGGTTCCCTGACAGAAAGCTGACAGCCGTCTCTAAAAGAGGCGCCGTCTTTCTGCTCGTGACGTTCTGATGAAACAGACGCTGCTGGCTTCCGACGGGGATAGACGCCTGGATTGGGGACAAAACTCCTGCTCAAGGCGTCAGTGGGTTCAGAGCTTCTTGTCTCTGACGACCTGTGGCGGCTGATCGAGCCTCTTCTGCCGTCCAAGCGGGCAGAGCTGAGGCGGACGACCACAAGCACCGGGTCGCTCGGCCCTGGCCGGGGTCCTGTTCGCGCGGCACACCGGGATCTGATGGCATGAGGTGCCGGCCGAACTCAGCTGCTGCGGCAAGACGTGCTGGCGCAGGCTGGGCGAGACGCACGCGCCCTGTCCCGGCCGTGCCCTGTTGCTTGAATTTTGCCGTGTCTCGGCTGTATCTACGTTCCAAACTGGTACGGCCACTACCGTGCGCCATCTGGCCTCGCCATACAGCTCAGACTGTTGACATCGACTGCGAACCGGATAGGTAGGCGATTGCCAGTCCGTCACAACAGCGCAGCAAACGGGCCAAGCCATGGTTCGTATCGACGCCAAGCGTCCGGTTGCTGAGGTTTGATGGGCTGTCGCACCTGCCATTTGCTCGGGGTGCGCACCACGCGCGGATTCTGTTCAGGCTGGAGGCAGGCATCGCTCCAGGTGAGGCCGCAGGCCGAAAGAAGCTCACCGATCGTCTTGGCAGGCTCTGCTATCAGCCGGTCATGAGCGACCTCGTGGAACTGTGCCGCCGGGAGCAAGCGGCGCCAGTGCGAGGATAATCGCTCGATGGCCTGGATTGCGGCAACCAGTGCCGCACCTCCCGTTGGTATGCCGATGTTGCGATTGAAGTAGGTCCGGTGGATCGACAGAGCGACGTCGATCGGTCGGCGGCTGCAGAGCACGATGACGGCCTGCGGCAGGCAGAGATGGATCAGCCCGACCTGGAATATGTTGAGCGGCATCTTGTCCGTCACCCGCCTTGCAGCTGGCGCCAGGCTGCGCAGCAGGTCGATGTATTCGACACCGGCTTGTGCGAGACGCTGGACGTCCGGCTCGTCGGCCAGTTCCGTCCGCTCGGTCCAGAAAGGCAGCTCACCGCCCGGATGGAGGTCAGGATGGCAGGACAGGATCTGCTCGACGAGCGTGGTGCCCGATCGCGGCAAGCCGACGATGAAGATCGGCGTCCTGTCGCCGAGGCCGATATCAGCGGCTCGTGCCAGGTGTTGCGCGTCGAAGCGGTTGATCAGCCGCTCGACGCGAACCTCAATCGCCCGGCAATCGTCGTTGTCGCTGCCGCAGCGGACCACGCTGGCGGCGTGGAACTGCCGCATCGCGTCTGCCGGATTGCCGAGGTCGTCGGCGACCTTGCCGAGTGCGAGGTGCAGCTTCAGGCGCGCCTCCCCATGCAGATCAGGCCGCGCCGCAGCTGCGGTCATCCGGCCGATCAAGTCCGCATCCGTTGCCCTGATCGGGCGGCAGCGTACGAGGTCGTAGAAGCTGCCGGCGTATTGAGGCGATATCCGGGTCACGTGGTCATAGCAGGCCCATGCCGCATCGGCGTCGCCCGCCTCGGCCAGCACGGTGCCCAGCGTGTCCGTGGCTTCCAGGTGGCCTGGATGGACGGCGAGCAGCGCGCGCAGCGTGTGCTCCGCGGCGTCGTGACGGCCGGCATCAAGCTGAAGCCTGGCCTCCGCGAGACGCGACAGGGCGCTTGACGGCCGTGTGGAGGCTGCCTGGTGAAGTGCTGCCAGTGCCGGGGTGCGGCGGCCGAGTGCCTCGAGCAGCACGCCCGCCCTGAACGGCGCGTCGGCGCGCGACCCGTCGAGTTCCGCCGCGCGCCGGTAGCTGGCAAGCGCTCCATCGAGATCACCGAGCGCCTGCATCGCCACGCCAAGCCGCACATGGGCCAGCGCGAAGCGGGGCTGCACCAGGACCGCCTGCCGGAAAGCCTCCGCCGCCGCCTCGAAACGGCCGCGCCTGAGGTGCAGGTAGCCGATATCGTGATGGATGGCCGCCTCGGCTGGGGCGAGCTCCGCTGCCCGGCAAAGCAGCCGAATAGCCTCGTCGAGGCGGTCACCCTCAACATGTTCTTGCGCCCGGGTCAGCAGTGACTGGATCATCTACGGACCTTGCAGCCAGGATCTGGGCAATGACATGAAATGTTCATGAAGACCGCCTTCCGCGGTCAGGCAACCGGCTCCAGGATCGCGATCTAGGCAGTGTGCGGGATTGGCCACCGGCGACTTCGTCACGACCCGCCACCTGATCCGCACCACGTAAGATCGGTGAAAGGGCTTGGTCGTAGTCTGCGTGGCTGGCTCACGTTGCCGATGGAGCTGATCCTGTGCATCAAGCTGGCGAGCCTGTCGCAGCCGTGGCGATGCGGCGCCAGTCCTTCATTCGGCAGAACATGCGCTCGACGACGTTGCGCCTGCGGCCGGCGATGCGGTTGAGCGGGTATGGATGGCGTCTTGTCCTGTTGGACGGATGACGACCTCGGTTCCGAGCGTCTGCAGGCGCTGCGGCGGCGCGATGTCGTCGTAATAGCATCTCGGCAAGGCTGTTTTGACCCGACCGCGAAGCGGCGTGCCTTGATGGGGTGCTGTCGATGCTGAGCTCGTCGGGAATATTCCCGGCCGCCGCCAGGCGCGCGAGCAGCTTGTGCTAGAGCCCCTGCGCACTCCACCGGTTGTAAGGGTCATGAGTCGTGGTGGCCGGCTCATACTTGAGCGGGCAGTCCTTCCACCGGCAGGCTGACCGCAGCACGTGCAGGATGCCGTTGCCTAGAACCTGTTTCCTCAGGTCAGTACGTAGACGGCACATAAGCGTCACGTGCTCCGAGGCCGGTGGAGAATGCATACCGTCAGTTAACGAAAGATGAGCGGCCGTAGCATGAAAACCGCGGTCTGAAAGCGAGTCCATGCACGTCCGGGTGCATCCTGTCGATGTTCGCAAACAGGGACTGGCAGCAACGGTCATCAATCGGAGAGCGCTACTATTCAGCCTTGATGTGATTCGAACGTTTCGAACGGCCAAGCTAACTTTTGCGCGATCTAAATCGTCGTTAAGTGCTCATTAAACTGTCTGGGACTAGTCCGGGCTGTTCGGCCACATCCGCAACGACCTGCAGGATCGCCGCCAGTTCGACGAGGTAATCGTGCGCTTAAATAGATCCATGCTGCTCGCTACAGCAGCGCTTCTCGTATCGAGTATAGCCAGCATGTCGGCTCACGCGGCACCGCCGCCGAAGCTGACGCTGCTCGGCTCGGCTCCGCAGTCGCAGCAGGTGCAGTTTGATGTCATCCTGCCGCTGCGCAACACCGCCTCCCTTGATGCGCTGCTGGCCCAGCAGCAAGATCCGACTTCGCCGCAGTATCATCACTGGCTTACGCCTGCCCAGTTCTCTTCCGCCTACGGTGCTAACTTGGGGATCATGAAGACCGTCACGGCGGTTCTTCAGGCATTCGGGTTGCAGGTGACGATGCAGAGCCGCTCCCTGCACGTCGTCGGTACAACGAGCCAGGTCAACCTGGCCTTCAACACCGCTCTGGCCCTGGCGGCCAACCTGCATGGTCAGCAGCGCGTGGTCGCGAGCAAGCCGCTTGTCCTGCCACCGGCCTTGTCCGCCTCGGGCGCAATCATCTCGGCCTTCAGCGCCAGCGGCTTCGATGCCTCGTCTTTCGTGCGCCAGAGTGCTGCTGGGTATGTGCGCCAGAGCGCCGCCGGTTACGCGGTACCCGCCAGCCAGTCCAGCCCGACCGGAGGCCTTTTCTACAATGACCTCAAGCAGGCCTACGGTTATCCGTCCTATCAGGCCACGACCACCGTGCAGGGCAGGCCGCAGCGCCTGGATGGTCATGGGGTGACGATTGCTGTGCTGATGGCCAGCGACGTGCTTGACTCCGACATAGCTACCCTGTTCGACCATGAGCAGTTCACCGCCAGCTCGGGCCAGACCGCGGATCCACATCTCTATGCACGCAGGCTGGTCAATGGCGGCGCCCCATTCTCCGCCAGCAGCGCTGCCTCGGAGGAGGCGACCGTCGACGTCCAGCAGGTCCTGGGCGGCGCACCGGGAGCTCAGGTGATTCTATACAATACACCTGACCTGAGCGATCAGTCGCTGATTTCCGGCTATACGGCGATCCTGAACGACAACACCGCCGACGTGGTGTCGCTGTCCTTCGGCCAGTGCGAGCTGTACTACACTGCCGCCTATAATAGCGGTCTGGATCAGACGGCGATCTTGAATATCTACACGGAGCTCTTCAAGCAGGGCAACGCGCAGGGCATCACCTTCATTGCCGCATCGGGAGATGCGGGCGGCCGCGCCTGCATCAATCCTGATTATTTCTCAGGCGGAACCGGGCAGTTCATCACAGGGGTGTCGGAACCGGCCGCCGATCCCAATGTCACCGCTGTTGGTGGCACCAACCTCGGTGCGGGGTCGATGCCTGCCAGCTCCGACCCGACTTACCCGAATGAAAATGCCTGGTCGGACCCTGAGATTGCATTCGACCCCTACGGCATGGGCGTCAGCGTCACTGGCGGAGTATGGGGTGCCGGCGGCGGGATCTCTTCCCTGTACTTCAAGCCGCTCTACCAGTCTGCGGTCAATACCGGTTCATCCTCGTTTCGAACGGTGCCGGATATCAGCATGGAAATGGGCGGTTGCCCGGATATCGCGCAAGCACCTTGCAACGGAGGCAATCTGCCCAGCGATGGTTCAGGCAACACCGATCGTTCCGCTGTCAACGTGGTCTTTAACGGCTCGTGGGACAGCGTCATCGGCACAAGCGCCGCGGCTCCGGAAATGGCCAGTGCGGTTGCCCTGCTTGTTGAGATCCAGGGACGTCAGGGCAACCTCAATCCCTATCTCTATCTGCTGGCACAGGGTCAGGGGTCCGGTGGTCCTGCCGCCTTCCATCAATCCATTCCTGGCTTCAACGGCGTGACCGCCAACAGCGGCACCTACAGCTTCACGACCGGCAACGGCACGCCAAACGTTGCAGCGATGCTCGGCCTGTCGCAGGTGCCACTGGCCGGTGCACCGCAGTCTGCCTCCAATCCCTGACCAAGCGGTCCCGCCAACGACATGTCGTCGGCGGGACCACGCGGTCCAGGGTTTTGCCATTATCTTCAGCCAATCCTAACTCATTGAAGCGACATTGGCCTCCTCCAGGGATGCCCGCCATGTCACCGCGCGACGCCGGCCAGTATGTCGACCAGGTCTGACCGTCCGATGCGACAGTGGCTGTACGGCGTCCTGTTCACCTGGGTGTTCCAGACGCTAACGATCTGGAGTGCCCAGGCACAGTTCACCAAGTTCGAGAACTATACGGACGACCGTGGCCTCGGCAACGGGTCCGTATCGGCCCTCGCGCAGGACGCAGACGGCTATATCCTGCTTGGCACGGAAGCTGGCCTGTATCGATATGACGGATCCCGGATCACGCCTTACGATGTTTCGGTGGGGTTGCCGTCAGGTGCGTGGATCAGGAAGATCGCGATCGACGACGCCGGTCGGATCTGGGTGGTCACCAGCGATGACATCTATGTCCGCTACGGGCAGCGCTTCACCAAGGTCGACGTCGGCGCGGCACTGGATCTGCGATCGCCCCACCTTGTGGCGCTGGGTGGCGGAAGCATTGTGGTCGGCAATGGCGGACGGTTCCTGCACGCCACGGTCGGCGTGAACGCCCTGGGCCCATTCTCGCCGTTGTTCGATCAAGCGACGCTGACCGCGATCCCTGGATTGGCGCAGGCCCGGTTCGTCGCCGCCGATGCCGATGGTGCGTTCCTGATCGGATGCGGCAATGCGATCTGCCGCGTGAAGAACGGACAAACGATGGTGTTCGGCACCGCCGACGGCCTGCCTTCGGACATCTGGCGCACGGCAGTCCGTGCACCGGACGGCACGCTCTGGCTTCGCAGCGTCAACCGTCTCGCCTGGCGCCGGCCGCATGAATCGTCTTTCAGCGTCGTGATGGTCCCGAGTGGGCACGGTCAGTCCTACGACAGGATCCCGGCCTCGCTGGATCTTCTGGATGACCGCCACGGCGGCGTCCTGACCCAGGGCGGGGATGGGCTGCTGGACTGGAACGGGACCAGATGGAACAGCTACGGCCATCATGAAGGCGGACTGTCTGCGACGCCGATCGAGGCACTCCTGTTCGATCGCGAGGGCTCGCTCTGGGTCGGCAGCATGGGACACGGGGCATTTCGAAGTCTCGGGCTTGGCACCTGGGAGCATTGGACCGCCGACGACGGACTGCCGAGCGACCTGATCTGGGGGATGACACGGCTTCGCAACGGGCAGTTCTGGGTCGCGACCTTTGGTGACACCGTTCGGCTCGATGGCAGGGCGGAGGGCATTCCGGGCGGAAGTCCGAGCGTGGAAGCGAGCCGGAGCGGTCGGCTCTGGGCAGCGCCCCCCGACGCTCCGCTCATCCGATTCGATCCCGTCGCGAACCGTATCGAGCGGTTTCCGCTGGTCGGCCACGTGTCGACAACTCTGGTGGATCGCGACGATCATCTCTGGCTGTGCTCTCCCAAGGCCCTCTACGTCGTTGCGAATGCCGACGCGCCTGCGTCGGCCATACAGGCCGATGTCGCACTGCCCCACGCGACCTTCCAGGTGGCCGCCGACCCGGCGGGCGTGATCTGGGCCCTGACCAGGGACGGCCTGTTCCGGCGCGATGCGACACGCCGTTTCAACCTCATGGCATCCGACATCCTGCCGAGCGGCCAAAGCGGTGGAATGGCATTCGCTCCGGATGGCGATCTCTGGGTGTTTACCGAAAGCGACGGCATACTGCGCTTCCATCTGGCTCCTGGCGGCCTTGAGCGGCTTCCTCCGATCACTGCGCCGATGGTTGGTTCCAACAACATCTTGTTCTTGCACCGCGATCGTCGCGGCTGGATGTGGGTCGGCACCGATCACGGGATTGACATGTTCAACGGGCAATCCTGGCGTCGATTCGACAAGGTCGACGGTTTGATCAGCAACGACATGGATCAATGGGCTGTCTATGAGGATACCGACGGCTCGATGTGGTTCGGGACAAGCCATGGGCTGACGCATCTTGTCGATCCTGTCCACCTTCCGCCGACAACCGCACTCCATCCGCGCGTCACAGGGCTCTCGATTGGGCATCGGGCGCTGTCCCTGGCATCATCGATCCACATTGACTGGAGTGCTGGGCAGCTCGTGATCCGCTTCGTCGATCTCGATTATGCGCGCGGGAACGTGGCGTTCCGCTACCGGCTGCGCGGGCTCGACACAGGCTGGAATGACACCACGGGGCACGACGTCCGTTATGCGGGCCTGCCCGCCGGCACGTTCCATTTCGAACTGGTTGCCGTCGACCCCGCCCATGCCGAGATATCCGCCCCCGTCGGCTTTACCATCCATATCCGGGCGCCCTGGTGGCGGCGCTTGTGGTTCTACACGCTGTGCGCGCTGACCGTCGTCGCGATCCTTGTCGTTGCCTGGCAGGGGCGCGTCAGGCTGTTGCTTCGCCGCCAGCGTCGCCTCGAGGAGATGGTCGGCGCGCGCACGGCCGAGATCGAGCAGGCCAGAAGCGAACTTCAGCGGCTTGCCATGTCCGACGTCCTCACCGGCCTGCCGAACCGGCGTGCGATCATGGGGGCGCTGGATGAGGCTGTCGCTGCGGCCTCGCGCTCGGAGACCCCGCTCGCGGTGCTGCTCTGCGACATTGATCATTTCAAGGCGATCAACGACCGGTTCGGTCATCTGGCAGGCGACAAGGTGCTTGCAGCGTTCGGAGGCAGGCTAAGCGCGGTCATCAAACCACCCGAAACGGCGGGACGCTATGGCGGAGAAGAGTTCCTCATTGTTCTGCCAGGAGCGAGGGACATGGTCATGGAACGCGTCGCCGCAATCCGGTCCGCCATCAACGACGCATCTTATCATTTCGGCGACGCAAGCCGTATCGTCACCTCAAGCGGAGGCGTCGCCTTTCTTCGAACCACCGATACCACAGTGACGCTCGTCGCCCGCGCCGACGTTGCCCTCTACCAGGCCAAGGAAAACGGCCGGAACCGGATCGAGATGGAATGTCCGGAAGGGACGACATGGGCACAGCCGCCTCGAGGCGAACCGGCTGGTTCGACGACCGACCGCCGGCGCGGCTCCAGGTCGCTTGCCGACGAGCGGCAAGCGAAGGACCCGAGCGACGCATCGCGCGAGCTGGAGCATGACCTGCGCGCAGCACTGGTCGGCGAACAGTTCGTGCTGCATTACCAGCCCGTGGTCGACATCGTGCGCGATGTGGTCACGTCGTGCGAAGCGCTGCTGCGGTGGCGGTCCCCGACCCGGGGCAACGTGTCACCAGCCGACTTCATCCCGTTCGCTGAGAAGACCGGGCTGATGCCTGAGATCGGCGACTGGGTGCTGCTTGCTGCCTGCCGAGAGGCCGTAACCTGGCCGAAAACGATGAAGGTCTCTGTCAACCTGTCGCCATCGCAGTTTCACCTGCCGGGCCTGGTGGAAAGGATCCTCGAGATCCTGGCTGAAACCGGGCTGGAGCCCGCCAGACTTGAACTCGAGGTGACAGAAACCGCCATGATCGACGACACCACGGCAGCCACATGCATGCTGGAGCAACTCAGGGCACTTGGAATAAGCATCGCGCTGGATGACTTCGGAACGGGCTACTCATCGCTGAGCTTTCTGCGCACCTTGCCGTTCACCCGCATCAAGATCGACAAGTCCTTCGTGCAGGAACTCGGTGTCAGGCCTGAAGCGACCGCCATCGTGCGTGCCATCGCCGGATTGTGCGACAGCCTGGATGCCGCTGTCACTGCGGAAGGCGTCGAGACCGACCAGCAGATCGAGCTGCTCCGTGATCTGGGATGCGTCGAAATCCAAGGCTTCCGGATCGGCCGACCCTGTCCGCCCAATGACCTCCGAACCTGGATGGACGCGTTCACCGCAAGCCATACCGTCGAGTCGATCGCCTGCGGATAGACGCTGTGAGCGCCCGGTCGTCGTGGCTGACGAGGACGCAGGCTTAGACCAACCGCAAGAGCCAGCACGAGCCGATCTGTAACGACCAAAAGCCAGGCATGTCCGGTGTCGATGGCAGCAGGGCGCACGGGTGATCGGATCCGGTCGCGGGATCAGGGCGGTTGTCGAGACCCAGATGGCCTGACGTGACGTTGCGCAAGACGCACCGAAGCGATTACAAAGGCCATACGGAGGCAGGAGCCGGGCGCACGGCGAAAACGTTCGACCTGGCGTCAGCTCGTGTCTAGAAAATGACGAATATCAACGGTCTGCCGGGTTAGCACAGTGGTAGTGCAGCGGTTTTGTAAACCGAAGGTCGGGGGTTCAAATCCCTCACCCGGCACCAGTTTCCACTGAAATCCGATCGTCACCGCTGCATACTCCGCCTGCAAGGCGACAGCGTAGAGACGATGTCGAACAAAAACCCGATATTCGCCGATCACCGCATGCCCTGGACACCCAGCCAGCGTCCGACTCCATGCTTCTGGCCAAATCGCGTCCTGGTTGTCGGACTCCCTCATGGATCGACGTGTTCGTCCGTGGCGTCCGGATCGCGCTGCTGTGCTGCGGGTCGCGGCATCGGAAGCGTTGAGCCGCGGTTCAATCGGCAGCATCGCTCAACAGGTTGCGCAGATGCGCGATCTCGTCGGCCAGGCGGGCAAGCGAGGTGATCGACACGTCGCTGATCGCAGTGCGCATGCAATCGGGGATCGAGGAAGCCTGCTGCTGCAAGGCGCGGCCCTGCGGCGTCAGCAGGACATGCACCTGGCGCTCATCGCGCGTGTCCCGGACCCGACGGATCATGCCGGCCGCCTCCAGCCGCTTCAGCAGCGGGGTCAGCGTGCTGGAGTCCAGCAGCAGGGCCTCGCCGATCTGGCCCACGGTGCGCCGGTCGGCCCGCCATAGCAGCAGCATCACCAGATACTGCGGATAGGTGAGGCCGAGTGCCGTCAGCAACGGCTTGTAGACACGGGTGAAGGCATGGCCGGCGGAATACACGGCAAAGCAGAGCAGCTCGTCGAGCTCCCGGGCCGGATGGGTCACGATCGGGTCAACCACCACCATTGTCATGCACCTCTTTATATCGTCCGCGATTGCATCGTGCGCGATGGAACACATGCCTGCCATGCAGGGAGGTCGGTCGTAAGCCGATGAACCGTCCGCGATACGTCATTCGGGCTGCAGGGCCGGTTGAGCCACGCGCCACAGCATCCAGAAGGAGAAGATCATGCCCGTGAACGTTCTCTACTCCACGACCGCCCATGCGACCGGCGGCCGTGACGGCCATGCCGCGACCGAGGATGGCAGCCTCGACCTCAAGCTCGCGACCCCGAAGGAGATGGGCGGCGCTGGCGGCCCCGGACATAATCCGGAGCAGCTGTTCGCGGCCGGCTATTCGGCCTGCTTCATCGGCGCGATGAAGTTCGTCTCGACCCAGGGTGGCTCCAAGGTGCCGGCCGATGCCAAGGTGACCACCACCGTCGGGATCGGCGCGCGCTCCGAAGGCGGCTTCGGTCTCGAGATCGCCCTGGCGGTGTCACTGCCTGGCGTCGAGCGCGCGGCGGCGCAGACGCTGGTCGAGAAGGCGCACGAGGTCTGCCCCTATTCGAACGCCACCCGCGGCAACATCGACGTGAAGCTCAGCGTCGTCTGAGTGGTCGCAACGGCCGGCTGGCGGATCGGCAGCCGCCGGTTCGCCGTGGAACCTCGGCACGGGCGACGTCATGCCCGTGCCGCCATGCGCGTCACGGCAGGCCATGTCCCGCAACCGATCCGGCCGGCCTGTCCTCCGGCGCGGTCCTGGCGGCTTTCAGCGCAGCATCCGTCCGGCCAGCAGCGCCAGTGCCACCGCGATGCCGACCTCGCGGCTGCTGCGGAACAGGCGCAGGCAGACGTCCGGCCGGGCGATGTCGAGTCGTCGCACCTGCATCGCCAGCAGCAGCGCCGGCAACAGCAGCGCCGGCCAGAACAGCGATCCGAGCCCGCCGAGCCGCCCCGCGCCGGCCAGGGCCGCCAGCGTCAGCCCGTAGCAGCCCGCGATGAAGCGGCGCGGTTGCTCGGCGACCAGGCGGGAGGTGGATTTCACGCCCGCCAGCGCGTCGTCCTCCATGTCCTGGAAGCCGTAGATCGTGTCGAAGCCGAGATCCCACAGGATCGCCGCCGCGTAAAGCGCGCCCATGCTCCAGTCGATCCGGCCGGTCGCGGCCGCATAGCCCATCGGCGCGCCGAAGCCGAAGGTGAAGCCCATCACCAGCTGCGGCCACCAGGTCACGCGCTTGGCCAGCGGATACAGCCCGACCAGCAGCAGCGACCCCGCCCCGAGCACCCAGCACAGCCGGTTCAGCGACAGCAGCACCGCGAGCCCGGCTGCAAGCAGCAGGACCAGGAATATCGCCGCCTGGCGCATCCGGAGCGCGCCGGAGGCCAGCGGCCGGCCGGCGGTGCGGGCGACCTGCCGGTCGATGTCGCGGTCCCACATGTCGTTGACGACGCAGCCGGCCGACCGCATCACCAGGCTGCCGATCGCGAACAGCACCGCCAGCCGCAACCGCTCCACCGCCGGCACGCCAGCCGGCAGCAGGATGCCCCACAGCCCGGGCAGGAACAGCAGCCAGGTGCCGACCGGCCGGTCGAGGCGTGCCAGCAGCGCGTAGGAACGCAGCGGCGCCGGCAGGTGGCGGACCCAGCCGGCGGCGACGATGTCTGTGTGGGACATGCGCTTCTGCTATGGCCATGCCGTCAGTTGGTCAACGGAGCGGATGCGGTGCAGGACCTGCCCAGACTCTATGTCGATCCGCAGCAGGCGGGACTGGCGACGGACGCGATCGTGCCGATGGCCGACGGCCAGGCGCATTATCTCGGCCATGTGCTGCGCCGCCAGCCCGGCGATCGGGTGCGGCTGTTCAACGCCGCGGATGGCGAGTGGCTCGCGTCGATCGAGGCGCTGCGCCGGGATCGCGGCAGCTTCCGGCTGCTGGACCAGGTCCGGCCGGCCGTGCCCGAGCCCGGGCCGATGCTGGTGTTCGCGCCGCTGAAGCGCGATGCCACCGACCTGGTGGTGCGGATGGCCACCGAGCTCGGCGCGGCCGCTCTCGCGCCGGTGACCACCGAGCGCAGCAACGTTTCCCGGATCAATGCCGGACGCTGGCAGGCGATCGCCGTCGAGGCGGCGGAGCAGTGCGAGCGGCTGAGCCTGCCTGCGATCGCGGAACTGGCGCGGCTGCCCGATCTGCTCGGCGGCTGGGACCCGCAGCGCCCCCTGCTGGCCGCGATCGAGCGGGCAGGGGACCGCGATGCCGGCCCCTCCGTCGGCATCGCCGCCTGGCGATCGGGTGCTGGCGCATCGGTGCAGCCAGGGCTGCTGATCGGGCCGGAGGGCGGATTCTCCGAAGCCGAGCTGCAGTCTCTCCGCGCTTGCCGCTTCGTCGTCCCGATCTCGCTCGGGCGGCGGATCCTGAGAGCCGAGACTGCATCGCTGGCCGCCCTGGCCGCGTTGCAGGTCTGAGCCGAGTTGCCGGCGCGCCGGCAGCGCCATAGACAGCACGACAACCAGGCGGGCCTCACGGCACCGTCCCTTCAAGGATGCCCGCGCGCCGATGTCCAACCCCGGTGATCAAGACGACACGCCCATCGCCTCGGTGGACCAGCTCGCCGCACATCTGGCCGAAGGCGGCAAGACGCCCGACGCCTGGCGCATCGGCACCGAGCACGAGAAGTTCGGCTTCCGCCTGCCGGGCCAGCCGGAGCCGGCCTGGACGCCGCCGCCCTACGAGCCGCACGGCATCGCCGACCTGCTGGGCGCATTCGCCCGGGACGCCGACGCCTGGGAGCCGATCCGCGACACCGGGCACCTGATCGGGCTGAAGGGGCTCGGCTACAACAAGGGCGGCTCGCTGTCGCTGGAACCGGCCGGCCAGTTCGAGCTGTCGGGCGGTCCGCTCGCCACCCTGCACGACACCGAGGCCGAGCTGCGCGGCCATGCCGCCGCACTGCGCCCGCTCGCGTCGGAGCTGGGTCTGGGCTTCGCGCCGCTCGGCTTCCATCCCACCTGCACCCGGGCGCAGATGCCGTTCATGCCCAAGAGCCGCTACGCTATCATGCGCCGCTACATGCCGCTGGTCGGCACGCTCGGTCTCGACATGATGCTGCGCACCTGCACGGTGCAGGTGAACCTGGACTATGCGTCGGAAGCCGACATGGCGCGCAAGCTGCGGGTGTCCCTGGCGCTGCAGCCGGTGGCGACCGCGCTGTTCGCGAGCTCGCCCTTCAAGGAGGGCCGGCCCAGCGGGCTGCTGTCCACCCGCGCCGAGGTCTGGACCGACACCGACAACCAGCGCGGCGGCATGCCGGCGCTGTTCTTCGAGGAGGGCTTCGGCTTCGGACGCTATGTCGAGTGGGTGCTGGACGTGCCGATGTATTTCGTCAGCCGCGATGGCGGGCTGATCGACGTCGCCGGCAGCTCGTTCCGCGACTGGATGGCGGGCCGGAACCCCGCACTCGCCGGCCTGCGTCCGACGCTGGGCGATTTCGACGACCACCTCACCACCGTGTTCTCCGACGTGCGCATCAAGCGGTTCCTGGAGATGCGCGGCGCGGACGCGGGATCGGTCGAGATGATGGTGGCGCAGTCGGCCCTCTGGGTCGGGCTGCTGTATGACGATGCGGCGCTGGCGGCGGCGGACGCGCTGGTGCGCGAGCAGCCGTGGGACGCGTATGCGGCCCTCCGTGCGCAGGTGCCAAGGCGCGGTCTTCAGGCCGACTGGGCCGGCGGCACGGTCCGGGATCTGGCCGCGCGCATGGTGGCGATCGCCATGCAGGGGCTGGCCGCGCGCGGCAGGCCGGATGCGGGCGAACGGGACGAGCGACGCCACCTCGAGCCGTTGCTGCCGATCGTCGACGGCGCGCCGAACCAGGCCGAGCACTGGCTGTCGCGCTATAACGGCGCCTGGAACGGCGACGTCACGCGGATCTTCGCCGAGGCCGCGATCTGATCATCGGGTGCGACGGGGTGCCGCTCTTGCGCGGCAGCCGGCTTTCCCCGATGAGCGATGCGGCCATGTGATCGGGCGCGCCATGATGCGGCGCGCGACGGTCGAGGGTGCGGCGGGCCGGCGGTCGCGACGCAGGCCGGTCAGAGCGAAGCGACAGGGCAGGGAATGACAAACGCGACGTCCATCGTAAGGCTGCGGCTTCTCGAAACGTCGGACCTGCACATGTTCGTCTATGACTACGACTATTATAACAGTCGGCAGGACAACACGGTCGGACTGGCGAAGCTCTCGACTCTCGTGGCGGCAGCGCGCGCGGAGTCGGCCAACACGCTGCTGTTCGACAACGGCGACATCATCCAGGGCAACCCGCTCGGCGACTACATGGCGCTGCCCGGGCATCTGACGCAGGCCGACGGGCACCCGATGTTCCGGGCCATGAACCTGCTCGGCTACGACGTCGCGACCTTCGGCAACCACGAGTTCAATTACGGGCTCGAGTTCCTGGAGCTGGCGACGCGGACCGCCCGCTTCCCCTTCGTCTGCGCCAACATCGAGACGCTCGACGGGCGGCCCTTCGTCCCGCCCAGCATCGTCATCGAGCGCGACATGGTCGACGAGCGCGGCGCGGCACACCGTCTGCGCGTCGGCGTGATCGGCCTGGTCACGCCGCAGATCATGATCTGGGACAAGGCCCGGCTTGACGGCCACGTCACCGCCGGCGACATCGTCGAGGCGGCGCAGCGGCACGTGCCGCCCCTGCGCGCGCGCTGCGACGTCCTGGTGGCACTCTGCCATTCCGGCATCTCCGACGCGCCCCGCCGCGGCGGCGAGGAGAACGCGGCGCTGCATCTGGCCGCCGTGCCGGGGATCGACGTGATCTTCACCGGCCATGCCCACCGCGTGTTTCCCGGTCCCGACTATGCGGGACTGGCGGGAGTCGATGCCCTCCGCGGCACGCTGGACGGGATTCCCGCGGTGATGCCGGGCTTCTGGGGCAGCCATCTCGGCGTGGTCGACCTGGTGCTGGAGCGCGGCCCGGACGTGGGGGCGCCGGGCTGGCGCGTGCGCGACGCCCAGGTCGAGCTGCGGCCGATCTATCGGCGCAACGGCCGGCAGGCGCTGCCGCTGGTGGGAGACGATGCGGCGGTGCTGGCGGCTGCGGCGCCGGAGCATCAGGCCACGCTGCGCTGGATGGAGCAGCCGGTCGGCCGCACCACGGTGGCGATCAACACCTACTTCTCGCTGATCGGCAACGATGCGGCGCTGGCGCTGGTGAACGACGCGCAGCTCTGGTACGCGCGCCCGCTGCTGTCGGCGACGCCCCATGCGAGCCTTCCGGTGCTGTCCGCGGCCTCGCCGTTCAAGGCGGGCGGCGCCGGACCGGACTCCTTTGTCGACATCCCGGCCGGCCCGCTGGACATGAAGGACGTGGCCAACCTCTACATGTTCGCCAACACCCTGTGCGTCGTGAAGGTGAGCGGTGCCGAGATCCGTGAATGGCTGGAACGATCCTGCGCGATCTTCAACCGCATCGATCCCGCCATCCGCGCGCCGCAGGAGCTGGCCGTGCCGCGCGCCGCCAGCTACCTGTTCGACACCATCGCCGGCCTGACCTACGAGATCGACCTGTCGCAGCCGGAACGATACGACCGGGACGGCGCGCTGATCCGTCCCGAGGCGCACCGCATCGTCCTGCTGCACCATGCCGGCCGGCCGGTGGTCCCGGACGATGCCTTCCTGGTGGTGACCAACAACTACCGCGCCGATGGCGGCGGTGCGTTTCCCGGCACCGGCGACACGCATCTGGTGCTGCAGGCGCCGGACCTGAACCGCGACGTGATCATCCGCTACGTCCTGCAGCACCGGCAGGTTTCTCCCGTCGTGGAGCGCGTCTGGCATTTCCGCCCGCTCGGCCAGCCGGTGCTGCTCGCCTTCAACGGCACCGCCGAGACGGCGCGCCATCTGGCAGGCCGGCCGGACGTCACGCGGCTGGGCGACAGCGCCGGCGGCTTCGTGCGCTACGCGCTCGCCCTGGCCTGATCGCCGGCCGTCGCCGTGTTGTCGGTGGCGGTGGCCCATGTCACTCTGCCTGGGACCCGGGCGAGCCCGAACGGCCTCCTGCCTGTGCCATCCAGCAGGCGGGCAGTCCGGTTCGAGGGGTGATGAACGTGAGCACGCTGCCGCTCCTGATCCGGCACCCGGTTCGCCAGCAGAACGAGGCGCTGCACCTGGTCGTGCCCGACCGCGCGCCGATCCTGCTCGGCGGCGGCCTCGACCCGGTGCGGCACTTCAATCCAGGCTGGCTGGCGGAAAGCCTGTTCACCCTGTTCGACCCGTTATGGGTCCTGGTGCTCCGGCACGACGACGGCACGGCGGCCTGCTGGTATGTCGCCAGCGACGGACTGCTGGCCGCTGCGCCGCATCGGCAGGCCGAGCCGCAGCGGCAGGACTTCGCGCAGCGCCTGCAGACCGTGGCGCTCTGGCTGCAGGCCCTGCCCGGGGCCGTGATCCATCTTCCCGTTCCCGACGCCGTGCCGGCATATGCCGGATTGCCGCCGGTCGTGCAGCGCGAACTCGATGCGCTGCTTGCCGCCGCGGCAGGGCCGGCCGAGCTGCAGCCAGGCTGGCAGGTGGTGGGGATCCAGACCGCCCTCGCGCCGCTGCTGACCCTGGTGTTGCGTCACGAGGACGGTTCCCGTGCCACGTGGTTCAGCGACCTGCACGGTCGGCTGATCGGCCATCACGTCGGGCTGCTGCCGGTTCCCTGCAAGCGGCACGTGGCGCGCATCGCCGCACCCTTGTTCGAGGCGCTCTGGACCGGCGTGGCACTCGGCAAGCCGGTGGCGCTGGACAGCGTGCCGAACCTGATCGGCGACCTGCCGCCAGCCGACCTGGGCGAGATCGTTCCGCTGTATCTCGCAGCTGCGGGCGCAGAGCCGGAGACGCGGGTCTGGACGCTGGACGCCACGCTGCCGTCCGGCCTGTCCTATGTCATCCCGACCGACAACGGCCTGCGCGCCTGCAGCGAGCCGTCGCTCACCCACGCCCTGCTGCACGGGCTGCGCGACGAGATGGACCGCCTGCTGCAGACCGGCCGGATGCGCTGGCCGTCGCCGTTCGACGGCTCGCTGGTGGAAAGCGACGGGTTCGCGCTGCTGCTCGGCCATAACTGCTTCGCCTACCGCTTCCGGCACGAGACGGCGGGGCTCGTCTTCCATGTCGTCTGCACCGGCACGCACTTCTACAATTACGGGATCTATTTCCCGTCGGCCAATCTGCTGGCGGCGCGGACGCCGGACATGGCGGCTGCCTGCCTGCACCATCTCGCGCGCGGGC
>CAXTZG010000001.1:0-6582 GCA_964248625.1 uncultured Acetobacteraceae bacterium | reverse complement strand
GTTTCCCGCCAGCTGACGGAAGGCAGCCGGACGGCGCGCGACGACACCATCCAGCAATATTTCGGCGGCTGCGCCATCCATATCGGGCATTACGTCTGGCAGGATCTGGCCGGCCTCGCCTACCTGCTGCGCCAGGTGACCGACCAACGCCGCCTGCCGCACCTGCAGCTGTTCGACTGCAACAGCACGAACCAGTATTTCGGTCCGGAAGAGCGCATCTTCCCGATGTTCGCCGAGCGGCTGACCCGGCACGAGGTCACCTTCGGCGGCTATGTCGGCGAATTCTACCGACGCAACCAGCGCGTCATCACCTACACCGCGATCAGCGTTCCGGCCGATGTCCGGACCTCCGTGAAAGCCGCCGCCGAGGCGACGCCGGAGCTGGCAGCCGCCTGCCGCGCAGCCGATGCGGCTCGTGGCCGCCCGGCCCCGGTGATCCTGTTCGGGATCCGTGTCGGCGACCGTTCCATGGACGACATGGAAGAGTTCGCGTCCGACCTGCTGGGTCATCTCGGCCGCAGCTTTCCAGGCTGCACCGTGATCCTGGACGGCCTGAACGACTCCGGCGACCGTGGCCGGGACATCCCGGATCCCGCCCCGGGCAGCGGCCTCGACCAGGAGTTCCGCATCGCCCGGACGCTGCAGGTCATCGCGGATCAGCTCGGCGTGCACTTCATCGACAACATCAACCGCTCGGCCCTGCGCAGCGCCGTCTGGTGCAGCCGGGCGGACTGCTTCATCGCCCCGCTTGGCGCGGCACTCGCGAAGTACCGGTGGGTCTGCAACACGCCCGGCCTGGCGCTCACCAGCCGCTGGAATCTCGAGCATCGCGGCGACCTGCACATCTACGACTCTCCCGCGGCACTGGAGGGCTCGTCGGAGATGCTGTTCAACAGCCGCGATCACGTGCGCGATCTGACGCCCGAGCGCGATGCCGGCGGTCATGACGGGCGCGGGAACTTCGTTCTCGAGCGGGCGCCGATCTTCGCGCAGTTCACGGAGCTGGTGCGCCGTCATGCCGTCCGGCAGCCGACGGCACCCGCCGGGGCGGCGGTCGGCGTCACGCAACCGCCTGCGACGGCACCAGACGCCGAAGCCCGCGCCGATGCTGCAGCGACAGCACCCACTGCCGCGACCAGCGCGATGCCGGCGATCGCGGAGCAGAAGCGCAAAGGCCTGCTTGCCTGGATGCGACGCCTGCGCTGACGGACGCGGCGGGACCGGCGCGGCGGCTGATCGACGGCGTGCTGCCGGAGAGGCGCAATTCTTTGGTCTGCGTATTGGGCCAAGTATCATGGGTCCATCGCCGGCTTGGCCGGCCGTCATAGTGGAGAACCCATGACGCGTTTGCCGTTGGCACTCATTCTTCTTGCGATTGCGTCCTCGGCGCAGGCCCAGCCCGTCTTCAACAGAGCCGGCGATGTCGCGGCACGCGACATGACGGTGCGCAGCATCAACAGTGCCGCCACCGTGTCCGGCACCAGCCTCGCCTCGCTGGTCGCCCAAGCTGCCGCAGCCCTGCCGACCGCCCAGCTTGCGGCCGCGACCCCGCTGCCCTCGCTCGCCATCGCGTCGCGCTCGCTCGCCAGCCGCTTCTCCGACGACCTCAACGTGCGCGACTACGGCGCCAAGTGCGACGGCGCGACCGACGATACGGCGGCGTTCCAGGCGACGATCGCGGTCGCCACCGGCCAGGTGCCCATCGGCGGCTCGGCAGCGCAGTTCAGCGGCATCGTCGGCATCGGCCCGAACAGGAACGGCAGCGCGAAGATCATCGTGCCGTCCGGCGCCTGCATCCTCAGTGCCACGCTGACCGCGAACCTGCTGCAGAATGGCGGCTTCGCCATGGTGGGCGAGGGCACCTCGCACACCGAGCTGGTATGGACGAACGCCGGCGATGGTCTCGACGTCAACTTCGCCGCCAACACCCTCGGCAACGACATCGTGCATAATCCGGCCACCGGCTATTCCGGCCAGGCCTTGTTCATCAAGGGCATCAAGTTCTCGACCGCCTATGCGGGTGCGGCGAACACCGGCGTGGCGCTCAACATCAAGGGCATCCCGCTGGTGCTCGCGAACGTGGCCCCCACGCAGGTGATCGAGGACGTGGCCTTCACCAACCGTGCCGGCTGGATCGGCGCCACCCAGGCCTGGGCGGTCGGATTGCGCTTCACCGACCCCGATTTCCTGTTCATCAGCCGTGCGGTGGCGATCGACCTCAGGGAAGGCAAGACGGCCGGCTTCCAGATCGTCAGCGACGCGCCGGCCGGCGGCACCGGACATAGCGAAATCGTCTGCCAGGATTGCGGCAGCTATGGCGGCAGCGCCTTCTTCGACATCAGCGGGCGCGCGATCCAGGGCGTGTTCCTGGACCGCCCGTTCTGGCTCGAGGTGACGACGGGCGTGACCTGGCTCTCGGCGCTGCAGGCGCTGAACGGCTCGTTGTCCATCCATGCCGCGTCCGGCGGCGCCGCCGTCGCCAACGTGCACGTCTCCAACATCGGCACCGTGTTCTCGCAGGGCGGCTTCTACTACGCCAACACCAACGTGGCCGGCACCAACTGGTACGGCGAATGGTATGACGGCGTGGACTGGGTCAACGTCACAGGCGACACCATCACCGCGCCACCGGCCGGCGCTCAGGGCGGCGGCGGCACCACCAACAACGCCTATGGCATCGTCGTCAATCAGGGCGCCAACGGCAGCGGCGTTTATGACGGCCTGCCCAGCCTGTTCAGCAACATCAGCGTCGCAGGCTCGGATTACGGCTTTTCCGCCCAGGGTCCGAACGTGGTGGTGCAGGGCGGAGTCTGCGCGCCCAACACCACCAACGGCCGGTCGACGATGTGTTTCCAGAACACCTATACCGGCACCGACGGCCGCTTCAATCCGCACTTCCTGAACATGGTTCCGGCCGACAACATGGTCGTCGCCGATGCCGGCCATGACACCGTGCTGCATGGATCCTACAGCCAGTTCTTCAGCTCCGGCTTCGAGGTCGGCATGCCGGGAGTTACGATCCCCGGCGTCGGCTCGGGCTTCTACGGCCAGATCGACTGGCACAGCGTCCCGTCATCCGACGGCACGCTGGCAAAGCTGAACGACTACGACTGTCGCCAGACCGTTTCGGGCGGCACCAGCGGCACGTCCGGCCTCGGCACCATGAACCTCGCCTGCAAGGGCGGGCTGGTGACCAGCGGCGGGATCGTGGACGGCTCGCCGGTGCCGGTCGGCGTCACCGCCGGCGTCACCATCACCGCGACCGACAACACCGCCGGCCAGATCCTGGTCTGCGCCTCCACCTCGACCACGCTCGCCTCGCTGACGGAAGTGCTGCCGGCCAATCCCCGCCCCAAGCAGACCTTCCATATCGCCTCCGAGTGTCCGATCACCGCCCTGACCGTCACGCCCGGCGCCGCCTCGGCCAGCGTGCTCGGGGCGCCGGCCAGCATCGGTCCGACGACGCCGGTGACCTTCCTTTACGACAACGACCGGCTGCTCTGGACCCGCTGGTAGGTCAGGCAACGTCTCGCGGCCGACCGGATGCATGGCCCGGTCGGCCGCAGGGATGTCGGAGCGGCTATAAATTCCGCACTGGTTGGTCAAGTCCGCCACACTGCCGTCACCAGGCGTCTCAAGGACTGAAACTGTCATCAGTTTTTCTATAGACATCACGATTTATGCGTGTTTTATAGATGTAACAGCACAATAGAGGGGGAAAACACTTCAATCCCCTACAGGTCAGGCTGACCAATGACGAAATATTTACTTATTTCGTTGTAATCCGCCTTCCGCGACGGTAACGCTGAGATATCGCGTTTATCATCATATTTCCGTGAATACGGATATGTGATCTGCGGAGTGACGAGCATGACCACATCCAGCACGGTCCCGAACGCAGGCGGCACGTCGACGATCTTCGTCGGAAGCTCGCTCGACCTGGACCAGATGGCGGAATCGGCGATTGCCGGGCCGCTGCTGTCGGATGGCGATGTCAGCTTCTATGGCCACATGAGCGGTGTGGTGACGTCCTACGAGAACGGCACCGAGCAGTCGCTGCTGTCCGAATGGTCCGGAACCGGCTCCGGCCTGGTGGAGCTCACCCAGACCGAGCCGATGGCGATCATGTCCGTGACGATCGCCAACACCGGCACGACGGCGATCACCCTGCCGATCGGCACGTTGGTGTCCTCGGCAAGCGGCGTGCAGTATCAGCTCGTGCAGATGCCGCGGCTGGAGCCGGGCTGGTCCGATGCCGCCACCGGCGTCGGCACGGCCGGCACCTACACGATCCAGCCCGGCCAGTCGCTGGCGCTGTTCGCCCAGGCGCTGGTCGACGGCCCCTCGGGCAACCTGCTGGCGAACCAGGTGACGCACATCGCGGTCCCAGGGGCCGCCATCACCTCGTCCGCGCTGATCACCGCCGCTCCCCAGTGGGGTGCCGGCACCGTCACCCTGACCAACAGCTCGAGCGCGAACCAGATCATCTACGAAGGGGTGGTCGTCAAGGGCAGCAGCGGCGCCTATCAGGTCGACATCGATCCGACCGTCGGCGGCTTCGTCGCCACCGATGCCGACGGCAGCTCCGGCTACTACGTGCTGAAGGCGGGTGCCAGCATCACCGTGCCGATCTCGTCGATCGCTACGATCACCGCGACCGTCGCCAACGGCATCGTGCAGCAGGAGCAGGCCGAGGATGCGGCCGCGAACTCGATCACCGGCGGCAACCTGCCGACCGGGGTCTCGGTCACCGGCTCAAGCGCGATCACCACGCAGGGCGTCGTGCAGCCTTCCGATCAGGAGCATGTCGCCAGCACCGGCGCCAATACCGGCTTCTTCACCGACAGCGCCGACGCCCTCTTCACCACCTATCAGGGCTACGTGCCGACCGAAGCCAACGTCAACACCTACAACGACTACATCTGGACCAAGCAGGACCTGGTCAACTGGGAGGCCTATGTCGACAACGCGCGCGCGTTCGGCATCCTGAACCTGGCGCCGATGATGTCGGAGTTCGAGACCGTCGACTTCGCGACGTCGGCCGCCACCGCCTATGCCCGGGCCGGCGCGCTCTACAGCGGCGGCATCACCTTCGACATGCCGTCCTGGTTCTTTCTTGCCCGCGAGCCTGCCTACCAGCAGAGCATCGAGGCGGAGATCCGCTGGGCGACGCAGAACGGCCTGCGCAGCTCGATCACCTTGTCGCCGGAAAGCGGCGACGACCAGAGCTTCCTGTCCGACACCCAGCAGGTGGTGGCGATCCTCAGGGCGGCCGGCGCCCTGCCCACGCAGATCGTGGTCAAGGATGGCGGAATCACCGGCGGCGACGTGATCTATTCCACGACCGATCCGAACTCGCTCAACAATGTCGGCAACTGGCTGTCGAGCCTGACCCTGACGCCGTCCAACTCGGAGTCCGGGCTCGAGAGCCGCGGCAGCGCCGTCCGCCCCGACGATCTCATGACCGGTGTGCAGCAGAGCGAGGTCATCACCAACGCATCCGCGGCTCTGCCCTACGCGCTGGCGCAGGTCTTTGCCGAAAGCAAGTCGACGATCGCCACCGTCACGGCCACGCTCGGCAACGCATCGCTCGGCAAGCTGACGACCGCGTCCGGATCAGGCAGCGTTTCGGCGAACGGTGCCACCTTCACCATGACCGGCACGATGGCGCAGCTCACCGCCGGGCTGCAGGCGCTGTCCTTCACGGCCGCCACCGGAGCGCTCGGCAGTACCACGCTGACGACCACGATCGTCGATTCGGCCGGAACGATCACCGGCAGCACTGCGCTGTCCATCGACAACACCATCGCGCTGTCCAACTCGTCGGCGACATCCACCGCCACCGCGCCGATCACCACCAATTCCTCCATCCTGCTGACCTCCGCCTCGCCGGGCGCGACGCTGACCGCGACCGTCACCCTGTCGAACCCGCTGCTCGGCTCGTTCTGGAACACCGGCGGCGCCGCCATGTCGGCCGATGGCAGCACCCTGACCCTCAGCGGCACCGCCGGCACGCTGCAGACCTTTCTGCGTCAGCTGATCTTCATCTCGGCGCCCGGCCTGTCCGGCCACGAGAGCGAGACGATCTCGGTCAGCGACGGCACGCAGACCGCGTCCCTGGGCATCGCCATCACCGTGACGGCGGCGACCGGCCTTGCGGTCGGCGACCTCCCCGTCGATATCGTCGCCGCCCCCTTCGTGCTGGATGCGCCGTATCAGGATGTGCTGGTCGGCGACGCCGGCAGCCCGTCGCAGGTGCTGAGCGCCACGGTGACGCTTCCCGGCGGTGCTGCGACGCTGGTATCCCCTGGAAGCGGCAGCGTTTCCGCAAACGGTCTGAGCTACAGCTTCAGCGGCACCGCGGCCCAGCTGCAGGCGGCGCTCCGGTCGCTGCAGCTGTCGGTGCCGGCGAGCCAGACCGTCTCGACCGAGACGCTGAGCCTCGACATCAACGGCTTCACCACCACCGCGACGGTCAAGACGGTTTCCACCGACACGGTGTATGTCGGCGCGGTCGACGGCAACGACAGCACCTATGCCAGCAGCACGATCGCGGCACCGCTGCTGGCGACCGGCAAGGTC